>NC_013851.1:3218451-3526903 GCF_000025485.1 Allochromatium vinosum DSM 180 | reverse complement strand
ATAGCTGGGTCATCAGGCCCGGCCCCACCACCGAATTCTCGGAGTACCGTTCATGAAGCGCACCTTTCAGCCCAGCCGCCTGAAGCGGGCTCGTACCCATGGTTTCCGTGCCCGTAGCGCCACCCGTAATGGCCGCAAGGTTCTGAGCGCGCGTCGCGCCAAGGGCCGCGTCCGCCTGATCCCCTGAGCACCCCAGCGCGAGCTGGCGGCCCCGGAGAGGGATTCGGACGCGAACGACGCCTGACCCAGTCGAGTCAGTTCAAGCGCGTCTTCGCCGACGCGAGCCGAGCCGGTCGTCAAGGCTTCGTAGTGCTCTATCGGCCTAATGGTCTCGACCAGCCGCGTCTCGGTCTGGCCATCGCCAAGAAATGCGCCCGGCGCGCGGTCGATCGCAATCGACTCAAGCGGATTGCGCGCGAGAGTTTCCGGCGATCCTGCCAGCAGCTTCCGGGAGTCGATATCGTGGTGCTCTGTGCCCAGGGTGCGCCCCGTGAGCCGAACCAGCGGCTGTTCGACGTCCTGGAGCGGGCCTGGGCGCACATCGGGAAATCATCATGCGTCGAATCTTGATCGGGCTGATCCGGGTCTACCAATACCTGATCAGCCCGCTGCTCGGTCCGCGTTGTCGCTTCTATCCCACCTGCTCCCACTATGCCGTGGAGGCCATCGAGGTCCACGGCGTCGCGCGCGGGAGCTATCTGGCCCTGCGCCGCGTGTTGCGTTGTCACCCCTGGCATCCAGGCGGTATCGATCCCGTCCCTGAAAAAAGGCAGACCACGATTCATGGATAACCAGCGCTTGTTCCTCTTCCTTGCACTGGCTGCGGTGCTGTTTCTGATCTACGAGTCTTGGATGCAGGACTATGGCCGTCCCGCCCAACTCCCGGTCGCACAGGAACAGGCCCAGGGCGCTCCTGGCGTTCCGGTGCCTTCCGCCAATGAGATCCCGACCGTTTCGACCACGCCCGGCGCCGTGCCGGACGGCGCGACCCTGTCGGCGGCACTCGACGAGACGCCGATCCGGGTCGAGACCGACGTGCTGCGTCTCGAGATCTCGCCGCGCGGCGCAACCATCGCCAGCGCCTGGCTGCTCGACTATGCCGTCGTCCCCGAGCGTCCGGACGACAAGTTCCAGCTCCTCAAGCCCGTGCCGCCGAACATGTTCGTCGTCCAGTCGGGACTGCTGGGCGAGAAGCCGGATCTCTTGCCGACGCACGAGGCCATCTTCACCAGCGCCCAGAGTCAGTATGCGCTGCAACCCGGCACCGATCGGCTCGATGTGACGCTCGAATGGACCAATGACGCCGGTGTTCGGGTCAAGAAGATCTATACCTTCACGCGTGGCAGCTATCTGATCGAATCGCGTCAGGTGGTCGAGAATCAGACCGGCGCGCCCCTGGTCGCGCGCGCCTACAACCAGCTCCAGCGCACCGAGCTGTACGATCCCAACGAGACCCGCTTCATCAGCACCTTCACCGGCGGCGTCTATTACAGCCCCGAAGAAAAGTACAAGAAGGTCTCGCTGGAGGATATCGCCAAGGGCAAGCTCGACCTGACCGTGACAGATGGCTGGATCGCCATGATGCAGCATTACTTCCTCGCGGCCTGGGTTCCGCCGCGTGCCGTGGCCGAGACGTTCTACACCAATGCGCTGAACGGCTCGCGCTACATCATCGGCAAGTACTCGCCGCCGGTCAGCATCGCATCCGGTGCCACGCATGCATTCGAGAATCAGCTCTTCGTCGGCCCCAAACTCCTGAGCACACTGGAGGACATCGCCCCTGGGCTGGAGCTGGCCGTCGATTATGGCTGGCTGACCGTCATCGCCAAGCCGATCTACTGGATGCTGAGCTGGATCCATGCCGTGGTGGGCAACTGGGGCTGGGCGATCATCGTGCTGACCATCCTGATCAAGCTCGCCTTCTACAAGCTCTCCGAGACCAGCTATCGCTCGATGGCGCACATGCGTCAGATCACGCCCCGGCTCCAGGCGCTCAAGGATCGCTATGGTGACGACAAGCAGCGTCTGAATCAGGCGATGATGGAGCTGTATAAGACCGAGAAGATCAATCCGCTCGGCGGCTGTCTGCCGATCCTGGTGCAGATTCCGGTGTTCATCGCGCTCTACTGGGTGCTGCTGGAGAGCGTGGAGATGCGTCAGGCGCCCTTCGTGCTCTGGCTCAACAATCTTTCCGCACCTGATCCGTACTTCATCCTGCCGCTGATCATGGGCGTGTCCATGTTCGTGCAGCAGAAGCTCAATCCCGCGCCGCCGGACCCGCTCCAGGCCAAGATCATGATGAGCCTGCCGTTCGTGTTCACCGTGTTCTTCGCCTTCTTCCCGTCGGGTCTGGTGCTCTACTGGACGGTCAACAACCTGCTCTCGATCGCGCAGCAGTGGAAGATCACGCGCGACCTGGAGCTGGAGACCGCCAAGCGTCGTCGCTGAGACGCGGCGCGCCGCTGAGATGACGACGACCGGCGAGACCATCGCCGCCATCGCCACGCCGCCCGGGATGGGCGGTGTGGGTATCGTGCGGATCAGCGGGCCGCGCACGCGTTCCATTGCCGAAGGCATCCTCGGGCGTGTTCCCGAACCGCGTCGCGCGGCCTTTGGCACCTTTCGCGAGGCCGACGGCACGTTCATCGATGAAGGGCTGGCGCTCTATTTCCAGGCGCCGCGCTCTTTCACCGGCGAGGATGTGCTTGAACTCCAGGGGCATGGCGGCCCCATCGTCATGGATCTGCTGCTGCGCCGCTGTCTGGAGCTGGGCGCGCGGCTGGCGCGTCCGGGCGAGTTCAGCGAACGCGCCTTTCTCAATGGCAAGCTCGACCTGGTCCAGGCTGAAGCGGTCGCCGATCTCATCGAGAGTTCGACCGCACTCGCCGTGAGGCTAGCCGGGCGCAGTCTGCAAGGCGTCTTCTCGCAACGGATCAACACACTCGTCGAGCGTCTGATCCAGGTACGGCTGCATGTCGAGGCCACGCTCGACTTCCCCGACGAGGAGATCGATCTGGCAGACGAGCCGACTGTCGCCATTGATCTCGCCGCGATCCTGGAAGCCGTCGACCGACTCCTGGCCGATGCCCATCAGGGGCAGATCATCCGCGAGGGTCTGGCGGTCGTCATCGCCGGCGCCCCCAATGTCGGCAAGTCGAGCCTGCTCAATGCGCTCTGCGGCTCGGACGCCGCTATCGTCACCGACATCCCAGGCACCACGCGCGATCTGCTCAAGTTCGACATCCAGGTCGATGGACTGCCGATCCGGATCGTCGATACCGCCGGTCTGCGCCACACGCATGACCCGGTCGAGCAGGAAGGGGTGCGCCGCGCCCAGACGGCCTTGAGTGAGGCCGATCTGGTGCTGTGGGTCTATGCCGCCAACGGTGAACCAGACGAGTCGATCCGCTCCACCTTCCCCGCCGGCTGTCCCATCACCCGTATCCGCAACAAGATCGATCTGCCCGGAGAAGCGGCAGGTCTCGTCGAGAGGGACGGCGAAGTCGAGATAGCGCTTTCGGTGGCGAGCGGCGAAGGTCTCGATCTGCTCAAGGCGCATCTCAAATCACGCGCTGGTCTGAGCGCCCATCCCGAGGGCGCTTTCATCGCACGACGCCGCCATCTCGATGCGCTGGAACGCGCGCGCGGTGCCCTGCGAGCGGCGGCGACCAACCTGGAGCGGAGACTCGGCGCCGAGCTGGTCGCCGAAGAACTGCATCTGGCCCAACGCGCACTGGGCGAGATCACCGGCGAGTTCACCTCCGACGATCTACTGGGACGGATCTTCTCCAGTTTTTGCATTGGAAAATAACCCCGGCTTCCGCCGAGCTTCGATCTGACGATAGACGCCTAACGCCACGAGCAGATTGGCGATCGACAGCAGGCTTTCGCTCAGACCATGCAGGACGTCAGCATGCGACAGACTCGGCAGGCCCCACTCGACCATGGCGATTCGAGTCGTGAAGATGGTGACGGCGACAAAGACCAGCAAGAACCAGAAGCCACCGATCGTCAGCGGTGAGAACAGCACGCGATCGGTGCGATAGACCCAGAGTAAACCCAGCAGAAACGACAGATAGGCCACATTGGCGGCGCGCAACACAGCCGCGCTGTGTTCACCGAGCAGTGGCCAGTGTGTCCATACAGCCCAAACCAACCCCAGCGGCACGATCAGCCAGACCCAGGATCGCCAACGCCCCAGCATCGGCACCATCGCCAGGGTCGCCGCCAACAGCAGCAGACTCCCGCCAAAGCTCGTCAGCCGCGAGACATCCAGCAGTCCATGCATCGTGTCGCCTCTGAGATGAAACCCCAGAATCAGCAGCCCCGACATCAGATGCGGCCCCATGCAGACAGCGAACACCTGAAGCTCGCGACGCTGGATCAGCCCTCCATACCGCCATAACAGCCCCATCGCCACAGCCCATTCGGTGACGGTGAACAGGTGGATCGCCCAGGTCGGCCAGGAGAGCAGCATGGTGATGAGTCCAGAGGATGGTTTCGCGCCCTTTATAGCGCATGAGCAATGGATAGGCGACGAGGTCTGGACGGGTTGAGCGCTACCGGCGACATCCGTTCGCGGTATCATCTGGCCTCTTGCCAAGGCCAGGTCCGGGAGGCCAGCCCGCAAAGCCGATGAATACCCCAACCGTCGAGAAGATGCCATCCGGCGAGCCATCCCGTCAACCACGGGATGCCCGTCACCATATCGCCGACATTTTGCTGGACAGCGGTCTCATCACGGCAGAGCAGCTGACCTATGCGCGCCGCGTGCATGGCAAGCTTCGCAACGCCCATTCGCTGACCAAGGTGCTGCAGGAACTGGGCTACCTGGACACCCGGCAGCTCAGTCAGGCGCTGCGTGAACATCGTCAGGTCGTGCCGCTGGGACATCTGTTGGTCGAACTGGGTTATATCCGGCCCCTGGAGCTGCGCGCCGCCCTCTCGGCCCAGAAAGAACCCGACTTCCAGGGCAAGCGACTGGGCGAGATCCTGCTCGAAAAACGCCTGATCCAGGAATATCAGCTCATCGAGGTCCTGGCCGATCAACTCGGGTTCCTCCACGAGGAACCCAGTTTCGCCACGATCGAGCGCGAACTCCTGTTCCAGGTCAATCCCAACTGGTGCCGGCGTTTTCAGGCCGTCCCCATTCGCCGCGACGACGAAGGCACCATCGTCGCCTTTCTCAATCCACTCGACACCGCCGCCCGGCAGGCCGCAGAAGGAACCTTCGGCACGGTAGTCGCGGCGATCAGCACCCGACGCGCCATTGAGGAGGCCATCAAGAACTACGAGGAAGGTCGTCAGAACGTCGCTCAAGGAGCGGCAGAGATCGACGAAGCCAGCGCGGCGAGTATCATCGATGGCCTGATCGTCGATGCCCTGACGCTCGGTGCCAGCGACATTCATATCGAACCGATGCGCCAGCAGGTCCGTGTGCGTATGCGCCAGGACGGCATCCTCATGCTGCGCAAGGAGTTCGACCTCGCCATGGCACCCGCCATCAGCAGTCGGCTCAAGGTTCTGTGCCAGGCCGACATCACCGAGAAGCGGCGCCATCAAGGCGGCGGCTTTCGCTTCGTGGATGCACAAACGGGTCTGAAAACCGATGTGCGCGCCTCCTTCTATGCCACCATCTTCGGCGAAAAGATCGTGCTGCGCCTGCTCAGCCGCAAGGCCGAGCTGCTCGATATCAAGGAGGTCGGCCTCTCGCCGCGCGTACTCGAACGTTTCATCGAGGATGCCCTGGAGATCCCGAGCGGGGTCATCCTGATCACCGGCCCCACGGGGTCCGGCAAGACCACGACACTCTACGGCTGCATCAACTATCTCAACGATATGGAGCGCAGCATCACCACCGCCGAAGATCCGGTCGAGTACATCATCGACGGTATCGCTCAGTGCAATCTCAACCCCAAGATCAACCTCACGTTCGAGGAAACCCTGCGCCACATGGTCCGCCAGGACCCGGACATCATCGTCCTCGGCGAGATCCGCGACCAGCACTCGGCCGAATCGGCCATCCAGGCGGCCCTGACCGGTCACAAGGTTCTGACGACCTTCCATACGGAAGACAGCATTGGCGGCTTGCTGCGGTTGATGAACATGCAGATCGAGACCTTTCTGATCTCCTCGACCGTGGTGTCCGTGCTGGCCCAGCGTCTGTTGCGCCAGGTCTGCACACAGTGCGCCGAACCCTCTCGCCCGACCGCCCATGATCTGCACCGGCTCGGCTGCACTCAGACCGACCTGGTCGGTGCCGGATTCCGCCAGGGACGTGGCTGCCCGGCCTGTCACTATACGGGGTATTCGGGACGGATCGGTGTCTTCGAGCTGCTGGTGTTGAACGAGATGGTCAAGGATGCGATCTTGAACAAGCGCACCTCCGCCGAGATCCGGCGGGTGAGCATCGAGAGTTCGGGTCTCATCACGCTGCTGGAAGATGGCTTGAGCAAAGCGGCCCTGGGGATGACCAGTCTGCACGAGGTACTGCGTCATCTGCCTCGCCTGAGCCGTCCGCGTCCATTGCGGGATATCTGGCGTCTGGCCGGCGAGACACCGAAATCCTGAGTCCGGCCTCGTGAGCTGTTCGTCCAGCCCGACATCACACACGATTTGCGAGACATCCAGCGTGCCTGCCCAATCCATCGACAGCCCTGCACCCAGCCAATACAAATCGATCAAAGAGTTGATCGAGGAACAGTTCGTCTCGGGCGGTCTCAAGTTGCCGGTCTTCAATCCGGTCGCACTCGAATTGCGCAAGACGTTGCAGACCGAAAGCACGATGTCCATGAAAGACATCGCCGATCTGATCATGAAGGATCAGTCGCTCGCCAGCCACTTGCTGCGGCTGGCCAACTCGTCGTTCTACGGCGGTCTGAAACGGATCGATACCGTCAGCGCGGCGCTCGTGCGCCTGGGAATGGAGCGTGTGGTCAATCTGGCGATGGTGACATCACAACTGCTGGCCCATACCAGCAAGGTGGACTCGATCGCCCCCTACATGACGGCGCTCTGGAGCCGCGCCTTCGTCTGCGCCAACGGCGGGCGCTGGCTGGCCTGCGAGACCGGCTATGACGATCGTGCCGAGGAGGCGTTCCTGGCCGGCCTGCTGCACGATATCGGTGAGCTCTCGCTGCTCAAGATGCTCGAGAAGCTGAGCAAGGATCAAACCCTCACCCTGGCGCTCACCGACTCCCTGTTGAACGAGATCCTGGACACCCTGCACACTGATATCGGGTATCGGCTGATGGTCAAGTGGCAACTGCCGGAGGTCTATGCGCGGATCGCCCGTGATCATCATGCCGGTCGCTTCGACGAGAGCGATCCGCTGCTGATCATTATCCGCCTGATGGATATCCTCTGCCGCAAGCTCGGCGTGGGTCAGGCCGCAGATCCCGAGATCGAACTCGCGGCCACACCCGAGGCCCAGGTGCTGGGTCTCAAGGACATCAAGCTGGCCGAGCTGGAGGTCTTGATGGAGGACGTGATGACCGAGAGCAGCCTGCTGCTGTCGGCCTAGACGTCATGGCGCTCGCGCCGCCCACAGCCGCAAGCCGATCAGCACGGCGATGAAAAGCGCCGGCCCGCCGCCGATCCAGAGCCCGGCCGTGAGCGGATCGCGCTCGAAGGTCGCGGCCTGATAGAAGATGGTCGCGGTCAGGAAGGCGATACCCGTGGTCCAGAATCCGACGAAGGTCGCCCAGGCCGCCCCTGATTCGCGCACGATGGCCCCGATGGTGGCCACACAGGGGAAATAGAGCAGCACGAACAGCAGATAGGCAAACGCCCCGGCCTGACCGTCGAAGCGCTCGGCCATGGCACCGAAGGTGCCGGTCTGCACACCCTGCTCGGCGGCGGCCGTCTCGCGGTCGCTGGCTTCGCCGATGTCGAGTCCGAGCGGGTCGAGCAGACGCTCGCCGAGCCGGCCGAGATTCTCGCCGATCGAGCCGGCCGCCGCGCCCAGCGCGCGCCACAGATCGAAGGGTTCGGGTTCCTCGATCGGATGCGACTCGGCGGCCAGTCGCCCATAGAGCGAGTCGAGCGTGCCGACGATCACTTCCTTGGCCAGCACACCGGAGAAGATGCCGAGCACCGCCGGCCAGTTGTCCTCGCGAATCCCCATGGGCGCAAACAGCGGCGTAGCAGCCCGGCTGACCTCGGCCAGGATCGAATGCTCGCTGTCCGAGTTGCCCAGACGGCCGTCACTGCCGATGGTCGCCAGCAGGTTGAGCGCCAGCACCATGAGCACGATCACCCGGCCGGCCTCGCGCAGAAAGAGCTTCACCCGGTCCCAGGTGCGCAGCATCACGCCCTTGACGGTCGGCAGATGATAGGGCGGCAGTTCCATCAACAACCCTGAGCTGTCGCCCTTGAGCAGCGTATGCTTCATCGCCAGCCCCGAGAGGATGGCCACCGCAATCCCGGTCAGATAGAGCACGAACACCAGATTCTGCCCCGAGTGTGGAAAGAAAGCGGCGGCAAACAGCGCATAGACAGGCAGTCGCGCCCCGCAGGACATGAAGGGATTCATCAGGATGGTCAGCTTGCGCTCGCGCTCGCTCTCCAGGGTGCGCGTGGCCATCACAGCCGGCACGTTGCAGCCGAAACCCACGATCAGCGGCACGAATGCCTTGCCCGGCAGCCCGATCGAGCGCATGAAGCGATCCATGACGAAGGCCGCGCGCGCCATGTAGCCCGAATCCTCCAGGATCGAGAGCACGATATAGAGACTGGCGATGACGGGGATGAAGGTGCCGACCACCTGGAGACCGCCGCCGATGCCCGTAGCCAGCACCAGGGTCAGCCAGTCGGGCGCGCCGACACGGCCCAGCAGTTCACCGAGTCCGTCGACGAACAGCGCCTGCCCAAGCTGATCGAAGAAGTCGATGAAGGCCCCGCCGATGTTCATGGTGAACATGAACATCAGATAGATCATCAGCAGGAACAGCGGAATGCCGAACACCCGGCTGAGCACCACCTGATCGATGCGATCCGAGACCGTGCGCTCGACGCGCCGCTCCTCGCGCACCACGCGCCGGGCGAGTGCATGGGCATGACCGAAGCGGGTGTCGGCGATGTGCAGGTCGGCATCCTCGCCCGTGCGCTCAGCGATCTGCTGGCGCAGTGACTCGGCGAGTCCCAGGGTCTCGGGACCGACGGCGTGTTCGGCGATGGGGTCTGACTCCAGGAGCTTGAGCGCCAGCCAGCGCGCGTTGGCGTGCCCGGTGTCTGTGTCGCCGTCCCCCGCGCCCTCGAGCCGGGGCAGCAGCTCCAGCACCGCGGCCTCGACGCATTCGCCATGCGTGAGCGCCATACCGGCCGGCTCGCGCCCCTCGGCCACCGCCAGCAGTCGCGCCTGCAACTCGGTCAGACCCTCTTTGCTGACCGCCACCAGCGGCACGACCGGACAGCCGAGCGCCTCGCTCAGCGCCCCGGTGTCGATCTGGATGCCGCGCTTGCGCGCGATGTCCATCATGTTGAGCGCGATCAGGACGGGCACGCCCATCTCCAGCAACTGCACGGTCAGATAGAGATGACGCTCCAGATTGCTGGCATCGAGCACGTTGACGATGAGATCGGCCTCGCGCCCGAGCAGATAGTCGCGCGTGACCATCTCGTCGAGCGAGCTGGCGTCGAGCGAGTAGATCCCGGGCAGGTCGATCACCCGCACCTTGCGTCCATCGAGTTCCAGTGAGCCTTCCTTGCGCTCGACCGTCACGCCCGGCCAGTTGCCCGTGGTCTGGCGGATACCGGTCAGGGCGTTGAAGAGGGCCGACTTGCCGCAGTTGGGGTTTCCGGCCAGGGCGAACGTCAACGGCGGACGTAGCCTGACGACGCTGGAGGCGGTGTCGCGATCGGTTCCGTTCATGCCGCCTCGTCTCCCGATCGCTCTTGCATTGCGAACGCGGCCTGATCGCTCTCGGGTATCACCCAGAGTTTCTCGGCGATCCCGGTACCGATGGCGATCCGCAGTTCACCGCTGGCGAGCACCAGTCCCTTGCCGCGCCGCTGGACGATACACAGCGGACTGCCCTGACGCAGCCCCAGCGCCAGCAGGCGGCGCGTGAGCTGGCGCCCACCCAGGATCTCGGCGAGTCGCGCCGGGGTGTCGTCTGGAAGATCGGTGAGACGGAGCGGATCTGAGGTCTGGGACATGGGTCGGTACGGCTCGGAACGATCGGGCGCGGCGTTGAATGAGACCAAAGCATAACCCGAACCCAATGGATCGCGCAGGCCCGGCGAACCGAGTACCGAGCGTGTTGGTGAAATTCTTTGCATCAGGCGCGTCTTTACGGTTCAAATCATCGCCCCCCTGAACCCACCTTCGACGCGCTTCCCATGCCAAACGCCCTCACCCAACATTTCGGACTGCGAACCGCGATCCTGCTCGTGATCGCCACCATGATCGGTACCGGGGTGTTCACGACCACGGGCTTTCTGATGCGTGATCTGGGGTCGCAGCCGGCGGTGCTGATGGCCTGGCTGCTCGGCGGGCTGGCGGCGGCCTGCGGCTCGCTGGCCTATGCCGAGCTGGTTGCGGCCCTGCCGCACAATGGCGGGGAATATCGGCTGCTCGGGCGCATCTATCATCCGGCCCTGGGTTTCATCGCCGGGTTCGTGTCGCTGGTGGTGGGCTTTGCCGCGCCGATCGCCGCGAGCGCGATCGCGTTCGGCGAATATCTCAATATGGCGCTCGGCTCCGATCGCCTTCCGCCGGTCGTCTCCGGACTGGTACTGGTGGTCGGCGCCTCGATCCTGCACTCGGTCCGGCTCTCGGCCGGCAGCCGTGTCCAGGATCTGTTCACATGGCTCAAGCTGCTGCTGATCCTGCTGTTCATCCTGGGCGGCCTGTTCGCCATCCGGCCCGAACGGCTCGCCGGGCAGGATGCCCCGCCCATGCTGGAGGCCGTGCTGTCGCCGGCCTTTGCCGTCGGCCTGATCTATATCTCCTATGCCTACACCGGCTGGAACGCGGCGGCCTATGTCGCGGGCGAGGTGCGCGATCCGGGACGCCGGCTACCGATCGCGCTGATGCTGGGGACGCTGACGGTCACACTGCTCTATCTGGGCCTGAATGCGGTCTTTCTCGGCGCGGCGCCGCCCGATGAACTGGCGGCGGCCAATGAGCGGGTCGGCCATGTGGCCGCTAGCCATATCTTCGGTGAGTCGGGCGGACGTCTGCTGAGCGGGCTGATCGCCCTGGGGCTGGTCTCGACCGTGGGCGCCCTGGTCATGACCGGACCACGCATCTACGAAGCCATGGGGCGCGACTATCGGGCCATGGCCTGGCTCGCGCGTCGTGTCGATGGCGGGGGGCCGTCGATCGCGATCTGGCTCCAGTCGGGGCTGGCGATCCTGATGCTGGTCACGGCGAGTTTCGAGACCCTGATCAGCTATGCCGGCTTCACGCTCTCGGTGTTCGCCGCACTCACGGTCGCGGGCGTCTTCGTGCTGCGGGCGCGCGAGCCGGATCTGATCCGCCCCTATCGGACCTGGGGCCATCCCTTCACGACCCTGGGTTTCCTGGCGCTCATGGGCTGGATGGTGCTGCACGCCATCCATGAGCGCCCGCTCGTGGTCGCCGTCGGCGCCGCGACCGTCGGAGCCGGCTGGCTGGCCTATCGTCTGGCGCGGCGCTCGAACCTCACTTGATCGGGATCGTCATACCGTCCTGACCATGGCGCTTGAGCAGCGCACGCACCTGCTCGGCCTCCGAACGGCTGGCATAGCCGCCGGTTCGCACCCGATAGGCCGTCTTGCCATTCTGGAGGGTAGCCGTCTGGATGCTGGTCGACAGGCCGATCTGAGCGAGGCGTTCCCTGAGCCGTTCGGCGTCCGCCGGACGGCTGAAGGAGGCGACCTGCACCACATAGGTTCCACGGCCCGGCTCGTTCGGGGGCGGAAGCGGGTCTGACGCCAAAGGCTCGGAAGCCGGAGCCGGTTCGGACGGGGGAGCGGACTCGATGTCGGCACGCGGAGGTTCCGTCTGCGGCTGTGGGCGTGGCGCCGGCGGCGGTAGCGGCGGCCCTTTGCTGATGTCGACTTCGGCTTCGCTCAGGATCTTCTCGTAGGTGAAGGTCGGCTTGGGCACGGACTGACCGGCCCGCGCCACACCGCCCGAATCCTCGGGCGATCCCTCCTTGGGCGCCAGCACCTGGGAGCCGACCACGCCCAGCGCCACGCCGCCGACCATCCAGCCGATACATGAACGACTGGGCTTGCGCCGGATAGGGGGCGTCGAGGGCGGGGAGGGCGGCGCGGGCTTGCCGCGATAATAGTCCTTGGCCATCTCACATAGTCTCCGGCGCCGAAACGCCGATCAGCCCCAGCCCGTTGCGCAGCACCTGGCGCGTGGCCAGGATCAGCTTGATCCGGGCATCGCGCAGTGCGCTGTCGTCGACCAGGAACGGATGGGCGTTGTAATAGGTGTGCAGATCATTGGCCAGCTCGCGCAGATAGTGCGTGATCTGGTGCGGCTCGGCCTTGAGCGCGGCCTGCTCGACGGTCTCGGGATAGCGGCCGAGGGTGCGCAGCAGCGCCTGCTCGTGGGCCTCGGTGAGGCGTTCCAGGTTGTGCGTGCCCGCACTCGGTTCGACCGCCAGTCCGCGTTCGGCCGCCTGACGCAGCACGGCACAGATGCGCGCATGGGCGTATTGCACATAGTAGACCGGGTTGTCGGAGGACTCGGACTTGGCCAGATCCAGGTCGAAGTCCATATGCTGCTCGCAGCGGCGCATGACATAGAAGAAGCGCGCCGCGTCGCGTCCGACTTCCTGGCGCAGCTCGCGCAGGGTGACGAACTCGCCGGAGCGGGTCGACATCTGCGCCTTCTCGCCGCCGCGATAGAGGATGGCGAACTGCACCAGCAGCACGTCGAGCTTGTCGGCGTCGTCCCCGAGCGCCTGGAGCGCGGCCTTGACGCGCGGGATGTAGCCGTGATGGTCGGCGCCCCAGATGTCGATCACCCGGTCGAAGCCGCGTTCGAGCTTGTCCATGTGATAGGCGATGTCGGAGGCGAAATAGGTGCTCTGACCGTTCTCGCGCACGACGACCCGATCCTTCTCGTCGCCGAAAGCGGTCGAGCGGAACCAGAGTGCGCCGTTCTGCTCGTAGACGTGCCCGGATTCGCGCAGCCGCTCGATGGCGCGGTTGACCGCGCCGCTCTCGGTCAGAGAGCGCTCCGAGTACCACTCCTGATAGGTCACGCCGAACTGCGCCAGATCCTCGCGGATGTCGTCAAGGATGGTGTTCAGACCCAGCTCGAAGACATAGCGATAGCGGTTGTCGCCCAAGAGCCGCTTAGCCGCCGCGATCAGACCGTCGATGTGAGCCTCCTTGTCGCCGGTTTGATCCTGCGGCTCGCCCTCGACCGGGGCGTCGGCGGGAAGCCCCGCGAACACCTGCTCGGCCTCGACCCGGTAGGCATCGCCATGCTCGCGGTGCAGTGTCGCGGCGATGTCCCACACATAGTCGCCCTTGTAGCCGTTGCTCGGGAACCGCAGTTCCTCACCGCACAGCTCCAGATAGCGCAGCCAGACCGAGGTGCCCAGGATGTCCATCTGGCGTCCGGCGTCGTTGACGTAGTACTCGCGGTGCACGTCGAAGCCGACCGCTTCGAGCAGATCGGCGACCACGGCGCCATAGGCCGCGCCGCGACCGTGGCCGACATGCAGAGGGCCGGTCGGATTGGCCGAGACAAACTCGACCTGCACCCGCTGACCGGCGCCGATATGGCTACGGCCATAGTCGGGACCGGCGTCGAGGATGCGCGGCACCAGGGTGCGATAGGCGTCCTCGGCGAGGAAGAAGTTGATGAATCCGGGACCGGCGATCTCCACCCGCGCCACCAGCGGCGAGGCCGGCAGGGCGTCGACCAGTTGCTGGGCCAGATCGCGCGGCTTGGCACGCGCGGGCTTGGCCAGCAGCATGGCCAGGTTGGAGGCGAAATCGCCGTGTGCGCTGTCCTTGGCGCGTTCGACCTGGATCTCGGGGCGCTCG
This sequence comes from Allochromatium vinosum DSM 180, assembly GCF_000025485.1. Classification (NCBI taxonomy): domain Bacteria; kingdom Pseudomonadati; phylum Pseudomonadota; class Gammaproteobacteria; order Chromatiales; family Chromatiaceae; genus Allochromatium; species Allochromatium vinosum. Next base: position 3,512,902 of record NC_013851.1, on the reverse strand, counting down.
GTGAGTGTGAGCCGGCCCTCGGCGATCAGGGTGTCGAGTGCGGCGGACAGGATGGCTTTGATGTCTGGCTTCATTGCGAATAAAGGCTCGACCGCTTCGCGCCGGGACGGGGACGCCTGAGGCCGGTTGTCGGCCACGAGCCGGTGCGTCGGGCAAAGCGATCTGCTGGAGTGAATGACATGATCGGCGGCTGGACCGGGGAAGCAACGGATGGGCTGATGCGAAGCGTCGCGGCGACGTCCAGCAACGATTCTCCCTTGGGTCCGATCCGAAGCGCTAAGCATACCTGAATCGGCGTCGCAAATGGTTTACAGCAGATCGCGCGGATCGACGTCGAGCGACCAGCGCAACCCTTTGCGTCTGGGCAGGGTGCGGACGTCGTTCACCCAGCGGGTGAGGAAGCGTTGCAGACGCGGACGCTCGGCACACTGGATCAGGAGTTGCGCGCGATGGCGTCCGGCGCGGCGTTCCATCGGCGCCGGGATCGGTCCCAGCAGCAGGATCGCGCCCGAGTCGCCGTCGAGCCGTTCGCCGAGTTCGCGCACCTGACGCAGAAAGGCCAGCGCGTCCTCGGGATCGGGCGCTTCGGCCCGTGCGAGCGCCAGATGACTGTAGGGCGGCAGCTCGGCCTCGGCGCGCTCGCGCAGCGCCGCCTCCGCGAAGCCCGAATAGCCCTCGCGCAGCAGCGATTGCAGCAACGGATGCTCGGGATGACGGGTCTGGAGCACCACCCGTCCCGGACGCTCGGCGCGTCCGGCGCGTCCGGCCACCTGCACGATGAGTTGAGCGGTGCGCTCGGCGGCACGGAAATCACTGGCATAGAGCGACTGGTCGAGTTCCAGGATGCCGACCAGGGTCACGCCCGGAAAGTCGTGTCCCTTGGCCAACATCTGGGTGCCGAGCAGGATCTGGGTCTCGCCGCTGTGAACGGCGTCCAGCACCCGCCCGAGTTCGCCCCGGCGGCGCGTGCTGTCGCGATCGAGCCGGGCGATCCGCGTCTCGGGGAAGAGTTCGACCAGTTCCTCTTCCAGCCGCTCGGTGCCGCGTCCGAGCATCCGCAGTTCCAGGCTCCGGCACTTGGGACACTGGCCCGGCTGGAGACAGGACCAGCCGCAATGATGACACCACAGCCGCCGCTCGCTCAGATGCAGGGTCAGACGCGCGTCGCAGTGCGGACACTCGCCGACCCAGCCGCAGGCATGACAGGTGAGCACGGGCGCATAGCCGCGCCGGTTGAGAAAGAGCAGGATCTGATTGCCCGCCGTCAGTTCGGCCAGCATGTGGTCGCGCAGTAGCGGCGAGAGTCCGGCGCGCAATGGCTGATTGCGGATGTCGAGGATCGAGATCGTCGGCGGTCGTGCCCCGCCGGCGCGCTCGGTCAGACGCAGCCAGCGGTAGCGTCCGAGCTGAGCGTTGCGCAGGGTCTCCAGCGAGGGCGTGGCCGAACCCAGCACCACCGGACAGCCGGCGAGCTGGGCGCGGCGCACCGCCAGATCGCGTCCTGAGTAGCGCAGTCCGTCCTGCTGCTTGAGCGAGTCGTCGTGCTCCTCGTCGACCACGATCAGTCCCAGACGCGGAATCGGCGCCAGTACGGCCGAGCGCGTGCCGAGGATGAGATTGGCTTCGCCGCGCGCCGCGCGCAGCCAGTTGCGCTCGCGCTCGCTGGCCTTGAGCGCCGAATGCAGCACGGCGATGGGGCCGGGCAGCCGGGTGCGGAAGCGTTCGCGCAACTGGGGCGTCAGGCCGATCTCGGGAACCACCACCAGCGCCTGTCGACCCTGGGCGATGACGGACTCGATCAGGCGAATGTAGACCTCGGTCTTGCCGCTGCCGGTCACGCCGTCGAGCAGAAAGGCGCCGAAGGCGCCGAAGGCGGCTTGCACCGCCGCGACGGCGGCCGCCTGCTCAGCATGGAGTTCGGGGCCGACGAGCGACGGCGTCTCGGCGACGGAATCGGCCGCACGCGCGAGCTGAATGTCAGTGATCAACCCTTTGGATCTGAGCGCCCGTATCGCGCTCTGATTATCGCCGAATCGTGTCGCCAGCTCGCCGAGCGTCAGTCCTTCGGGTTCGGAGCGCAGTGCATCGAGGAGTGCGCGCTGCTTGGGGGCGCGCGCGAGCGTCTCCAGATCCAGCGCCCGGCCGGACGCGGTCGCCTGGAGTCCGGGCGTCGTCTCCAGCGGCAGCGGCTCGGGATCGCGCAGACGCGCCGGAATCGCCGCAAACAGCGCCTCGCCGATCGGTTGCTGATAGTAGGCCGCCGCCCAGGCCAGCAGCTTCAGATCCGGCTCGTCGAGCAGCGGCTCGGGGTCCAGCACGCGCTCGACCCGCCTGAGCTTGTCGACCGGATGCGTGCTCCGATCGACGACCGCCATCAGGATTCCGACCCGGGAGCCGCGCCCGAACGGAACCAGCAGGCGCATCCCCGGACGCAGCCGAGCGAGCGGCGGATCGATCGGCGGCAGATAGTCGAAGGTGTCGGCCAGCGGCGCCTCGACTGCGATACGCAAGACGGCTTCAGCGGCCGTGTCTGGCTGTGGAGCGTTCACGATGGGCGTGGAACCGTCTGTTTCGGAGTTGTCGTGGCCAGGGTGTCATGGGGGCGACCGGACAGGCGTCGGCCACCCAACAGGATGAGAACCATGCAGTGAAACACGGTTGCGCGACCGAAGCGAGCGTGTATGATGACTCGAACATTCCGAGCCGTATCCAGCCACTATGTCTTTACTGACTCAACAGGTACTGCGAACGGATCTGGCGGGCATGCCGCTGGAGTGGGTCGACTATCGCGACGCCGCACGACTCCATGTCCTCGGCTTGGTCGCCTATTCCTGCGGCGATCCGCTGTTCCTGCTGCGCGGCGGGATCAACGCCGGCACGGGCCGCCAGAGCCAGCTTCGGATCCACTCGATCATCGCCACTCATGGTCTGCATCACGCACTCGACCAGCCGCGCGATGACTATTCACCCCCGCTCTCCAACCGCACGCTCTTCCAGCGCGACGACCATATGTGTCTCTACTGCGGTCAGCGCTTCCCGGCACGCCAGCTCTCGCGCGACCATGTGCGCCCCACCAGCCGGGGCGGGCAGGACGTCTGGAGCAACGTCGTCACCGCCTGCGTGCGTTGCAACAACCACAAGGCCGGGCGCACGCCCGAGGATGCGGGGATGGAACTGCTCGCCGTCCCCTTCACCCCGACCCATGCCGAATACGTCTATCTGATGGGCCGCCACGTCCTGGCCGACCAGATGCATTTTCTGCGCGCGCACTTCCCGCGTTCCAGCCCCCTGCATCGGCGTCTCGGGCGCGGAAGCGCCGAATGACGCGCTGGGACCTGATCGCCGAACACATCGGCGCAGCCACGGGCGAGTCTTTCCAGATCCAACGCCAGCGCCCGGTCGGCGGCGGCTGCATCAACCGAGCCGCCGTCGTCGAAGACGGGAGCCGCGCCTTCTTCGTCAAGCTCAACACGCCCGAACGGCTCGACATGTTCGAGGCCGAGTCCGAGGGACTGGCGGCACTCGCCGCCGCGCGGGCCATCCGGGTGCCAGAGCCGGTCTGCGTCGGGCTTGCCGGCGGCGAGAGCTTCCTGGTGATGGAGCGGCTGGATCTGGGCGGACGGCTCGACGGCGAGCGCGCCGGACACCAGCTGGCCGCGCTGCACCGCGTCACCGCCGAACGCTTCGGCTGGCATCGCGACAACACCATCGGCTCCACCCCCCAGCTCAACGCACCCCACTCTGACTGGGTCGCCTTCTGGCGTGACCGTCGACTCGGCCCGCAGCTCGCGCTCGCTGCCGCCAACGGTCATCGCGGACGCCTTCAGTCCGACGGCGAGCGGTTGCTGTCCAGACTCGACGCCCTCATCGGCCATGCGCCGCCCCCGTCGCTCCTGCATGGCGATCTCTGGGGCGGCAACATCGGCGCCACACCCGAAGGCGAGCCGGTCATCTTCGATCCGGCCGTCTATCATGGCGACCGCGAGGCCGATCTGGCCATGACCGAACTCTTCGGCGGCTTCGGCTCGCGCTTCCAGGCCGCCTATCGCGAAGCCTGGCCGCTCGATCCCGCCTATGCCGTGCGCCGCATTCTCTACAACCTCTATCACGTCCTCAATCATCTCAACCTCTTCGGCGGCGGCTATCTTCGGCAGTCCCAATCCATGATCGAACGCCTGCTCGCCGAGACCGCTTGAGGTGACGCCAAAATTACGGATGTGTTAAAACCGTGTTCCAATCGAGTGATTTCCAATCTCGCGTCCTGACGATGACGCGAGACCCGGCGGTTTTCATACATCCCTTGAGTTACACCGATCCCTTTTTTCACATGCCACGTGAGTTGTTGTTACTGCGTCACGCCAAATCGGACTGGGACTCGGGCGCGGCGAGCGATTTCGAGCGCCCACTGGCCAAGCGCGGCAAGAACGACGCGCCCAAGGTCGGCTCCTGGCTCTATCGCGAAGGGCTGGTGCCGGACCACGTGGTCAGCTCACCGGCCGAGCGTGCGCGCCAGACCGCGATCAAGGTCTGCAAGCGTCTGGATTTCAAGAAGAAACGCATCGCTTGGGACGCCGAGATCTATGAAGCCGGCGTTCCGGCACTCCTCGACGTGCTCGCCCGCTGTCCCGGCGAGGCCGCGACCGTGCTGCTGGTCGGTCACAATCCGGGGCTGGAGGAACTGCTGCTGCATCTGGCCGGCGAGGAGGTCGAGCGACCCGCCGACGGCAAGCTCCTGCCCACGGCTACGGTCGCGCGTCTGGAGATGCCCGACGACTGGAGTCGGCTCGATCCGGGCAGCGCCCATCTGATCTCCATCACCCGTCCGCGTTGAAACGGCCGCTTGGGCACCTACAATCCAATCCAGGTCTTCGTTTCCACTCAGGATCCATCCAATGGCTGTACTCATTCTTGGACTCATGCTCTTTCTCGGGATGCACTCCATCTCGATCGTCAGACCCGATCTGCGTGCCACGGTCGTCGGGCGCTTCGGACTCGTGCCCTGGCAGGCCGTCTATGGGCTGATCTCGCTGATCGGCTTCCTGCTGATCCTCCAGGGATATGGTCAAGCGCGGCTGTCACCCATTCCGCTCTATGATCCGCCGACCTGGCTCCGGCACATCAATCTGCTGCTGATGCTGCCGGTGTTCCCGCTGCTGTTCGCCGCCTATCTTCCGGGGCGCATCCAGCGCACCGTCAAGCATCCGATGCTGCTGGCGGTCAAGATCTGGGCCTTCGCCCATCTGCTCGCCAATGGGATGCTGGCTGATGTGCTGCTCTTCGGTGCCTTCCTCGCCTGGGCGATCGCGGACCGGATCTCGCTCAAGCACCGCACGGCACCGCCGGTCCAGGGCGCGCCCCCCGGTCCCATCAACGACGCCATCGCCATCGTCGGCGGGCTGGGGCTCTATCTGCTGTTCATGTTCTGGCTGCACCGCGCCATGATGGGGGTGGCGCCGATCGGTTGACGGCCATGCCATGGACGGCACTGAAAGAATGAATCCCGTCCTGCCGGATAGATGCCCGAGATGCCCGGCCGAACGGATGGCATCCGTGGCGTGCCGATTTTGCATGAAGGGATGGGGCCGGAATCTGTATCCTTTCGGACAGATCATCGGCCCTGTACGCGCCCCTCCATGACTGCCACCCTCGACATCGTCTGGCTCCTCGTCTGCGCTTGCCTGGTGTTCCTGATGCAAGCCGGTTTTCTCTGTCTGGAAACCGGGCTGGTCCGCGCCAAGAACAGCATCAACGTCGCGATCAAGAACATCCTGGACCTCTGTGTCGCCGGCTTTGCCTTCTGGGTGCTCGGGTATGCGCTCATGTTCGGCGAGACCTGGGGCGGCTGGATCGGCACGGACGGTTTCTGCTTCGGAACCGGGCAATCGCCCTGGATGCTGAGCTTCTTCGTCTTTCAGGCGATGTTCTGCAGCACCTCGGCCACCATCGTCTCGGGGGCCGTGGCCGAACGCATGCGTTTCCTGGCCTATGCGATCATGGCTCTGGTCATGGTGATCCTCATCTATCCCGTGACCGGTCATTGGGCCTGGGGCGGCCTGCCGCACGAGGCGCGGGACGGCTGGCTGGCGCACCTGGGATTCATCGACTTTGCCGGCTCCACCGTGGTCCATTCGGTGGGCGGCTGGGTGTCGCTGGCGGCCGTGCTGCGGCTCGGTCCGCGCCATGGCCGCTTCGACAGTGCGGGCCAGACGATGCGGGGCGGCAACCTGCCCCTGACGACGCTCGGCGTCATGCTGCTCTGGCTCGGCTGGTTCGGCTTCAACGGCGGCAGTACCCTGGCCTTCGACACCCAGGTCCCCCTGATCCTGATCAATACCTTTCTGGCGGCGTCCGCCGGCGGACTCACGGCCATGGGTTACAGCTATGCGGTTCACCGCCAACTGATCGTGACCGAGCCGCTCAACGGCATCATCGGCGGACTGGTCGGCATCACGGCCTCCTGTCATCTGCAAGAACCGGCCTTTGCCGCCCTGATCGGAGCCGTCGCCGGACTGGTGGTCTCGCTCGGTACGGCGACACTGGAGCGGCTACGCATCGACGATGCCGTGGGCGCCATCCCGGCCCACCTCTTCGCGGGCATCTGGGGCACCCTGGCCGTGGCGCTCTTCGCCCCCGTGACCGACTTCGAACTGACCGGCGGGCGTCTGGCGCAGCTCGAGATCCAGACCCTGGGCATCCTGGCCGTGGGTGCGTATGCCTTCGGGGTCAGTCTGGCGGCGCTCTGGCTCCTGGACCGTCTCTATCGGTTGCGGGTCGACCCGGAGTCCGAGCGGCTCGGACTCAATGTGGCCGAGCATGGGGCGAGCACCGAGATCCTGGATCTGCTGACGGAGATGGACACCCAGCGGCGGCATGGCGACTTCTCGCGCCGTGTCTTCGCCGAGCCGCACACGGAAGTCGGGCAGATCGCCCGCCAATACAATCATGTTCTGCAACGGGTCAGCGAAGAGATCCACAAGCGCGAGGCCATCCTGCGCGATCTGACAGCCAGCGAGACCCGCAAGAGCGCCATCCTCGACGCCGTGCTCGACTGTATCCTCACCATCGACCACGAGGGCCATCTGCTGGAGATCAACCCGGCGGCGGCCCGAACCCTGGGCTGTTCGCGTCGCGCCGTGCTGGGACGCCCGCTCGCCGACATCCTCATCCCGGACGAAGCCCGTCCGGCCTACGACGAGGCGCTGGCGCAGGGGTTCGTCACCGAAGGGCGCTTCGTGGTCAACCAGCGCTCTCATACCATCCTCAAGCGCATCAGTGGCGAGACCTTTCCGGCCGAGTTGACGATCGCGCGCGTCAAGAGCGGGCCGTATCCCGAGTTCAACTTCCATGCGCGCGACATCACCCGCCAGCGCGAGGTCCAGCGTCGTCTGCACCAACTGGCGCACTATGACGGCTTGACCGGTCTGGCGAACCGGCAGTTCTTCCGCCAGAACCTGAGCATCCATCTGATGGGGCCGGAGCCGGCCCAGATCGCCGTGCTGTTTCTGGATCTGGACCGCTTCAAGACCATCAACGACACCCTGGGGCACGCCGCCGGCGACCAGCTCCTGCGCACCGTGGCCGAGCGCTTGCGTTCCGTGTTGCGCAGTGAGGATCTGGTGGCGCGCTGGGGCGGCGATGAGTTCGTCGTCGCGCTGCTGGGCGTCCAGGATCGCGACGCGGTCATGCACAAGGCCGCCGACATCATCGCGCGACTGGCCGAGCCGCATCCGCTCGCGGGACGCTCGATCCGCGTGCCGACCAGTATCGGGGCCGCGCTCTATCCGGAGGGGGGAACCAGCGCCGACCTGTTGATCCGCAATGCCGATCTGGCGCTCTACCGCGCCAAGAGCAACGGTCGAGGGCACTGTCAGCTCTTCGATCCCGTGCTGGCCTCGGAGATCTCCGAGCGACTGGAATTCGAGAACGATTTGCGCGATGCGCTCGATCGCGGCGAACTGGAGCTGTTCTATCAGCCACAGGTGGAGGTGGGGTCCGGTCGGATCGTCGGACTCGAAGCGCTGCTGCGGTGGCGGCATCCGGGCAAGGGGATGGTTTCGCCGACGGTCTTCGTACCGATCCTGGAGGAACTGGGCCTGATCGAACTCGTCGGCGAATGGGTGTTGCGAACGGCGTGCCGACAACACCGCGTCTGGCGCGAACGCGGACTCAGCCCGCCACGGATCGCTGTCAACGTCTCCGGGCGCCAGTTTCTGCGCCTGGGCTTCGCCGAAACGGTCGAGCGCATTCTGACCGAAGAGGGAACGGCCGTGACAGCGGTGGAACTCGAGATCACCGAGACCGTGCTGGCACACGACACCGACGTCTGTATCGAGACACTGCGCCGACTCAAACGGCTCGGCCTGGAGATCGCCCTCGATGACTTCGGCACGGGCTATTCGTCGATGAGCTATCTGAAACGTTTCCCGGTCGATACGCTGAAGATCGATCGCGCCTTCGTGGCTGAATGCGATGTCAACGCGGAGGATGCGGCCATCTGCACCGCGATTCTGTCACTGGCGCGCGGACTGGGTCTCAAAACGCTCGCCGAAGGTGTGGAAACGCCGGGGCAGCTCGAATTTCTGCGCCGGGAGGGCTGTCAGTTCTACCAGGGCTTCTTCTTCCGTCGGCCCATGCCGGTCGAGGAAGTCGAGCGGTTGCTCGCGGAGGATGTCTCTCTGATCTCATCCCGTCATTTCAAACCGACCGTTCCCGAAGAGACGGTCTGAAATTTCGTTCCTTCAAGCAAGCACTGACTCTGACTGCGCATGAACGCCATCCGAATCCAGACAGAACCCTTCGACATCCGCGCCGAGCAGGAGGCGCTGTTTCAGGACAATCCGCGTGTTGGCGCGCTCGTCACCTTCGTTGGGCTGATGCGCGATCTCAACGAAGGTGTCGGTGTCGCGCGCATGATGCTGGAGCACTATCCGGGCATGACCGAGAAGGCGCTCAGCGCGCTCGTCGCGGAGGCCGGTGAGCGCTGGGACCTGGAGGGCATCCGCCTCGTGCATCGGGTCGGAACGCTGGAGCCGCTCGACCCCATCGTCTTCGTCGGGGTCGTCAGCCAGCACCGGGGCGACTCTTTCCGTGCCTGTGAATTCCTCATCGACGCGCTCAAGACGCGCGCGCCCTTCTGGAAGAAGGAGCTTACCGAGACGGGTGAGCGCTGGGTCGAGGAGCGGGCGACGGACTTGGAGGCGGCTCGTCGCTGGTGACGGCGTTGTGGTCGGTCGCGTCGATCAGCGGCGGCGGCTCGGAGAGCGACCGGATGCGCCGATGCAGCGCCGCCTTCGACAGCAGATGCGCGCTCACCGGCGCGGTGATGAAGAGAAACAGCGTCACCAGCACCTCATGGAAACTCAGCCCATTGTCCTGGGTGCTGAAATGGATCATGGACGCGATCAGCAGACTGCCGACACCGATGGTCGTGGCCTTGGTCGGTCCATGCAGCCGGGTGTAGAAATCCGGCATCCGCGCCAGTCCCAGCGAGCCGATGAAGGTGAACACGGCCCCGACCAGGATCAGGACCGTCAGCGTGATCTCCAGCATCATGCACCTATTCGATGATGTCGCCGCGCAGCAGATACTTGCACAGCGCGACGGTTCCAATGAAGCCCATCATGGCGATCAGGATCGCCGCCTCGAAATAGAGCGCCGAGTCCAGATGCATCCCCAGCAGCACCAGGAGCGCGATGGCGTTCACATAGAGCGTATCGAGCGCCAGGATGCGATCGGGCTTGTCCGGCCCGGTCAGCAGGCGCCAGAAGGTCAGACCGATGGCGGCCGTCACCAGGGCGAAGGCGATGAGTACGGCGATGTTCAGCATGACTCGAAGACCTCGCGGATGGGTGTCTCGTAGCGGCGCTTGATGGTCGCGATCAACGCCTCGGGATCGGCCACGTCCAGCCCCTGCACCACCAGGATGCGCCGATCCGGACTCAGCCAGGACGACACGGTTCCCGGCGTGAGCGAGATGGTGTTGGCCAGCAGACTGATACCCAGCTCCGAGCGCAGATCCAGCGGAACCTCCACAAAAGCGGGTCGGATGTGATTGGCACCGCGCAGGATCAGCCAGGCCACGGCCAGATTGGCGACCAGGATGTCGTATCCCACCACCAGCAGGAAACGCAGCAGGGTCAGCGGCCGGCGCACGGGCACCGGGTCCGGCCAGAAGCGCAGGGTGAAGATGGGGATCAGCCAGCCGAGCAGCAGTCCGAGCAGGACGGAGCCGGGCGCGAGACTGTTGGCCAGCAGCACCCAGATCAGGGCGAGCGTCGGCGTGAGGATCGGATGCGGCAGCCAGCGTTTCATGACCCGGCCTCCCAGGGGGCGATCTGGATTCCGACGGGTTTGAGCACCGCCTGGATGTAGCCGGCCGGATCGAGCAATTGTCCAGCGGTCGCCTCGGCCAGATCCAGCACCGGACCCGAGCCGATCAGCAGCGCCAGACACAGCAGGAGCAGCCCGATGGTCGGCAGCGACGCGCCGGGCAGACCCTTCGCCGGTGGCGGATGGGTGGGTTCGCCAGAGCCGGCGCCCCGGATATGGAAGAACAGCAGACTGCCCGAACGTGCCAGGGCGACGATGCCCAGCAGGCCGCCGACCAGGACCACCGCCAGCATCCAGGGCCAGACCGATTCAGCGAGCGCCGCGCGCAGCACCAGGAACTTGCCGACGAAGCCCGAGAGCGGCGGCAACCCCGCGACCAGCAGTGCCGCGACGAAGAACAGCCCGCCGAGCAGCCCGGCATTCGGCAGCGCCGGCCCCGGCACCAGCCGGTCGGCCGCCCGGCCGCGCTCGCGCGTGATGAGATCGGCCAGCAGGAAGAAGGCCGCCGTCGCAAAGGTGGTATGGACCAGATAATAGAGTCCGGCCGCGATCCCCTCGCGACTGCCGAGTCCGAACGCGGCCAGCAGCAATCCGACCGAGACCACCACCAGATAGGCGATCTGCCGGCGCAACTCGGTCGCCGCCAGCGCGCCCAGCGCACCGAGCGCCAGGGTCAGCAGCCCCAGCGGCAAAAGCCAGGCGGCATAGAACCCGGCCAGGATGCCGGCCTGTTCGCCGAACAGCAGCGTCTCGACGCGAAGCAGTGAATAGGCGCCGACCTTGGTCATGATGGCAAACAGTGCCGCCACCGGCGCCGAGGTCGAGGCATAGGCCGAAGGCAGCCACAGATGCAGTGGCGCCAAGGCCGCCTTGAGCGCGAACACCGCCAGCAGCAGCAGCGCCGCCACCCGCGCCGGTCCCAGATCCTCGGGCGGCAGCTGCGCGATCTTCAGCGACAGATCGGCCAGATTGAGCGTGCCGGTCAGACCATAGAAAGCGCCGGCCGCAAACAGGAACAGCGTCGAGCCGACCAGATTGATGACGACGAAATGCAGTCCGGCGCGCACCCGCGCCGCCCCGCCGCCATGCACCAGCAGACCGTAGGAAGCCAGCAGCAGGATCTCGAAGAAGACGAACAGATTGAACAGATCCCCGGTCAGGAAGGCCCCGTTGAGACCGAACAACTGGAGCTGGAACAGCGGATGGAAATGGCGGCTGCACGTGTCGGTGCCCTGCATGGCATGCAGTAGCGCGAAGAACGCCAGCAGTGACGTCACCAGCAGCATCCACACCGCCAGCCGGTCGGCCACCAGCACGATACCCCAGGGGGCGGGCCAGTGGCCCAGATGATAGGTGAGGACGGTGCCGTCCCCGACCAGGATCAGCAGTTCGATCGCGAGCAGGATCTGCCCCAGGATCGCCGCCAGATTCAGGCTACGGCGCGCGGCGAGCGACAGTGTCCGCCGCGACAGCAGCAACAGGGTGCCGACCAGCAGCGGCAGCAGTAGCGGAGCGATGACGAGATGGTTCATGTCTCCGACTCCTGGCTGTCACGGACACTCGCCCGACCGTCGACATGATCGTTGCCCAGTTCGGCGCGCGCCCGCAGCGCCAGCATGATGACGAAGGCGGTCATGGCGAAGCTGATGACGATGGCCGTGAGCACCAGCGCTTGGGGCAGGGGATCGGTATAGCGACTCACCTCGGGATCGAGGATCGGCGGCGCGCCGATGGTCAGGCGTCCGCTGGCGAACAGGAACAGATTGACCGCATAGGTCAGCAGGGTCAGGCCCAGCACCACGGAGAAGGTGCGCGCGCGCAGCAGCAGATAGACGCCACCGGCGGTCAGCACACCGACGATCAGACTCATCAGGGCTTCCATGTCAGGCCGGCTCCTGGTTTGCGTGTGAACCGTCCGCTCCGGGATGGGTGGCGCGATGCATCAACCCCAGATGGATCAGGATCAACAGGGTCGCGCCGACCACCACCAGATAGACGCCCAGATCGAACAGCATGGCCGTGGCCAGCTCGAAGTCGCCGACGATCGGCCAGTGGATATGGGTGAAGCTGGAGGTCAGGAAGGGATAGCCGAACACCAGACTCCCAAGCCCGGTCAGGGTCGCGATCAGCAGACCCGCGCCGATCAGCGGCAGCATGTTGCTCGACAGTCGCCGATGGGTCCAGGCCACGCCATTGGTCAGATACTGCATGATGAGCGCCACCGCCGTGATCAGCCCGGCGATGAACCCGCCGCCCGGCTCATTGTGTCCGCGCAGGAAGATGAAGATCGACACCAGCAGCGCCAGCGGCAGCAGCAGCCGCGCGAGCGCCGCCATGATCGCCGGATGGGTGTCCCAGTTCCAGGGGCGACCATCGGCATCGTGTGTCAGGCCCGGCAACCGCAGGCCATAGAGCATGGCATGGATGCCGAGTCCGGCGAGCGCCAGCACTGTGATCTCGCCCAGGGTATCGAAGCCCCGGAAATCGACCAGGATGACGTTGACCACGTTCGAGCCGCCGCCGCCCGGCAGACTGTTGGCGATGAAGTAATCCGAGATCGATTCCAGCGGGCGGGTGAGGATGGTCCAGGTCAGGACACCGGCGCCGAGTCCGGCCAGACCCGCGACCACGGCGTCGCGCCAGCGCCGCGCGGCGCTCGACTCGTCCGGTCCGCGCTGCGGCAGGAAATAGAGCGCCAGCAGCAGCAGCACGATGGTCACGATCTCGACGGAGAGCTGGGTCAGGGCCAGATCGGGCGCGGAGAACTTGACGAAGATCAGCGCCACAAGCAGTCCGAGTGCGCCGACCACGACCAGCGCCGTGAAGCGGCGCCGATGCAGGGCGACCGTCACCAGCGTCACCAGGATCAGCCCGGCGGTCATGGTCAGACTGACACCATCGATCGGCAGGATGGCGCGCGTTCCGGTCAGCGGCGAGCCGGAACCGACGAACCCGAGCACGCCGAACACGAGCACCGTCAGCAGCAGCACCAGCACCAGCCGTTGCAGCGAGCCGTTGTCCAGCCGCCGGGTGATCCAGCCCGAAAACAGCATCAACTCGGCCAGCAGCCACTCATACATGGCTCGCGCGTCGAGCCACCCCTCCATCCGCGCAGCGATCCGGAACAGCGGCCGGCGCGCGGCATAGATCGACAGCCCCCCGACCAGCGCCACCAGACTCATGACCACCGGCAGCCCGAAGCCATGCCAGATGGCCAGATCGAACTCAGGCGGCGGGGCCTGCAGGACACTGGCGACGGTCATGCGCAGAATCGGATCGACCGTGAGCGCCGGCAGGATGCCGACCAGCAGACAGATGGCCACCAGGATCGCCACCGGCGCCTTCATCCAGAACGGCGGTTCGTGCGGCGTGCGCGGCAGGTCGACCGGCTCGCCGTTGAAGAAGACGTCGTGGATGAAGCGCAGCGAATAGGCCACCGCCATCACACCCGAGGCGACCACGAGTGAGGGCAGCAGCCAGCCGTATTCGAAGCCGGTGGAGAAATCGGCGGTCTCGGCGAAGAACATCTCTTTCGACAGGAAGCCGTTGAACAGCGGCACGCCCGCCATCGAGGCCGCCGCCACCATCGCCAGGGTCGCGGTATAGGGCATGAAGCGCCACAGACCATTGATACGGCGCATGTCGCGCGTGCCGCACTCGTGGTCGATGATTCCGGCGGCCATGAACAGCGACGCCTTGAAGGTCGCGTGATTGAAGATATGGAAGACGGCCGCCACCGCCGCCAGCGGGGTGCCGAGTCCGAACAGGAGCGTGATCAGTCCCAGATGACTGACGGTCGAGTAGGCCAGCAGCCCCTTGAGGTCATGCTTGAACAGCGCCACGCCGGCGCCGATCAGGAGCGTGGCCAACCCGGCGCCGATCACCAGCCAGGTCCATTCCGGCGTGCCCGAGAGCACCGGGAACAGCCGCGCCAGCAGAAAGATCCCGGCCTTGACCATGGTCGCCGAATGCAGATAGGCCGAGACCGGCGTCGGTGCGGCCATCGCGTGCGGCAGCCAGAAATGGAACGGGAACTGCGCCGACTTGGTGAAGGCTCCGAGCAGGATCAGCACCAGCATCGGGGTATAGAGCGGGTCGGCGCGCACTGCCTCGCCCTGGGTCAGGATCACCGAGAGGTCATAGCTGCCGGCCATCTCGCCGAGCAGCAGCAAACCGCCGAGCAGCGCCAGTCCGCCCATGCCCGTGACCGCGAGCGCCATGCGCGCCCCGCGCCGGCTCTCCGGCTTGCGGTAGGAATAGCTGATCAGCAGGAACGACGACAGACTCGTTAGCTCCCAGAAGATCAGCATCAGGATCACGTTCTCCGACAGCACGATGCCGAGCATCGAGCCCATGAAGAACAGCAGATAGGCATAGAAGCGTCCCAGCCCATCGCGCTCGGGCAGATAGTAGCGGGCATAGAGGATGACCAGCAGTCCGATGCCCAGGATCATGGACGCAAACAGCAGCCCCAGCCCGTCGAGCCGGAAGGCCAGATCCAGCCCGACCGCCGGGATCCAGTCCAGACGCCACAGCACCGTCTCGCCGGCGAAGGGCGTCGGTGCAAACGGTGCCAGACAGAGCACGGCCAGCAGGGTCACGGCGCCGGCCGTCCAGGCGGATTTCATGCGCCCGAAATGGGACACCCAGCCCGTCAGGACCGCGCCGAAGAAGGGTAGGAGTACGACGAAGGACAGATTCATAGTGCCGCGACTCTGCCAGCGGAACGGCCCAATGGCAAGTCGAGGACCGATTCGCCGGATCGGATCACGGGAGACACCGGGGACGACCGCTGTCATCGAGGATCAGTTGGGCATGTCAGAGTCTGCGACCCCAATGGGCACCAGGCGTGTCAGCAGCGCCATGGCACCGTGCTCGTCCTGCGCGCTCAACACGCCCTTCAACTCACTGAGCGCCGCCGCGAGCACGCCGGCCTCCAGGATCTCGGCACAGCGCGCGATGTGGATGCGTGGATGCGGCGTGTCGGCAAAACCCTCGGTCGGATAGAACAACTCTTCGTACAACTTCTCACCCGGACGCAGACCTGTGTATTCGATGCGAATGTCGCGTCCCGGCTCACGCCCCGACAGCCGGATCATCTGCTCGGCCAGATAGCGGATCTTCACCGGCTCGCCCATGTCGAGCACGAAGGTCTCGCCGCCCTGGCCGATCACGGCCGCCTGCATGATGAGCTGACAGGCCTCCGGAATGGTCATGAAGAAGCGCTCGATCTCGGGATGGGTCACGGTCAGCGGCCCGCCACGCTCGATCTGCTGCTGGAAGCGCGGCACCACGCTCCCGGCCGACCCCAGCACATTGCCGAAGCGCACCGTCATGAAGCGACAGGCCGAGCGCCGCTGCATGTCCTGACAGATCAGCTCCGCGAAGCGCTTGCTCGCCCCCATCACATTGGTCGGATTGACCGCCTTGTCGGTCGAGATCAGCACGAAACGCTCGCAGCCCCAGGCGTCGGCGGCGGCCGCGATGGTGCGCGTCCCCAGTACATTGTTATCGAGTGCCGCCAGCACCTGATCCTGCAACAGCGGAACGTGCTTGTAGGCCGCCGCATGGAACACCACATCGGGACGCCGCTGCGCGAAGAGCCGGTCGAGCGCCGTCGCGTTGGTCACATCGATCAGATGGCGCGACAAGGGCGGCGGCTCGGGTCCGTCCAGTAGCTCGGTCTCGATGCGATAGAGGTTGTATTCGCTGTGATCGACCAGAATGAGCAGGCGCGGCGCGCAGCGGCACAACTGACGGCACAGCTCCGAGCCGATCGAGCCTCCCGCCCCGCTGACCAGGACCACACGCCCGGCCAGTCCCTGTTCGATCGAGGCCCAGTCCAGGGTCACAGGATCGCGTCCCAGCAGATCCTCGATCGAGACCGCCCGTAATTGATTCACCGCCACGCGCCCGGCCATCAGCTCCTTGGTCTGGGGCACGGTGCGAAACGGGCGTCCGGCCGCTTCGCAGAGACCGACCAGCCGCTGCATCTGCTGCGCCGAGGCACTGGGCACCGACAGCAGGATCACATCGATCCCGAACAGTTCGACCAGACGCGGGATGTCGTCGGTCGTGCCCCGGATCGGCACGCCATGCACCACACCGCCCTGACGGCGCGGCTTGTCGTCGACGAAGGCCACGGGCACATAGCCGCACTGCCGATCGCGCAGCAGATCGCGCACCAGCATTTCGCCCGCGCGTCCGGCGCCGACGATCAGCACGCGCTGACCGCCGCTGAAATCCAGCCGCCGATCCTTCAGCCAGCGATAGAGCAGTCGCGGCCCGGCCAGCAGCATCAGCTGAAAGATCACGAACAGCACCGGCAGCGAGCGCGGCACATAGGCCATGCGATTGAGCGCGAACAGCACGAACAGCAGCAGCGCGGTGCCGACCAGCACCGCCAGGGCGATGCGCACCAGATCGTTCAGCGAGGCGAAGCGCCACACACCCCGATAGAGACCGAAGGCCCAGTAGACCGGACCGATCACCAGCACCACCAGCGGCAGGGTGTCGACGGCCTCCTCGATGAACTCAGGCGGCACATAGGCCAGGTTGAAGCGCATCCAATAGGCCAGACCCCAGGCCGCCGGGATCATCAGCATGTCGTGCAGGAACACCAGCAGGCGCGAGCGGGCGCGCTGTAACCACCGGGTCATCGGGACGACGAGACCCTTATGAGTTTGAGATCGAACGCCGGTCGACCACGACCGATGGGTTCCGAGATATTCATCCGCCTTCGTTATCCGCACAATGACCGGTTGCAGAATCGTAGCACGGCGACGCTGAAGGATCAGCGCAAGCTCCGGCAACGCTCATGAGCCGGACTCCAGCGCCATCGCCAGCCCACTGACCCGCTCCACCCGCCGCCCGAGCGCCTCGCGGATCACCGACTCACGGCTGTAGAGCAGTGTGAAGGACGACTTGGAGCGGGTGATGGCGGTATAGATCAGCTCGCGCGTCAGCACGGGATTGGACGCCTCGGGCAGCACCAGCGCGGTGTGGTTGAACTCCGAGCCCTGCGACTTGTGCACCGTCATGGCGAAGACGGTCTCGACCGCCTGCAGGCGGCTCGGCAGTATCCAGCGGATGGCGCCCGAGCCGTCGCCGGCCGGAAAGGCCACGCGCAGGACCAACCGGCCGGCGCTCCCGTCACGCCGGGACGGCACCCGGAGCGTGAGACCGATGTCTCCGTTCATCAGTCCCAGCGCATAGTCGTTGCGGGTGACGAGCACCGGGCGTCCCTCGAACCATTGACGCTCGCCGGCACCCGTGAGCGGCGCCTGTGCTCCCTGGCTCAGCAGATGCTGGATGCGCCGGTTCAGTCCCTCGACGCCCCAAGGCCCTTGGCGCAGGGGCGTGAGCAACTGGAAGCCGGCCTGAGCCTGGAGCACGGCGCGCGCCCAGTCGTCGAAGGCGTCGGGGCCGGCGTCGTCGCCGGGGCGCTCCCGGTGCAGGACCGCCAGATAGCCGGGCACCGGATCGAGACCGGCAGCACCGTGAGACGTCCGGCTCCCGCTGTCGCCGGTCGAATCCAGACCGTGCCAGTAACCGGCGCGCACCAGATGATCGAGCTGGGTGTCCGGCTCGCCGGTCAGGCGCAGGCGCCGCAGATGCCCGAGACCGGGATCAGTCTGGAGACTCGGGTCGGACTGGCGCTCGAAGAGCCGGTCGAGTGCGGCCAGCGGATCGCGCACCGGCCGGCCGTCCAGAACGCCGGCATTGACCAGCTCGGCCAGGGCGCCGATGCCGCCCTCGGCGCGGAAACGATAGCTGTGGCGCAGCATGGCGATGGCCTGATCCAGGGGGCGTCCGCTCGGATCGATCAGGTCGTCCGGCAAGCGCGCGCCCGTCACCCGTTGCAGCCAGTCGCGCGTCGGCGGGGTGTAATGGGCCTGACGCGCGCGCCGGCACAGATCGCCCAGCACCGCACCGGCCTCGACCGAGGCCAGCTGGTCCTTGTCGCCGAGGACGATCAGACGTGCGTCGGGACGCAGCGCCGCCAGCAGCGCCGACATCAGTTCCACGTCGATCATCGAAGCCTCGTCGACCACGACGATGTCGGCCGGCAGTGGCCGATCGGCGCCATAGCGGAAGTGGCGGCTGTCGGGCCGGGGGCCGAGCAGGCGATGGAGCGTGCCGGCCTCGGTCGGAATCGCCGCCCGCATCGCGCGGCCGCCCGGCAGCCGGTCGAAGGGAAGCTGATCGACCTGAGCGGCGATCGAGGCGTTGAGCCGCGCCGCCGCCTTGCCGGTCGGGGCGGCCAGACGGATGCGCAGGGGCGGACCGCCCGCCGTCAGCGCCAGTCCCTGTAGCAGCGCCAGCAGACGCACCACGGTGGTGGTCTTGCCGGTGCCGGGACCGCCGGTGATGACCGCGAATGCACGGCGCGCGGCCAGGGCGCAGGCGATCCGCTGCCAGGGGAGGGTATCGGTTCCGGGCGTGCCGGAGCCGTCCCCGGCGAAGAGCAGGTCGAGCAGGTCGCGCGTGGCGTCCTCGGGCAGCGGCACGGGTCGGCACAGACGCGCCGCGATGCCCGTGCGGATGCGTTGCTCATAGGTCCAGTAACGGCGCAGATAGAGCAGTGGACGCTCGGGGGCGCCGTCGAGGATCAGGGGCGGGTGTTCATGATTCGGGCGGGCGTCTGTGTCGGCTGCGGGTCGTGCAGGCAGGCCAGGATCGGACGCGAGACCGAGCCGATCCTCGATGGCGCCGCTGCGCGCCAGACGCGCGACCCAGTCGTCCAGGGTCAGGGGCGCGAGGAGGGCGGCCAGTTCCGTGCTCGGTCCGGGGGGCGGCGTCAGCCAGTCGCTCCGGTGTGTCAGCACGCTGTACGGCCGGTTCAGAGCGCCGGCCAGATCGAGACAGACGTGACCATGGCCGTTGCGTTCGCTGGTCAGGGCGATGGCCAGGAGCACGGCCGGATCGGTCTCGGGCGTCTGGTCGCGGATGAAGCGGGTCAGGGCCAGATCCAGGCGGCGCAAGGCGCCGGCCTCGGTCCAGGCGTCCAGACGGGACAGCAGTGCGTTCGCGTCCATCGGTCAGTCTCCTGCAAACAGTCGGTCGAGCGTCTCGATCAGTGCTCGATCCGGTCGGTCCATGAACAGTCCCTGGCTCGCGGCCTGTCCGCCGCGCAGAAAGACATAGATCGCCCCGCCGAGATGGCGGTCGTAGTCGTAGTCCGGCAGACGCGCCTTGAGCTGACGGTGCAGGGCGAGCAGGTAGAGGACGTATTGCAGATCGTAGCGCCGCTCGGCGATGGCCGCGCGCATGGCCTCCGGGCTGTAGGCGCTGTCATCGGGACCGAGCCAGTTGGATTTCCAGTCCAGCAGGTAATAGCGTCCCTGGTGTTCGAACACCAGATCGATGAAGCCTTTGAGCATCCCGTTGAGATAGGAGCCGGCGAGTTCGGGCCGTTCGCGGCCGTCGAGGGTGTGCCGGATGATCACCCGATCGAGCGCGCACAGGTCGACCCGGCTGGCCTCGATCCAGAACTCCAGCTCGACCTGATAGCGACGCGGATCGAGATCGGCGAGCCGCAGTTGTGGAACCGCGCCGTCGGGTGGAGCGAGCGCGTCGAGGTGCCAGGTGCGGTCGAGCAGTTCGATCAGCCACGCATCGAGCGGTTCGACCCAGTCGCTCAGCCGGCGGGAGGCGCAGCGTTGCGTGAGCATCCGGCGGCGGGCCTGGGCGGCTTCGAGCGCGGCAGCGAAGCCCGGTCGGGCCGGGCCGGTCGGGCGGGTCGGAGCACGCAGGTTCGCCGCCCACTCCAGAAGCCCATGCAGGAAGGTGCCGTAACGCCCGCCACGCGGGAAGTCGTGCAACCGGCCGGTGCCGAGCGAGCGGGTTTGCATCTCGGTCTCGGGTGTGCGTGTCTCGGCCAGTTCCTCGCGCACCGTCTCATCGTCGGCCGTTTCGACGGCGTCGGCCGGCGATACGGGTCTGGAGGTCTCGGACGCGGCCCATACGCCGGCCGCGAGATCTTCACTGTCGGCCAGGTGCGCGCCCCGGCTCAGCGCCGAGTAACTGCTGATCCACCAGGCACGCGGGCGCCAGTCGGGCGCGGGGCGGGCGCCTTCGAGTTCGACCTCCGCCTCGGCCTGATAGGGCGCGGGATCGGCGGCGGGCGGATCGATCAGGGTCACGCAGGACAGTCGGCGCAGTCGGGCGGACAGATCGCCGTTGCTGGTTCCCTGGGCCTCGCTCCCCGAACCCTCGGTTTCAGGCTGATCGTCCCCGGACCACTCGACCGTCTGGCCGTCGAGTCCGAGCAGATAACCGAGCGCCGAGTGTTCGAGATCCGAGATCGCCCCCAGCCCCAGCCAGTTGGCGTGACGTGCGCGCGTCAGGCCCACATAGAGCTTGCGCAGATCCTCGCCCAGACGCTCGCGGTCGGCCTGGGCGACGAGCGCGTCGTCTCCGCCCAGATGCACCTGGAGCCGATGCGCGGCGTCATGGGTCTTGAGCGGTCGATCCTTGGACTGGGTGCGCCGGCAGTCGGCGATGAAGGGCAGGAACACCAGCGGATATTCGAGTCCCTTGGATTTGTGGATGGTGACGACACGCACCAGACGCGCATCACTTTCGAGCCGCAGCTGACGCGCCTCGGCTGTCTCGCCGGTGGCCGCGTCACTGTCGGCGATCGCTTCTTCGAGAAAACGCACCAGCGCCTGTTCGCCGTCGAGTTCCTCGCTCGCGCGCTGGAGCAGTTCGCCCAGGTGCAGGAGATCCGTCATGGCCCGCTCGCCGTCCGTGGTTCCGAGCAGACGGGCGGCGATCCGGAACTCGCCGATCAGCCGGTAGAGCATGGGCAGGAATCCCTGACGACGCCAGCGTCCGTTGAGGTCGCGCAGCCGCTCGCCCTGGGTCTCCCAATGGAGTTCGTCGCGATTGAGCCGGTCCAGATCCGTCAAGCCCTGGCCGAGCAGGCGGGTGGCCAATGCCTGACGCATCAGCCGGTCGTCGAAGGGATCGGCGATGGCGCGCAGCAGCACCGCCAGATCGCGTGCGATTTGGGTGTCGAAGACGTTGCCGCGCTCGGAGAGGTAGACGCTGGCCACGTCGAGCCGGCGCAGCTCGGTGCGGATGGCGTCGGCTTCGTTGCGATTGTTGACCAGAACCGCCAGATCGCTGGGTTCGAGCGGACGTTCGCCGTCCTGACCCACAGGCAACAGGGCGCGTCCCGCCTGTCCGAGCCGCAGCAGCTCGGCGATGGCGCGGGCGGCGGCCTCGGCGGTGCGCGCGCGATAGGCGTCCTTGTTCAGCTTGCCGCTGGGGCCGGGCGGGATGACCCAGCCCTGGAGCGGCGGACAGGGCCGGCCGTCGATGGTCAGGGTGCGCTCGGCCTGATCGCGCGGTCGCGCGGGATGGAAGGGAACCGGGTTGCCCTGGCCGTCCGGTTCGCGAAACAGGAAGGCGCCGTGCGTGGCGGTGCGCTCGCCATGCTCGAAGAGGGCGTTGACCGCCGTGATCAGGCCGGTCGAGGAGCGATAGTTGACGTCCAGCGTGTAGTGACGGCCCTGGGTGGCGGCGCGCGCGATCAGATAGGTGTGGATGTCGGCGCCACGGAAGGCATAGATCGCCTGCTTGGGGTCGCCGATCATGAAGAATCCGGTCGCGGCGTGATTGGCCTGAATCTCGTAGATGGACGAGAAGATGCGGTACTGGAGCGGGTCGGTGTCCTGGAACTCGTCGACCAGGGCGACCGGGAACTGTCGGCGGATGGCGGCGGCGAGGCGTTCGCGAACCTCGCCCTGGAGCGCCTGATCGAGCCGGATCAGCAGGTCGTTCTGAGTCAGGATCGCGCTTTGGCGCTTCTCGCGCTCGACGTGGCTCTTGAGCCAGTGGACGGCGTGGGTCAGCAGATCCTCGGTGGGATCGGGCAGGGTGGTGAGTGTTTCATGCAGGTCGGCCAGCGCGCGGCAGGCCGGATCGTCGACCGGGGCCTTGGCGGGATCGTTCCAGATTTCGGCGATGGCCAGCGATGACATCCGTTGCCAGGACTGGCCGCCGAAGATGTCGGGTTCGGTCTGATCCGGCGTCTCCAGCCAGACCCGCAAGCCATCCAGCACCTTGGCGCGGTGGGTCTTGTTGAGCGAGGGTTGCTTGAAGGCCTTGTTCTTGACTGCCTGCTCGAAGAGTCGCTCCAGGGCGGCGATATGATCCTGCGTGCGCCAGTCGGTCTTGAGCGTGGCGATCGTGTGTCGGCGGGTCTCCAGACAGCGTCCGACGATCTCGTCCGGCGGGTCGGCGATCGGCGGCAGATACTCGGCCAGGGACAGCAGACCTCGGACCGCCTTGGCCAGATCCGATGGCTGCGACCACTGCTCCAGTATGGGTTCCAGACGCTCGGCGGGAAGTCCGAGCAGGAAGGTGCGCCAGTAGTCCTCGGCGGCGTGTTGCAGACGTTCGGCGTCGTCGTTCTCCAGCGTCTGCTCGAAGGCGTTGGCGCTGTCGAAGGCGTGTTCGCGCAGCATCCGGTAGCACCAGGCATGGATGGTCGAGATCGCCGCCTCATCCATCCATTCGGCGGCCAGTTCCAGGCGTCGGGCGGAGTGTGCGAGATCGCCGCCGGCCATCTGGTCGCGCAGGTCGAGCAGCAGGGGGTCGGATGAACCGGGTGACGACTGATTGCGAAAGACCAGTGAGGCTTCCACCAGTCGGCGGCGGATGCGGTCGCGCAGCTCTTCGGTCGCGGCATTGGTGAAGGTCACGACCAGGATCTCGGGCGGCATGAGCTGGCGAGCGAAGGCCGTTTCGCCGCCGTGCCCCAGGACCAGGCGCAGATAGAGCATGGCCAGGGTGAAGGTCTTGCCGGTGCCGGCGCTGGCCTCGATCAGACGCGAGCCGTGCAGGGGGACTTCGAGCGGGTTCAGTCGCTGGATCGTGGTATTCATCGGTCGTCAACAGTGTCCAATATAGTGCGACGGCCTGCTGCGCTTGCTGTCGCTTCCACGGTTTTTGTCTTGTGTCCCGGAGCGTTGCATCGAAGGCGGTGTGGATTAAGCGATGGGGGAATCCTGTTGGTACTTCCGGCAAAAGTCCAGATAGAACCGCAACCGGCTGCGAAAATATGGCTGATGATTCTCCGCTATTCTGGTGGTGGTCAAGGATGAATCGAAGTGGGACGCTAGAGCTGGATGGATATCCGCATCGGCAAAACGCTGCGGGATAAACTGTGCTTTACGGATGTTATCCCGCAGAACTGTTTTTATCCATGGCCATATTGTCAAATCTGCATTTCGTGTGTTAGGTTAGCCCGAAACCATCCAATCACTGGTTATGTGTAGAAGCCCAGTTCATGCATGACCATACAAACATTTACCAAGAAAATGATAACAGGTTTGGATAAACTAGATGCTATAG
Organism: Allochromatium vinosum DSM 180; assembly: GCF_000025485.1. Classification (NCBI taxonomy): domain Bacteria; kingdom Pseudomonadati; phylum Pseudomonadota; class Gammaproteobacteria; order Chromatiales; family Chromatiaceae; genus Allochromatium; species Allochromatium vinosum. Next base: position 3,489,208 of record NC_013851.1, on the reverse strand, counting down.
CCACAAAATTTAGTAAAAATCAAAACAGACTGCTAGACAAGATACAACACTTAACTGGGAAAGAAGTTGCAATTGCTCTTGTTGGCATGCAAGGAGTCAAAAACACTTCTCAAGCTGAAATAGAAGTTGTTGCAAACATAATTTCAATTTTTGATACACTAACAGTAGAAAATATAGAGGAATCTCCGAGATCCGTAGTAATCAATGGAACTTATCTAAAGAGTTACGTAGTCGAAATAATACCTCAGTATTTATCGCATAAATATTCGATTGATCTAGTGATGGTGCTGTATTTGAGTGGCAGAACGGTACGCATAGCATCACTCGGAGTAGAATATGATGGTCATGATGCGCACTATATCGAACATAAAATTAAAAAATCCTACAGAAGAGATTCAGAAATATTAGGGAGTAGCGGAATACCACTAATAAAATTATCACCAGAACAAAAAGACAACTTAGCTGAGACAAAAAAGAATATTCGCAAGTACTTCAAACATAAGATTAAAGAATATGAAGCCATCAAAACCCATACCCTTAGTAAATGCATTAGGGATAATCGCATATGCACTGAGCGTCTTACTTACGTATGCCTCGTTTGCGAAGGTCTCGGTTCGTTAGCTAATGTTTTCTGTAGCGAGTGTGACGGAGTAGGACGAACAAATAATGTAAATATCGACTTAACAAAACACGAATGCTTCGATTGCCCTGATTGCAAACTGACTAAAGCTAGGTCTTGCCGTACATGCCTAGGTAGAGGGTGGTTGGATAGAGAGAAAGCTATAGCTTGGCAAAGACGGCATGATGCAGAAAACACATAACAAGGCCGTAAACTCGGACGCATTTTTCGTTCGCTACGCTCACTACAAATGCGCCGGTTACGGCATCTCATTACACACATCTTCATAAGTCATGAGATTCCCTGGCGAATTTGATTCCGGCGGCCACGTCTCTGATGCGCTGCAAACCGAGCCAAATGGTTTTTACACCGGGTTCGCCGTCGCCCTTGCGTCCGAGAAAACCGCCCTGGCGGGCGATCAAGCGCAGCACGTCGTTGAGTCGCGGGGGCTGCTTGGGTACGGGCTTCTTGGCCAGGATGTAGGCCGCTTGCCACTCCTCGGGTTCGAGCAGCAGCGAGGCCTCCAGGTCAGGCACCGTGCGTCCCAGGCGCATCAATCGTGCGATGCGCCATCCCACCACCAGAAACAGCGCGAAAGCGCGTTCCAAGCGCTCGACAGTGCCCAGTTGCAGGGCCTCGACCCGACAGCCTTCCTTGAGCACCAAGAACAGCAACTCGATTTCCCAGCGCGCCCGGTACCATTCGATCAGTTCGACGACGGCCTCGAGCGTGTCGGCTCGACGGTTGGTCAGCAGACGCCATTCGATCGGTTTGACGCCCTTGGGGGCCTCAATTTCACGCGCGATCACGCCGGTGACCTCAAGGTGACCTTGGCGCCGGTCCGAGAGGCTCACCCGCTGCGCATAGAGTTCCTGGCGCACCGTTCGGGCGGTGCGCCCGCGTCCAGGCGGCACGGTGAAGCGCACCTCCCCGAGCGGTTCAGTGTCCAGCACACGTCCCCACAGCTTCTGGCCCTCGCCACCGGGCAACGCGCGGTTATGCTTGGCGCGCAACAGCCAATCGGCGGGGGTTGCCAAATCCCGAGCGCGCACCATCAGGTCCAGTATGTCGGCCTCACGATCGGCCACATAGACCAGGCGGGTGTCGGGCAACTCCCTGGCCAGGTCCGCCACCCGTTCATAGCCTTCTTTCCAGCGCACACTCTCGGGGCCTCCCGGACGCTGGCCGTCGGCGTCTTTTGGCTCGCGGGCCCACATCCAGGCATCCAGGACACCCAACGGTTCGCGCTCGGGCGTCACCGCGTAGGTCGGATGCAGGTACATCCCGCGCTGGGCCTCGTAGCTCAAGGGACCAAGTCCTTTGATCGTCTGGCCGTTGAAGTCCAGCTCCGTGGTGTCCTGCAGACACAGCACCACCGGATAGGCCGCCATGCGCCTCTGCGTGCACTGACGATGCGGCTCCAGAATGTCGAGCCAGTCGTAGCGTTCACTGCCGAGAAACCGATAGGCCGCCTGCGTCTCCGCCCAGCCGTTGCAGGCCCCAGGAATACTCGCCGTCGGATGCTCGGCCAGGCGCTCGATCAAGTGGATCGCACGCCGGTCGCGGCGCGTGTCGCCCAGATCAATCGAGGCCAATTCTTCCGACGCCCAGCCCATCGTGTGCTCCAACATGTCTCAGAAAAACAGTTCGCTATCGTACACTTAAAGTTCTGTGTAATGGGATGCGGTTACGGCTGCCGTTACATTTACAAGTCATCCAGAAGACAGATAAATCAAGGAAAACAAATGAAGATCGAAGATGCAATTGATATCGCATTGCATAATATAGCGAAGCATGGAGATACCGATGTTTTTCCTTTTCCATTTGAGACGCATCTATTTTTTGATAACCATGCTGAATGCAAAAAAATCCTCTTAGATATTCATGCAAATTTTGACAACTATATGGCCCAATCTCCCCCTTCAACATTAGACACATTAACACAAGTGGGATATACAGGGTTTAGATGGGCCACGCAAATTGAGCCTTTCTGGAATGCATATTACCTTGCTTTGGTTGTATCAATCGCAGAAGAAATTGAATCTTCCAGAGTTCCTATAGAAAAAGAATCCGTTTTTTCCTATCGATATGAATGGGATCAGAATACAGCAAAAATTTTCAAACCTAGCACTTGGGGTGATTATAAAAAGAAAAGTTTGGAAATAAGTCATGATTACCAATATGTTGTCGTAACCGATATTGCTGATTTCTACCCGAGAATATATCACCATCGAATCGACAATGCTTTGCGAAGGCTACCTAAGGCTGGTGAAACTCCAAAGAAAATAATGGATTTACTGTTTTCGTTTTCTAAAAACGTATCCTATGGCCTTCCTGTCGGGGGGCCTGCATCTCGAATTTTGGCCGAGTTAGCTTTAGTAACAACAGATCTTCAGCTATCACGCAGAAACATTAAATTCTGCAGGTACGCAGACGACTATTCTATTTTTTGCAACAGCAAATCTGATGCATATAAAGTCTTGGTTCTGTTGTCCGAAAAATTACACAATGAAGGTCTATCCTTACAGAAAAAGAAAACTAAGATTATTACGACTGAGGAATTTAGAGAAACGTCAAGGATGCTTGATCCGGCAGATAAGACAAACCCACTCGCAGAAGAAGAGCAAAAATTGCTCAACATCTCATTGCGTTACGACCCCTACTCAGATACCGCTGATGAAGATTATGAAGCTTTAAAAGCAGCTATAAACAATGTGGATATTATTGGGATATTGGGGCGGGAGGTCTCAAAAACCACAATAGATGCAACTGTAACTAAGCAGGCCATTAATGCAATTTACGCACTAGAACCACATGAAAAATATGGTGCTATATCTACATTATTACAAACGGAAAATCTATCCGTTCTTTCACCCGTATTTGTTCTAGTAATGAGAGCTGTAAAAGGAGTTTATGATGATATCCCCGATTATGGGCAGGAGTATATTGATAGGCAGCTAGTTTCGCTTTATGAGTCTGAATCGGAACTCCTGAGTGTGGATTTAAACATCAGCTACTATGTGCTAGCTTTATCAAAACGAAGATCGCTGGCAAAAGAAGAGATACTTATCGACATCTTCGACAATACCACAAAGCCCTTAATTAAAAGGCAGGTAATAATGGTTATGGCAAGCTGGGGTTGTTACTATTGGTTAACTGACGTAAAGGGACACTACAGTGGGTTTACTGAATGGGAAAAAAGAGCACTCATAATTGCGTCGTATGCTTTGGGTGACGAAGGAAAGCACTGGCGAACTCACACGAAAGATACGTGGCGACCTCAAGAAATATTAATAAGAGATTGGTATTCCTCTAGAAGCCAAAAAAACATGAAATTCCCGATATGATTTCTGAAAAAAATATAGCTACAAATTTTAAAGGTTTTTGGAATGAATGCTTGCCTCTCTTAACTCCAGCATTTGTTAGGGTATTCAATGAGGCAAGCTTAGATGATCTTACAGAGCGCCCAAGCACCAAGATTATAAGGGTTCCAATAAGCCCTTATGTTGAAAAGCATGATTTAGTTGCAGAGTTCTCTTTTCAACTTGCAAAGCTAGCCCATGAAAGTTCTCTATGGATAGATGAAATCAGGCCCGATAAAAAAAAGATAAAAGAAGCATATGACAAAACCGTTTCATTTTTGCAAAGATACAAGAACGATGATGGGGAGATAGTTTTATGTGAAGAGGAAATAAATGAGTCCTTGTTAATTGCCGAGCAATACGATTACTTTATAGATATGCAGAAGAGCAGCGAGGTCGAGTTTAGTCCAGCAATTTGCGGCGCAGGATTTTTAGGCGTATGCAAAGCAGATCTTTCAATTGATGACACACTGTATGAGGTTAAAACAGTATCTCGCAACATATCCGGCCAGGACATTAAGCAGCTACTTATTTATCTAGCGTTGCAGTTTTCGACTGGGCAGCGACGCTGGACTCATGCTGGATTCTATAATCCAAGAAAAGCACAGTGCTTTAGATTTTCTGTTGATCATCTGATATTTAGAACGTCAGGTGGCAAAGCAACTTCAGAGTTATTCTCTGATATCATAGACTTTCTTGGTAGTCGAGGAGTTGAACTTGATACTGCATTCTGAAAAATGTAACAAGCCGAAGCACTCGGACCTCGCTAAGCTCGACCGGTGTTCGATGCGTTATGCGTAGCATGTCAAGTCCCCTGAGATTGTAGACACGTTTTTTGAAGAGTTCGAAGCGCTTGTCGCGCTAATCTTTGAGTGTTTGTATCATGACGTCGTTAGCCCCAGCTCCACCGGACAGTGCAAGGTTTGTCCATTCAGGAGCCGACGAAGACTTGCTCATTTTGCGATTCCCAAGAACACGGCCAGGCAACGCTCAACCTCCACCATCGCATTGGCATCAATGCGCCCAAAAGCCGCGCCGATCTTGTCGCGCTTCACCGTTACAGCCTTGTCCAACATCACCTGCAATGGCTTTTGCAAACCATTTTCCGTGCTGGGCTCAATGGTGATGCGCAACAGCGGTGCGGCAACGAGCACGCTGGTCAGCGGCAACACAGTCACAGTCGCGTGCTCATTGAACTGGTCGGCCTGGATCACCAGAGCAGGTCGAGGCTTGCCGAAGTCGCCTTGCATGGCGACGGTCACTAAGTCGCCGCGCATCAATCAGTCCAACCATCCAGGTCAGACAAGACGTCATCCAGGAACTGCGGCATGTCCGTGTCGGCCATGTCCGCTTGAGAGACAAGGCGAGACTGGCGGCGGCATTCTTCGGCAAAGTCCGGTCGTCGCGTATCGGGCACCCAAATCTGCACCAGACGAAGCCCGGACCTGCGTAGCGCGTCACGGTGCTTTTGAACTCTTGCATCGATATGAGTGGTTGCCATACGGATCTCCCACTAGCGGCTGATCGTCGTGCGCAGACCGCCATAGAGCCGATGCGCCCAGCGCGCGAACTCCACCCCGGACCAGAGCGCCTCGAAGCTGTCGTAACAGCGACCGACATAGGCGTTGTATGTGTGATCCAGATCGAAGGCTTGAAGGGCCGCGTTCCAGGCCTTGAGTTCCTCGGGCGCCGTGCCATCCTCCAGGGTCTCGGGACCGTCCTTGTCGAGCCAGGCCATGCCGGCGTTGAGCGCAACCGGCAACGGCCGCTGCATCCCCTCCCACCAGACGACGAGCAGCGCTTCGAGCCGCTCGCGGGCCTCATCGACGGGCACAGGTTCCAGACGCGCATCGCCTGAAGGCGTCAGCAGGCGGGTCGTGACCGGCTCACCATCGAGCTGAGCCGCCAGATGCCGCACCCAGGCGCGCAGTGTATTGCGCCACTGATAATGCTTGTCCTTGGTCAGCCCGCTGGTTTGCAGAATGATCTGACCGCGCCCATCGTCGCCCTCGCGCAGATCGCTCAACACATCTTCCAGCACCAGCCGACCGGCCGGTACATTGACCTCCACCATGACCGGAATCGGACGATCGAGCCTCCGGGGCCATTCGCTCAGAGCCGCATCCCAGGCGGCATGGAGAACCGGCAGATAGGCGATGACCGTCCGCCCCAGACGCTCGCCCAGACTCCCGTCCGGCAGCCGCCCCTGAGCCTGGAAGCGCGCAATACCCGCCTGCAAACGCTGCTCCAGCGCCGGCCTGTCCAGCCCCGGCTCGAAGGTCCGGCTGATCAGTTCGTCCTTGATCTGCCAGTCCCCGAGACCGTCGAGCGCGAAGGTCTCCACATCGGGCGGTGCCACAACCTCGCCCGGCGCCTTGATCCGCAAGCGCTGATCGAACAACGCCATGATCGGATCGCGCAGAAAGCCCTGGAGTTGATCGAGATCGACCGGCGTTTCGGGCAACCAGGGCGCAAGCCGCTCGGCGCTGACCTCCGTCGTTCCGGCACCATCGTGCACCGCCCGCCACTCGCGCGCATAGGTGAAGAGCGTCTTCGCCCGCCCCGGCTCGAAATAGCCGCGCCCGAACGGCTGGAGCGGATGCACGCTGGTCAGCGCGGCAAGCAGCCGGGCGCCGTCGCCATCGGGCCGACGCCAGCCGGCCGCCAGATGATCGCGCAACTGTCCGACCAGCACCGAGGGCGGACGCTCGCTGTTGTCGCGGATGCCGCGCCCGACCCAGCCGATGACCAGCTTCTCGCGCGCCGACAGCAACGCTTCCAGAAACAGATAGCGGTCGTCCTCACGCCGCGAGCGATCTCCCGGCCGATAGTCGCCGGCCATCAGATCGAAGTCGGCCGGCACGCGCCGACGCGGATAGTCGCCATCGTTCATGCCCAGCAGCCAGATCTGGCGGAAGGGAATGGCGCGCATCGGCATCAGGGTCGCGAAGTTGACCGCCCCGCCCAGGAAGCGCTGCGTCAGGCTCGGCCGATCGAGCCGGGCCAGGAGCGAATCGCGGACGATCTCCAGTGCGATGGGTTCCGCGCCCAGACCCCCCTGGACGCAGTCGGCCTCCCAGGCGTCGAGTTCGAGCAGGATACGCGCGAGCGTGACCCCATCGGACTCGCTCGTTTCCATGAAGAAATCGTCCAGCAGGGCGCTGATCAGGGCGCTCCAGCCGGCCGGCGTGCGCGGCTCGGTCAGACACTGCCAGTAGGCTTCCAGCCGTTCGAGCAACTGCGCCAACGGTCCCAGGAGCGCCGCCTCCAGTCCGCCGACCTCGTCGTGCGGCTCGATGTCGCGCCAGGGTCCGGCGTCACCGCTGGCGAATCCCAGCAGCAGCCGGCGCAGTCCGAAGCGCCAGGTGTTCTGCTCCAGCCCCTCGGGCAGCCCGAGACTGGCACGCTGGGCCGCATCCAGCCCCCAGCGCACATTGGCCCCGGCGATCCACAGGCGCAGGCGCGGCAGATCAGGCTCGTCGAGACTGAAGCGCGTGCGCAGGGCCGGGATGTCGAGCAGGTCGAGCAGCTCGCTGACGGCGAAGCGGGCGCGCGGCAGATTCAGCAGATGCTCCAGACCGATGACCAGCGGGTTGCGATGACGCTGCCCCTGATCGGTGATCTGGAACGGGATGGCGCGCCGGTCGTCGGGGTCGAAGCGGCCGAAGACGGCCTGGATGTGCGGGGCATGGACGGCGATGTCCGGCACCATCACCAGCACCTCGCGCGGCTGGAGCGGACGGTCGGTGCGTGCCGAGCGCTCGAACGCATCGAGCAGCCGGTCGTGCAGGATCTCGATCTCGCGCTGCGGACTGTGGGCGACGATGAACTCCAGACTGCGGTCGTGCTCGGGGTCGATGACGGTCCGCTGGTCCTGGCGTTCGTGGAGCGGACGCAGCTCCAGGATGTCGTCCTGCAACTGGTGCAGCAGGCTGCCGGTGCCGGGAGAGGCGAACAGGTCGATCCCCTGATCGCGGGCGGTGAGTCCCTGGAAATAGGCTTCGTAGCGGCGCCGCTCGTCCTGCTCGTCGAGCAGGCGGATATAGTCGCGTCCCTGTTTGCCCCAGGCCGCAAGCAGCGGATGGCCGTTGAGATGGAGCCGGCTCTCGTCGAGGTTCTCGGGCACTTTGCGTGCCGTCTGACGCCGGTAGGGATGGCGGAACAGATCCCGCCCTTCGATGATATCGCCCCAATAATGCCGGCATGGATTGAGCACGAACAGCATCACCTGGCACACGGGCGCGATCGCCTCCAGCGCCTCCAGCATCTGGCGCGGCAGCGAGGAGAGACCGAAGACGATGACCCGGCGCGGCAGCTCGACCGAACGCAGAGCCGCGATCCGCGTCGGGTCCGCGTCCTGACCGGCCCTGGTACGCTCCAGAAAGACCCGATGGACCTCGGCGCGGCTGGCATGACGCAGCGGCGGATCGTCCGGGCCATGCTCGGCGTCCACGTCGGCCTGGAGCGCACGCCACAACACCGGCTGCCAGTCCTGACCCACGGGAATCGACCGCCGCTCGCCGTTCGGGCGGATCAGGACATCACGCCCCTGACTCCAGGCCTCCAGCCAGTCGGCCCGATAGACCTGATACTGATCGAACAGGTCCGCGAGCCGTTCGGCGAGCTGATAGCGCCGGCGCGGGGCGGCCTCCTGGCCATCGACCGCGAGAAAGCCGCGCAGCGGGTCGAGCGCATCGAAGCGGGTGTCGCTCGACTGGAGCGGCGCCACCCCTGTGAGCCGTTCGAGCAGACGATACAGCCGCCAGGTCAGCGGAGCCTTGTCGAAGGGCGAGGTCTCGGGCAGATCGCCGAGCACGGCGCGGTAGACGCGCCAGATGAAACGCGCCGGCAACATCACGTCCAGTGCGGCGGCGATTCCCTGGCCCCCCGTGATGGCATCACGGTCGTCAGACGTTGGCGTGGCGGCCAGAGCCAGCTTGAGCCACTGCGCGATGCCGTTGCTCTGCACCAGGATGGTTTCGTTCTCCAGCGGCGCGAGCGGATGACGGTGCATCCAGGCCACCAGCAATCCTCGCAACTCCTCCAGCCGGTTGCCCTGGATCAGCATGAAGCCGGTCGGCCAATCGGCCGCTGGGGAGAGATCTTCAGGGTGCATGGTTCGATCCGGTGCGGTTCGAGTCGTGGAGCCGGCGTCTCAGGCCCGGCCGCCGTGCTCCACGATCCTGTTGTGCGGGTCCGTTCGGTCAGGCCGCGCGGCGCGCCCAGGGCAGCATGCGCTCCAGGGCGTGATCACGCAGGATGTACTGGTGCCACAGTGCGGCCGCCACATGCAGACCGACGAGACAGTAGAGCAGGATCTCCATGGGCTGGCCGTGCAGGATGTGCATGAGATCGTTCAGTGCCGGTACCTCGCCAATGGGCGAGGGGATCTGGAACAGCCCGAAGAATTCGGCGGATCGATCCTTCGAAGCCACACGCAGAAAACCCGAAATGGGGATCAGCAGGGTCGCCAGATTGAGCAGGACATGGAACGCCTTGCCGGCGAACTGGAGGATGCGCCACTGGGAGACCGGCTCAGGTTTGCCGACCAGCCGCGACCAGCCGATCCGGGCGATCACCACGACAAAGATCAGGAGACCGAGCGAGATGTGCAGCTTGATCGACGACAGATGCAGCGCGGATGTATCAGGTGTGAGGTCGTGTATGTAGAAAGTGGTGATGAGTCCAATCAGCAGCGCCACCACGAGCCAGTGGAAGAGCTGGGAGATCAGGTCATAGTGCTGGGTTTGTGCGTGTTGTGGCATGGCGTGTCGATCCTGTGAGTGGATGAGCATTGAGTGGAACGTCATGGAAGGCCAATGATCGCATACGAATCGACAGAAATGATGGATCGTCCAGTGCTCAAACCGGCTCCAGCGCCATGTTCACCCGGCCGCCCGTTGCGAAAACGCAATTCGCGTAACACGCAAGACCCCCTGAGCCGTCCGGCCGTAGTAGAATGCGTGGCTCGACCCATGGTTTTTCACCACACTCAGATCGAGCCCGATTCATGACCCAGCTGCAAAACGACACCTTCCTGCGCGCGCTGCTGCGCGAACCCGTTGACTACACGCCGGTTTGGATGATGCGCCAGGCCGGACGCTATCTGCCCGAGTACCGCGCCACGCGCGCCAAGGCCGGCAGCTTCATGGATCTGTGCAAGAATCCGGAGCTGGCCTGCGAGGTCACGCTCCAGCCGCTCGACCGCTACCCGCTCGACGCCGCCATCCTGTTCTCGGACATCCTGACCGTGCCCGACGCCATGGGGCTGGGTCTGTACTTCTCCGAAGGCGAGGGTCCGCATTTCGAGCGCCCGATCCGCACGGCCGCCGATGTCGACCAACTGCCGATCCCGGACCCGGAAGGCGAGCTGAAGTACGTGATGGACGCCGTCTCCACCATTCGTGGCGCCCTGAACGGCCGGGTGCCGCTGATCGGCTTCTCCGGCAGCCCCTGGACCCTGGCGACCTACATGGTCGAGGGCGGCGGCAGCAAGAACTTCTCCAAGATCAAGGCGATGATGTTCGACCAGCCGGCGCTGCTGCACCGTCTGCTGGAGAAGGTCGCCGACTCGGTGACGACCTATCTCAACGCCCAGGTCGCGCGCGGTGCGCAGGCGACCATGATCTTCGACACCTGGGGCGGCTCGCTGGCGCCGGCCAACTATCGCGAGTTCTCGCTGGCCTACATGCAGCGCGTGGTCGAGGGTCTGACCCGCGAGGCCGAGGGGCGCAAGGTGCCGGTGATCCTGTTCACCAAGAACGGCGGTCAGTGGCTGGGCGACATGGCCAAGACCGGCTGTGACGCGCTCGGCGTCGACTGGACCACGGATCTGGCCGATGCGCGCCGACTGGTCGAGGATCGGGTTGCGCTCCAGGGCAACATGGACCCCTGCACCCTCTACGCCTCGCCCGAGCGCATCCGCGAAGAGGTCGCGCGCGTCCTGGCCAGCTACGGTCACGGCTCGGGCCATGTCTTCAACCTGGGCCACGGCATCACCCCGGACGTCGATCCCGAGCGCCCGGCGGCCATGATCTCTGCCGTGCACGAGCTCAGCCGCGCCTATCACGCCTGATCCCGAGCCGATGACGGCGGCCTTGTCGGCCGCCGAGTCTTCAAATACCGGGCGATGCCGGTGACCGACCGGCAGGCCCGGTATGTTCCCCTGCTACGGAAACCTGCCCGCCGAGCGCTGACCCGACGCGGTCATGGGTGTATCGGCGAGATTTTCAGTACGCCGCTGCCGTGTGCGCCATACTGAGTCCGTGGACTTGTCTGAGCGTGTGCTCCACCTTACATCCAAGTCATCGGCGGCTCGACCGAGCCGCTTCAGGGCGCGAGACTCGAACCTAGAGGATTTTCCGGATGAACGTCATCGAGATACAGGAAACCGGCGGCCCCGAGGTGTTGCGGCTGGTCCAGCGTCCGCAGCCCGAGCTGACCGGGCCGGACGACATGTGTGTCCGACTCTGTGCCGCCGGTGTCAATCCGATCGATACCAAGATCCGCCAGCGCGGACCGATGCTCCACGCGGGTCTGCCGGCCGTACTCGGCTGCGATGGGGCCGGTGTGGTCGAAGCCGTCGGCAAGGACGTGACACGCTTCAAGCCCGGCGATGAGGTCTGGTTCTGTCACGGCGGACTGGGTGGTCCGGCCGGCAACTATGCCGAGTATCGGGTGATCGATCAGCAGTTCGTCCAGGCCAAGCCGCGCGCCATCGGCATGATCGAGGCCGCCGCCGCGCCTCTGGTGCTGTTGACGGCCTGGGAGGCGCTGCACGACCGGGCACGGCTCACCGAGGGCCAGCGGGTGCTGATCCATGCCGGGGCCGGTGGCGTCGGGCATGTCGCCATCCAGCTCGCGCGTCTGGCCGGTGCGCGTGTCTGCACCACGGTCAGCGGCCCCGAGAAGGCGGCGCTCGCGCATGAACTCGGTGCCGAGTTCTGCATCAATTATCACGACGAGGATCTGGTCGAGGCGGTCATGGACTGGACCGAAGGGCAGGGCGTCGACATCGCCCTGGATACGGTCGGTCCCGAGGTTTTCCGTCGCACCATCCCGGCCATGGCGCACTATGGCGATCTGGTGACGATCCTCGATCCCGGCCCGGAGCTGGATCTGAAGGAAGCGCGGCTGCGCAATCTGCGTCTGAGCCTGGAACTGATGCTGACCCCGATGCTCCGCGACCTGCCGCGCGCCCGGCTGCATCAGGGTCAGATCCTGCGCCGTTGCAGTGATCTCATCGATCGCGGCGATCTACGGGTGCATGTCTCGCAGACCTTTGCGCTCGACGAGGCCGCCGAGGCGCATCGTCTGCTCGAACAGGGCCATGTGACGGGCAAGCTGGTTTTGAATCTGGAGTGAGGCCGATGATCCGACCGAGGTGTCCTTGAACACCCTTCCGAGTTTGAAGCGGGTGCGGGTGGCGCTGCTCTCCGATACCCATGGCGCGCTCGATCCGCGCGTGCGCGAGATCGTCGACGACTGCGATCTGGCGCTGCACGGCGGCGACATCGGTCATGCCTCGATCCTGGCCCAGCTCCAGCCGCGCCTGGGGCGGGTGCTGGCGGTTTTCGGCAACAACGACGTGGCGCGCAAGTGGCCGGAGGAAGACCGGCAACTGCTGGTGCATCTGCCCGAATGGCTGGAACAGCCGCTGCCCGGCGGTTCGCTGGTGCTGATCCACGGTCATCAGCTGCCGGCGCGCAACCGCCATGCCCTGCTGCGCGCGCGCTTCCCCGAGGCGCGCGCCATCGTCTACGGCCACAGTCATCAGCTGGAAACGGATCTCGACGCACGGCCCTGGGTGCTCAATCCGGGCGCGGCCGGGCGCTCACGGACTCACGGCGGGCCGTCCTGTCTGGTGCTGACCGCCGACGCCGACGAATGGCGCGTCGAGAGCTACCGCTTTCCGCTGTCGGTCCCGAGACGGGGAGTGCGCTACACTGCGCGCCATGAACACTCCAAGCACCCCATCGGTCAAACCACCCAAGTCACTGCTGCGCCAGGTCGGGCGGGCCATCGCTGATTTCCGCATGATCGGCGAGGGGGATCGCATCCTCCTCGGCGTCTCCGGCGGCAAGGACTCGCTCTCGCTGCTCCAGATCCTGGCCCATCTGCGCACCTATGCTCCGGTCCGTTTCGAGCTGGCGGTCCTCACCGTCGATCCCGAGGTGCCGGGGTATGATCCGCAGCGCCTGAAGGATTATTACGACCGGCTCGGTCTGACCTGGCACTATGAACAGCAGCCGCTGATGGAGCAGGCCAAGACGCACATGGACGGCGATTCGTTCTGCGCCTATTGCTCGCGCATGAAGCGCGGCATCATGTACCGGCTCTGCCGTGAGCATGGCTACAATGTGCTGGCGCTGGGTCAGCATCTCGACGATCTGGCCGAGAGCCTGCTGATGTCGCTGTTTCATGGCGGTCAGTTGCGCACCATGAAGGCGCACTATCGCAACCAGGACGGCGACGTGCGCATCATCCGCCCGCTGGTCTACTGCCGCGAGCGCCAGACGGCCGACTTCGCCCGCCGCGCCGGCCTGCCCGTGATCCCGGATTCCTGCCCGGCCTGCTTCACCATGCCGACCCGCCGCGAGCACATGAAAGCCCTGCTGGCGCGCGAGGAAGCCGAACACGCTACGCTCTTTTCCAGTATTCTCCACGCCCTCAAGCCGATCATGGTCGAGGGCGAGTTGCCCGAACCGGGTTGGACATGTCTATCCGAACCAAGCTCGCCCTTGGGCTGATTGCGATTCTCGCGCTGAACCTGCTCGCCAGTCTCCACGGTTTTCACCGACTCACCCAGGCGGCGAGCCGCGAGGCCGAGATCCTGGAGACCTCTTCGGACATCCTGACGCTGGCCTTGACCGCCCAGGTGCATTTCAAGAAACAGGTCCAGGAATGGAAGAACATTCTGCTGCGCGGCGGGGATGCCGAACTGCGCGCCCGCTATATCGAGCAGTTCGAACAGGAGGAACGCACGACTCGCGTGTATCTGGAGCGGCTCCTGACGCTGTCGCGGTCCAATCCCGAGGCCAGCACCGAGGCCGAGCAATTTCTCGCGGCGCATGAACGGCTCGGACGCGAATACCGCGCCGCGCTGGCCATCTACCAACCCGTGGCGGCGGCACCTCAGCTTGAAGTCGACCGGCAGGTACGCGGGATCGACCGCGAACCGACCGACCTGCTCGATCGGGTGGTCGAATCGGCGCTTGAGCATCGCAGGACGACTCTAGCGCAACTGCAACTCGCCGCCCGCCGGCATCAGCTCTGGACCCTGATCCTCACCGGCGCGCTGATGAGCGGCGCGGCGCTGCTGCTCATGTGGCTGGTGGATCGCAACATTGGACGTCCGATGGCCACAGCGACGGCTGTGGCGCGGCAGATGGATCGCGCCAATGCCGAATTGGCGCGCGCCGCCCAGGCCAAGGACGAGTTCCTCGCCGCCATGAGTCATGAACTGCGCACGCCCCTGACCTCCATCCTCGGTCTCTCCGAGACCATGGGCGACGGGCTGCTCGGTCCGCTGAGCGCCCAGCAGGAAAAAGCGATCCGGATGGTCCACGAGAACGGCACCCATCTGCTGGAACTCATCAACGATATTCTCGACATGTCGCGCGTGGCTTCGGGCCAGATGCATCTGCGCTGGGATCAGGTGCCGGTCGATCAGCTCTGCGAGGCCAGCCTGCGCTTGATCGGGCCGTCCGCCAAACGCAAGGGACTCAAGGTCTCGCTGACGATCGATCCCCAGGCGCGACTGGTGCGCGGCGACAGTCGGCGGCTCAAGCAGATGCTGGTCAATCTGCTCGGCAACGCGGTCAAGTTCACGCCGGAGGGCGGGGCGATCGGACTCGATGTCCAGGCCGATCCCGAGCACGGCGAGCTGCGTTTCGGCATCTGGGACACGGGGGTGGGCATCCCGCGCGAGCAGTTCGAGCGGTTGTTCCAGCCGTTCGTACAGCTCGACAGCCGCCCGGCACGTCAGTACGACGGCACCGGACTGGGACTGGCACTCGTCTCGGGGATGGCCGAGCTGCACCAGGGGCGCATCCAGGTCGAGAGCGAAGTGGGGCGGGGCAGCCGGTTCGAGATCCGGCTGCCCTGGGATCCGGCGGCGCAACGGGCCGATCGGTTGCAGCCTGATCCCGCCGAGTCGAACGGGCCTGGGATCGAGACCGGCGTGCGCGAGCCCTGGCGCGTGCTGCTGGTCGACGACAATCCGGGCAACCTGGACATGTTCGCCACCTATCTGCGCATCCGGGGTTGCGATGTCCGCACCGCCGGTAGTGGAGCGGAGGCGATCGCTTTGTCACGGATGCCGAGACCGGATGTGATTCTGATGGACGTGCAGATGCCGGGTATGGATGGTCTCGAAACCACACGCCGCTTGCGATCCGATCCGGCGCTGCGTGCCGTCCCCATCATCGCTCTGACGGCGCTCGCCATGCCCGGCGATCGTGAACAGTGTCTGGAGGCCGGCATGGACGATTATCTGACTAAACCGCTCGGACTCAAGGAGCTGCACGCGACCGTGGCGCAGTGGGTCGCCCGCACGCGCCTGGCGGCGGCGCGCGCGCTATCTTGAACCTTGAGCCTTGGGCTTGAAGTCACGCAGCAGATCGGACAGCCGTTGCAGCGTCTCGGGCGTGGAACGCTCGCCGTAGCGCGCCGGGACATAGAGTGCGAGGAAGCTGCCGACATCCGGGGCCAGATCCGGCCGCGCGGCGGCGATGCGCCGGCCATAGTCGCCCGGTCCCTCGTGCGGCAGGCGCGGCAACCCGATACCGGCCAGCCGCCTGCACAGACGCGCATAGAGCCGTTCGAGCGGGTCGCGCTCGGTGCGTTCGTGCATCAGGACCAGCAGGATGCCGCCCAGCGTCAGCGACACCGCCAGCACCATCAGCACCGCCAGCCCATACTCCCGCCAGGCGCTCAGCCCGAGCCGATCCATGAGCCGGCGCTGATCCTGAGCCGAGAAATCCAGCACCCAGTTCTGCCAGCTCGCTTCCAGGGTATCGCCCAGCAGACGCAGATCGCGCATCCAGCGCACCAGCGCGGCGGCCTCGCCGAGATCGAAACGCACCGAGACACCGGCTCCCAACAGCTCGGTGGCCGAGCGATTGTCGATGCGCGACGGATCGACCGCCGCCGTCGGATCGACCCGCACCCAGCCGCGCCCCGCGATCAGCACCTCGACCCAGGCATGGGCGTCGGACTGACGCACGATGGTATAGCCGCCGAACTCATTCGTTTCGCCGCCGAGATAGCCGAGCACGATGCGCGATGGAATGCCGGCGATACGCATCAGGAGCGCGAAACTGCTGGCATAGTGCTCACAGAAGCCACGGCGGGTCTCGAACAGGAACGCATCGGCCGGATTGGCGCCGAGCTTGGGCGGCAGCAGGGTGTAATAGAAGTTCTCGCGGTTGAAATGGGCCAGCGCCCGTTGGACCAGCGTCCAATCGTCGCGGCTCTGGGCGCGCCAGCCGTCGACCAGGGCACGCATCCGGGGCGTGACGTTCTCGGGCAGTTCGAGCGCCAGCGCGCGCACCCGTGCGTCCGGCTCGGCGGTGCGATAGCTGAGGACCGAGCGCGCGTTGTAACGCTTGAGCGCCGTCACCGGCTGGTTCGACAACAGCTGATAGTCCGGGCTGATCGCCGCACCTTCCGGCTCGCTGACCGGCATGTCGAGCGCGAACAGCCAGCGCTGCTTGGTCGGCTCCATGACCACTTCGTACTCGATCGGGTCGGACGCTTCGATCAGCCGTGCCGGCTGCTGCCAGCCGGAGGGCGGTGCGCCCGGCGTCCAGCGGCGTCCATCCATCTTCCACAGCACCGGGCCGCGCCAGTAGAGCTGATTGGCCTCCGGTCGCCGGTCCGCGAAACGCGCGCGAAAGGCCAGCTCGCCATTGACGACCAGCTCGCTGATGTTGCCCGGCTCCATACTATCGGACAGGCCCATCAAGCCCCTGGAACTGTCGATCCCCAGACTCCAGAGCGGCGCGGTCAGACGTGGAAACAGCACGAACAGCACCAGTGTGAGCGGGATCGCCTGGAGCGCCAGTCGCGCACTCACCCGCAGCGCCGGACGCAGACCCGCCGCTCCCAGTCCGCCGTTGAGTTCGGTCAGCAGCGTGACCAGCCCCAGCGCGATCACTCCCAGATAGAACGTGAGCAGGAAGGATTCGTCGAACAGGAACTGCACCACGCTCAGGAACCCGATCAGGATCAGCACCAGACGCAGATCGCGCTTGGTGTCGAGCTCCAGCAGCTTGAGCACGAGCATGGTCGCCAGCAGTGCCGAACCGCCATCCTGGCCGGTGACGGTGTGATAGGCCGCCAGACAGTTGCCCAGACCGGCGAAGGCCAGCAGGGCGCGGATCCAGCGGTTGGGCAGCACCGCCGGCCAGCGCAGCGCCACCAGCCGGATGGCCAGGATCAGGGCCAGAAAGGCTGTGACCTGACCGTCGAGATAGCGTGCGAACGGGGCGCAGGCCGCCGCGACCAGCAGCGTGGTCCAGAGGATCTGATGGCGCTCGGGCCGTTCGGCGGCGGGGATGAGATCAGTCTTGTGCATGGCCGAAGAGTGCCAGTCGGGTCAGACAGCGTTCGGTATGGGCCGTGCCCTGGGACAGCCCCTCGACCGCACCGGGCAGACGCAGACCGAAGCGCGTCGGGCCGGCGCTGACGTCGAGCACCTGTCGGGTCAGCAGTCCGAGCCGGATCTCGGGATCGGGCGCGTTGAGCCGTGCCCAGTCGATCCAGACCTCCTGGCCCTGCTCGCCGCCGTATTGCTTGACCACCAGCCCGCGTTCGCGCGCGTACGCCTTCCAGTCGATATGCCGGATCGAATCGCCCGGACGATAGCCGCGCGACCCCAGATAATCCTCGGCCCCTTCGTGACGGGTGCGATGCGGACGGGCGCTGTCTCCAGCGTCATGTCCAGGTTCGGGCGCCTGGGGAGCGGGTCTGGGGAAGACCAGCGTCTTGGCCTCGGTGGCGACATAGGTCCAGGCGCGAAACAATCCCATCGGATGGCGCGTCTCGACCATCACATCGGTCAGCCGATGCCAGCCGCGCCGCTCGGTCGGCACCGCCAGCGCGACCAGCGTCTGATCTCCCGCGCCGACATGGATCGGCGTCGGCGTCTCACCGTTCTTGCGCAGACGGATGTCATGGCGTGGGCGTCCGCCCTCGGCGCGCACCGCCACCTCGAAGCGCGCGCGTTCCCCGGCGAACACGGGTGATCCGCCGCGCGCCTGCACCGCCAACCCCAGCAGGTTGAACCAGGCATGGTGCATGGCCACCAGCCCGACCGAGGCCAGGAAGAAAGTCAGCAGCAATCCGAGGTTGTTCTGATAGTTCAGCGATCCGAGCAGCATCACCAGCATCACAGCGCCATACATGAACCCGGCACGGGTCGGCACGATATAGATCTGACGCCCGCCGACGCGCGCCACGCCATCGGGTCCGGGCGGCACCCGGCGCAGCAGGCTGTCGAAATAGCGGTGCGCGCGATCGCGCAGCGTGTCGGAGTGGTGTGGATCGGTGGTCATGACGACTGGAGGTCGATCAGTCAGTGCTGACTGACAACATGGGCGGCGAAATGAAGCCTGTCAAGGCATGTCGTGGCATCCAGTACCCAATGGACGAGCTGTCTTCAGCCCTATTCGCGCAGTTTGGCAAGAGGGCCGAGACCGGTTATCTTCGCGCGACCATGGAGACACTGCTTCGCGTCACCGATCTCAGCCGCGACTTCGGACGCCATTCGGCCCTGTCCGGCGTCGATCTGTGCCTGGAGCGCGGGCAGGTGCTGGGCCTGCTCGGGCCGAACGGGGCCGGCAAGACCACCTGTCTGCGGCTCCTGAGCGGACTGCTCGCCCCGACCTCGGGCCGCATCGAGATCCTCGGCCTCGACCTGACGCACCGACCGCTGGCGGCCAAACGTCATCTGGGTTATCTGCCCGAGCGCCCGCCGCTGCATCCCGAACTGCGGGTCGACGAATATCTGACCCATTGCGCCCATCTGCATCGTCTGCCCCGACGCGCCATCCCCGAGGCCATCGCCACCGCCAAACAGCGCTGCGGCCTGGAGGATCAAGGCCGACGGCTGATCGCCAAGCTCTCCCGAGGCTACCGCCAGCGTCTGGGTCTGGCCCAGGCGATCCTGCACCGCCCGCCGCTCCTGATCCTCGACGAGCCGACCGAGGGACTCGACCCGGTGCAGATGCGCGAGCTGCGCCGACTCATCCGCGATCTGGCGCGGGACAGCGGCATCATCCTCTCCAGCCATCTGTTGCCCGAGGTCCAGTCGGTGTGCGACCGGGTGATGATCCTGCATCAGGGACGGGTGCGCTTCGATGCCGAGACGCACGCGGCGCGTCCGACCAATCTCTGGCGGGTGCGTCTGGGCGGCGAGACCCATGTTATGCATCTGAACGATCTGGCGCCGGTCGCCGGCGCGCTCGCCACCGGGCCGAATCAGTTCCAGGTCGATCTGCGCGCCGAGGCGACTTCGGCCGATCTGGCACGCGCCATCCTGCTGGCGGGTCTGGAACTGTTCGAGCTGACGCCCGAGCGCAGTGATCTGGAGCGGACCTTCTTCGATCTCATCGGCGCGGAGGAACACGCATGATCGGGACCATCGCCGCGCGCGAGATCCGCAGCGGACTGGTGACACCGCTGCTCTGGGTGCTGCTGGGCGTGGGGCAGGTGGTACTGGCCTGGATCTTCCTCCAGGTCGTCGAGGACTTCAGCGCTCTGGATGCCGGGGAGCGTCCGGCCTCGCTCACCCAGGAGCTGTGTCTGAACCTGTTCGGATTCGCGGCCGTACTCGCCATGTTCGCCGCGCCGCTACTGGCCATGCGGATGCTGAGCGCGGAGTTCCGCGATGGCGGCTATGACCTGCTCGCCGCCGCCCCGGCCCGCCTGATCGAGATCCTGCTGGGCAAGTTCATCGCACTGGCGATCCTGATCACCCCGCTCTGTCTGCTGCCGGCGGCCAATCTGGCGCTCTTGAGCGGTACGGCGACGCTCGATCTCGGTCAGGTCGCGGCGGCCACGTTGGGTCTGTGGCTCGCGGCCCTGTTCTTCGGCGCCATCGGTCTTCAAGCCTCCAGTCTCACCGAGCAGCCGGGCGCGGCGGTGCTGATCGCCTTCGGCCTCCTGCTGCTGTTCTCGATCATCGGACGCGCCGAGTCGCTCACCGCCCAGACGCTCTCGCTCTTCGGCTGGCTGTCCTGGAACGAGCATCTGTTCCGGTTCCTGCTTGGGGCCGTGCGTCTGAGCGATCTGGCCTATTTCCTCCTTTTCACGGGCTTCTTCCTGGCTCTGGCCCACCGGCATCTGGCCAATCGGCGACTGCAATGAAGACGCGCGCACAGGCGATCCGAGTCCTCGTCCACCGCTTCGAGCGCGCGCTCGCCGACACGCTCTTCGCCCTCCTGCTGCTGGGCTGTGTCGTCGCGGCCGGCTGGCTGGTGGCGCGACATGACCGGATTTGGGACTGGACCCAGTCCGAGAGCCATCGGCTGACCCGCGAGAGCCGCGCCATCCTCGAACGGCTGGAGGCGCCGTTGCGTCTGACCGTCTTCGCCGATCCGCAGACACCGCTGGCCAGGATGATCGGCCAACTCCTGGAGCGTTACGCGCACGAATATCCCGAGCTGGAGATCCGCTATCTGGATCCGCGACGCTTCCCCGAGCAGGCACGCGAGGCCGAGGTTTCGCTCCAGGGCCAGATCCTGCTCGAATACCGGGGACGACGCGAGACCCTGGCCGAGGTCGGCGAGCGCTCCATCTCGGCGGCCATCGCGCGCCTGATCCGCCCGCGTCATGCCTGGGTGGCGATCATCGAGGGACATGGCGAACGCGCCATCGCGGGTGAGCGCGACACGGATCTGGGCCGGCTGGGCCGCGAGCTGCTCGAACTGGGGTTGATCGCGCGTCCGCTGGATCTGGCCACCACCAGCGCCGTCCCGGACAACACGCGGCTGGTGGTACTCAGCCAGCCCCGACTGCCGCCCTTTCCAGGCGAGATCGAGGCGTTGATCGACTTCCTCGATCGCGGCGGTCATCTGCTGTGGCTGATGGACCCAGGTCCGCCGAGCGGTCTCGAACCCCTGCTGGAGCATCTGGGCCTCGCCGCTCTGCCCGGCCAGGTGGTCGATCCCGAAGCCGAGCGGCTTGGATTCGGAACGACCGCCGTGGCGGTGATCGACGATTATGCGCCGCACCCGCTGACCGAAGGACTCACCGCACCGGCGCTGCTGCCCGGCGCCCTGGCCTTCGAGACCCAGGTTGCGCCGGGCTGGGCGCTGGCGACCTATCTGACCAGCCGCGCCGAGAGCTGGAACGAGACCGGCACACTCAGCGGCCCGCTCACGCGCGACGAGGTGATCGGCGAGCGTGCCGGTCCATTGCCGGTCGTGCTGGCGCTCACGCGCACGCTCCCTGAGAGCGAGCGCGAGCAGCGTCTGGTGGTGGTGGGTGACGGTGATTTCCTGTCCAACGCCCAGTTCGGCCTCCAGGGCAATCGCGCGCTCGGTCTGGCGCTGCTGCGCTGGCTGAGCGAGGGCGAGGATCTGCCCGAACTCCCGCCCCCGCCGACGGCGGCCGAGCCGCTGGAGCTGGACGAACGGCACCGGACTCTGATCGGTCTGGGGGCGCTGGTGCTGCTGCCGGGCGTGTTCTTGATCGGCGGGCTGGGGATGCGCTGGTCTCGCTGGAGGGGTCGATGAGCGGACGCTGGCTGATCAATGGGGCATTGGCGATCCTCCTGGTCGTGCTCGGTCTGCTGATCCGTGCCGAACTCCAGCGCGCGCACATCGTCCCGACCCTGACCGATCTGGCCGCCGCCGATCTCTATCGGGTCGAGATCGATCGCACCGGCGAGCCGACCATCACCCTGCTCCAGACCGCGATCGGCTGGCGTCTGGAGGCGCCCTTCCAGGTGGACGCCGACAACGGCCGCGTCACCCAACTGCTCGGTCTGCTGGAGGCTCCGGTCGAGCGCAGCTTCCCGGCTCAGAGTGCCGACCTGCGCGAACTCGGACTCTCGCCGGCGCGGCTCACACTGCGTCTGGACGGGCGTGAACTCCAGTTCGGCGGTACGGACCCGGTCGGTCGGATGCGCTATGTCGCCGGCGAAGGACTGGTGCATCTGATCCAGGATCGTTTCCATCATCTGCTGATCGCGCCGCCCATCCACTATGTCTCGCCGCAACTGATACCGCGCGGATTCGGGCCGGTCTTCGGGCGGCTGGGCGGCATCCCGCTCACACCCGAGACCCTGAACGATCTGGTGGGGCTGCACGCCGAGCGCGTCGAGATCCTGGCCGAGACGCCGAGCGGCGAGCCGGTCGCGCTCAAGTCGTCCGATGGGAGCACACTGCGCTTCCTGATCTCGGAGGACCGGCGCCGCTGGGCGCGGCTCGATCAGCGGCTGCTCTATGTCCTGACCGATGCACCCGAGCTGACGCTCGATCCGAACGCCGTCGATCCCACGCCGCCGGAGCCTCGACCCGAAGCCTCCATACCGCCCCCGTTCGGCGAATCACCCGCGTCCGTACAAAGCCCGTCCATACCGCCGGTCATGGACTCGCCACCGTTCGGACCGACGATGGATCCAGCCACATCGGACGAACCCATGGCGTCCGATCCCTTCGCCCAACCCGATCAGCCGGACGAGCCCTTTGCGGCGACTCCGGAACGCCTCGTTCCGGCCGATGGGCTGCCGGGCGAACCGCCTGTGGTCCGCCTGACCCCGGACGGCCAAGCCATACCCGTCGAGGTTCCGGACGCCGAACCGGCCGGCTCCGAGTTTCCACTACCGGGCGAGCCGGACAAGGCCGCGCCAAGCGGTTTCGGTCAGGATCCCTTCGCGCCCGATCCGGCCATGTACAGCGATCCAGCCAACTGATGCCTGAATTACCCGAGGTCGAGACCACGCTGCGCGGCATCCGGCCCCACTTGGAAGGTCGCCGGATCGCACGCCTGATCGTGCGCAATCCGCGTCTGCGCCAACCGATCCCGCCCGAGATGCCCGAACGGGTCGCCGGTCAACCGATCCGCTCCCTGAGACGGCGGAGCAAATATCTGTTGATCGGGCTGGAGCACGGCAGCCTGCTCGTGCATCTGGGCATGTCGGGCAGTCTGCGCGTCGTCACGGCCGAGAGTCCACTCCCGCCCCGAACCCACGATCATCTCGATCTGGTGCTCTCGGATGGCGGAATCCTGCGTTTTCATGATCCGCGCCGGTTCGGGATCTTTCTCTGGATACCGATGTCGCCCGAGATCGCGCTCGTCGAGCATCCGCTGTTGTGCAGGCTGGGACCGGAGCCACTGGAGAACGACTTCGACGGCGAACATCTCTATCGTTCGAGCCGCTCGCGCCGGGTCGCCGTCAAGTCGTTCATCATGGACTCGGCGGTCGTGGTGGGTGTCGGCAATATCTACGCCAGTGAATCGCTGTTTCTCGCCGGCCTCCATCCGGCGCGCGCCTGCAACCGGATCGACCAGGGCGGCTATGGACGCTTGGCCGAGACGATCCGACGGGTGCTCAGGGCATCCATCGAACAGGGCGGCACCACGCTGCGCGACTTCGTCAACGAGACAGGTGCTCCGGGCTATTTCGCTCAGTCGCTACGGGTCTATGGACGCGCGGGCGAACCCTGCCGGATCTGCGGCACACGCATCGAGCCGCAGCGGATCGGACAGCGGTCGAGCTTCTACTGTCCACGCTGTCAGACTTGAGCCATCGACGCGGATTCGTACCCAGGCCACCGGCCGGGCCGCAATATCCTCGACGTCTGCCGCCGGTAGCCCGGCACGTCAAACCGGCACGTTGGTCAGGATGAAGCGCGCCACCTCGTCGTCCCCGATCCGCTGTCCGGGCTCGCCGCCCGTCAAACGATGCACGGCCACCGAGGGCAACACCGCCTGTACGTCCTCGGGCATCACATAATCGCGCCCGGCGAGCAGAGCCCAGGACTTGGCCGCGTGCAGCAGACCCAGCCCGGCGCGCGGCGAGAGTCCATAGGCGAAGCGCTCCGAGCCGCGTGTGAACTGAAGAATGGCGTGGATGTAGTCGATGATCGGCGATGCGGCATGGATGCGGATCACGGACTTCTGCAAGTCGATCAGCTCGGCGTTGGTCAGGGCCGGTCGTTGGCGCGCGACCATCTCGCGCCGATCCTCGCCGGCGAGCAGCGCCTTTTCCTGCTCGGCGGCCGGATAGCCGAGATGGATGCGCATCAGAAAGCGGTCGAGCTGCGATTCGGGCAGCGGAAAGGTGCCGACCTGGAACAGCGGGTTCTGGGTGGCGATGACGAAGAAGGGTTCGGGCAGCCGCCGCGTCTCACCCTCGACCGTGACCTGACGTTCCTCCATCGCCTCCAGCAGCGCACTCTGGGCTTTGGGCGTGGCACGGTTGATCTCGTCGGCGAGGATCAGTTGCGAGAAAATCGGGCCGGGATGGAAGCGGAAACTCTCGGAGGCGCGATCATAGACCGAGACGCCGATGACATCGGCCGGCAGCAGGTCGCTGGTGAACTGGATGCGCGAATAGTCCAGCCCGAGCAGTCGCGCCAGCAGATGCGCGAGCGTGGTCTTGCCGACGCCCGGCAGATCCTCGACCAGCAAATGACCGCGCGCGAGCAGACAGGCCAGTGCCAGACGCAGTTCGCGATCCTTGCCGAGGATGACGGCGCCGGCCTCTTGCAGGATGCGCTCGGCGAGCGTGGGACGGGCAGGGCTGGATTTCGGATGTAGGCTCATCAGGGACTCGGTGAGATCGATGGCGCTCGATTTGGAACCGAAACGCGGGTTTTGAATCGGGATTGACTGAATTCCACAGGATTTCGGCGCGATTTTCCAGGCGGCGTGCGATCCGGCCAGGGTGCAAGGTCGGCGGCAAATCGCCTACACTGCCTGCCCCTCTTTCGTCATACCCCCACGGACCTGCTTTTCGATGCTTGCAAGCGATACATACGACGTGATCGTGGTCGGCGGCGGTCACGCCGGCACCGAGGCCGCGCTGGCCGCCGCGCGCTGCGGCGTGCGCACCCTGCTCCTGACCCAGAACATCGAGACCCTGGGCCAGATGAGCTGCAACCCGGCCATCGGCGGCATCGGCAAGGGGCATCTGGTACGCGAGATCGATGCACTCGGCGGTCTGATGGCGCGCGCCGCCGATCGCGCCGGGATCCAGTTCCGCATCCTCAATGCCAGCAAGGGGCCGGCGGTACGTGCGACCCGTGCCCAGGCCGACCGTCAGCTCTACCGGGCCGCCGTGCGCACGGCGCTGGAGAATCAGCCGGGGCTGGCGATCTTCCAGCAGTCGGTCGAGGATCTGCTGGTCGAGGGCGAGCGCGTGGCCGGCGTGCGCACCCAGATGGGGCTGGAGTTCCGGGCGCGCGCCGTGGTGCTCACGGTCGGCACCTTCCTCGGCGGTCGTATCCATGTCGGTCTGTCCAACTATGAGGGCGGTCGGGCCGGTGATCCACCCTC
The DNA here is from genome assembly GCF_000025485.1 of Allochromatium vinosum DSM 180. NCBI lineage: Bacteria > Pseudomonadati > Pseudomonadota > Gammaproteobacteria > Chromatiales > Chromatiaceae > Allochromatium > Allochromatium vinosum. The sequence goes on along the minus strand of NC_013851.1, from coordinate 3,463,717 downwards.
CAACGGACTGGCGCGACGGTTGCGCGAACTGCCGTTCCGCATCGAGCGGCTCAAGACCGGCACCCCGCCGCGCATCGATGCGCGCAGTATCGACTACAGCCGACTCGCCGAGCAGCCGGGCGACGATCCGGTGCCTGTGTTCTCCTTCCTGGGCCGGCCCGAGGACCATCCGCGCCAGGTCAGCTGTCACATCACCCACACCAGCGAGCGCACCCACGACATCATCCGCTCGGGACTGTCGCGCTCGCCGCTGTTCACTGGGGTGATCGAAGGAGTCGGGCCGCGCTACTGTCCCTCGATCGAGGACAAGATCGTGCGTTTTGCCGACAAGAGCTCGCATCAGATCTTCCTGGAGCCGGAAGGACTCACGACCCACGAGGTCTATCCCAACGGCATCTCGACCAGTCTGCCCTATGACATCCAGGAGGCGCTGGTCCGTTCGATCGTCGGGCTGGAACGCGCGCATCTGACCCGGCCCGGCTATGCGATCGAGTACGACTTCCTCGATCCGCGCGATCTGAAGCCCTCGCTGGAGACGCGCCCCCTGTCGGGACTGTTCCTCGCCGGTCAGATCAACGGCACCACCGGCTACGAGGAAGCGGGCGCTCAGGGACTGCTGGCCGGGGCCAATGCCGCGCTCCAGGTCCAGGGACGCGAACCCTGGCATCCGCGCCGCGACGAGTCCTATCTCGGGGTCATGGTCGACGACCTGATCACGCGCGGCACCAATGAGCCGTACCGCATGTTCACCAGCCGTGCCGAATACCGGCTGCTGCTGCGCGAGGACAACGCCGATCTGCGTCTGACCGAGATCGGGCGCCGGCTTGGTCTGGTGGGTGACGAGCAATGGTGCGCCTTCGAGCACAAGCGCGAGGCCATCGAGCGCGAACGCCAGCGTTTGCGCGACACCTGGGTACGGCCCGAGACGCTCGACCCGACACTGGCGACTCAGGTGCTGGGCGAGCCGTTGCGCCGCGAGTCCCGTGCGCTCGATCTGCTGGCGCGGCCCAATGTCGGCTATGCCGGCATCCGGGCGCTGACCGGCGAGCCACCCGAACAGGTCGCGCCCGAGGTCGCCGAGCAACTGGAGATCCAGACCCGCTACGCCGGCTATATCGACCGCCAGCGTGCCGAGATCGAGCGTCAGCGCGAACAGGAACTCAAGCCACTGCCCGATAGCTTCGACTATGCGCAGGTGCGCGGACTCTCGGTCGAGGTCCGCGAGAAGCTGATGCGGGTGCGGCCAGCCACTATCGGTCAGGCGGCGCGCATTCCGGGCGTCACACCGGCGGCGGTCTCACTCCTGCTCATCCACCTCAAACGGCAGGCTGGAGCAGTGAGAGTCTAGCTGCATGAGGCGGTACCTGGAGTGCATCCCGATCACCGCCAGGAGCAGCAGCCCGAGTATCACGCCGGTCCAGAGCATAGCGCTGACCGGATCGCGGCCGGTGCCGAAATTGAGACAACTCAAGCTTGGGAACAAATGATGAGCTGCCGAGACGCTCCTGTGGCAGAGACCGAACATATGGTCTTGGTTTGCGGCTTCGATGTTAGGCTTGATCCCCAGGGGTTTTGGGATAAACTCAATTCGGCGTATCCGTTACGACACAATCGTATCGTCGACACTACGACTGCTTCCTTCGCCAAGGCTTGCTCACCCACGGAATGAAGCCATGAAATCTCTACTCTATCCCATCACTGGACTGGTGTTGCTGTTACCGCTCATGGCGAATTCAGCCACGCTCGGTGGTTCTGCTGCGCAAGATTCCTGTACGGACAAATATAATCAAGGACTTGCCGATGGTTATGACCTTGGCTACGATCAGGGTAAGACCGATGGCGATACTCAGGGCTGGTGGCGCGGCTTGGCCGATGGTGATGACCAGGGTTGGTGGCGTGGATTTGCCGATGGTGACAGCCAGGGTTGGTGGCGTGGGTTTGCCGATGGTGACAGCCAGGGTTGGTGGCGCGGCTTCACCGATGGCGATGGCCAGGGTTGGTGGCGCGGCTTCACTGATGGCGATGCTCAGGGTTACACCCGTGGCGACGCGGATGGTTACGCACGTGGACTCGCCACACAGCTCGCGGCCTGTATTGCTGATCCACAAAGCTGCGACATTCCCCTGGCCTCCTGTATTCCAGATGCCCTCGTTGGCGAAACTGAACCCAATGACAGCTTTGTCACAGCCGATCCGCTTGAGCCTGGCACCAGTTTTTGGGGTCAGCTCTATGCTCTAAACGATCGGGACTATTTTTATACAGCCACCACCAAACTCAACCAAAACCTCCTGATTACCTTCTCGGTTCCAGAATGGTTGGAGGGAGCGAATCTCGCGGAAGGCAATCCTGGTCTCTGGAATATCTCGGTTCTGGATGCCGCAGGAAACGTCTTTGCCAGCTTCGATTCCAATGCAAGAAGTGCCGTTCAGTCGACACCGGATTCACTGACCTATAGTGTCACCCTCGGCTTGGCTGGAACCTATTACATCCGGGTTCAGCCAGCTGCGGGAAACGAAATAAACGCTCATGCCTATTCCGTTTCGGCTCTCGTGCAAGACTCGCCTCTTGGCGGCACACAGCCGACCGTTGGTTTCTATGATACCGAGATGGAGCGAAACGACCTGCCGAGCCAAAGTAATCGTTTGGCCAATGGCGTAACCATGTATGGCGTGATCAACCTGACCTTCAACACCCCGATACCAGAGGGAGATACGGCTGTATGGGGCCAGGGTGAGGATGACTGGTTTAAATATACGAGTCCCGGAAACGAGATCGTCACCCTTACATTCTGTGAGAAAGAGGAATGCCCTTTGGGTAACTGGCTCGTCGAAGTCTATGATCAAAGCATGGCCAATCGCTATGAATCCGGTGAGCTGCGCGAAAACCTGACACCCATTTTGGCAATCAATACGAACAATTCAGGCGATCCCAACCGGGTCTTCCGTTTCGGACTCCGGAATGCCGGTGATTATTACATCCGCGTCAATCACAAGCGGCTCTTCGAGGCGCCCTGCAGAGTCTATCGGTATGTTACGAATTCTGGATTTGGCGCTCAATGTGCATGCGAAAGCGGCAATTCCTGTGATATCCCGACGGATGATTGCAGCGATAGTGCCTTGGGGTTGGTCTGCAGGAACCAGATTGCCGACTGTGCTTTTGGTATCGAGCCTGGTTGCTTATCTGCCGATGGTGCGGATGGAAGACTGCGTTATCCGCCGAACTGCCCAGTATTTGGGCCTGACGGGCAGGTCACTGAAAAATGCGTGACCTATCAAACACTCGCCCGTTGTAGTTGCAGCCAATACGGCGGTGTCGTCGAAGTACCAGAAGGCTCCTATACCAGCCCCTACAACTTCACCTGGCACGGCACCAGGCTCCCGCCCAGCACGGCTGATTCGGACGCTTATGCCGACTACGAAAATCGTCCGACTCCCTACTGAGCGCTAGACGTTCACTACCTCCCCTTTCCCACGGTGGAAAGGGGAGCAACCACCCCCTCAATGCTCTGCGACACAGATACGTCGGCGATACACGGCCACGAAGGTCAGTATCAGCAACAAGACGATGATGGCGGTCAGCAGCGCCAACAACCCCATCCCGAGATACAGATAAATCGACTGTCCGGTCCGTTCTGACATGACGAACGTGGCGATGCTGATCGCCGCCAGCGGAAATGAATAGGCCCACCAGGACAGGAAGAACTTGAGCTTGATGAAGCGTCCAACCTGAGTGAAGAGCAGCAGCGTCAGAAAGAGACCGAAGAAGTAGAGAATCCGCGCGAAGCTGTCGAGTTCACCGGACAGTTGCAGATAGGCGATGAAACCGACGGCGGGCGGGGCGATCAGGATGAAGAGCGTCGGCATCAGATGCGCCTCGATCGGCTGATGAAAGAGCACGCGGTTGAACACGATCACCAGCAGGATCAGCCAGAACAGGATGCCGATGCTGAAGAAGAACCAGGACAGGTCCGCATAGCCCAGTGGCACGCCAGCAATGGGCACCAGCACGTTACCGACCGCCGGAATGAACCAGGCCGGGTTCATGTGGTGGATCTGGAAATATTCGTGATGGATCCAGACATTGACGATGTAGAGTGTGAAGAGCAGATGCAGTCCGGTGCCGGCCATCCATAGCGGCGCGCTGATGGACATCGAAATCGGTAGAAAGGCGATGGCCAAGAGGAGCAGGCTCATCGAGATGGTCGGGAAGAAGTTGATCTTGATCGGATGGCGCAGCTCGCGAACCACGGCCCCGCGATACAACACCAGTTTGAGCAGATAATTGATCGCCAGAAAACCGAAGATCGTCCCTGTGGTTCCGAGCAACCAGGGCGTGAGACCAAGATCGCGGCCCAGGATGGACTGGATCTTCTCCCAGCCAATGGTCAGCCCCGACAGTCCCATGACCATCGAGAAGAAGGACACGGGAAAATTGGCCAGACGATTCGTTGTGTGAGATGTGTTCTCCATGGAGGCTCCGAACGGCCCATCCTGCATGCGGACGGGCCTGAGAATGGATCAAACCCGCTTGGTGTTGAGTCGCAGCGGCAGATAGAGCGGGCACCAGCCGATCAGAGCCGTGCCAAACGGGATCAGGGCCAGGGCGCCGAACAGCCAGCTCTGGGTGTTCAGGGCCCAGGCGACCAGGGCCAGACCGATGAGGGCACGGATGACGCGATCGAGTGTACCGAGGTTCTGGGTCATGCTGAGGATCTCCGTTCGAGTGCGGGCGGCCTGAGGCCGCTTGGACGTTGACTGTGGAACGCACTCTAACGGTCGTCAGTGGCCCTGTCGGTGACTTTGTCACACTGCCTGCCGAACTGGCCCCGAGCGTCAGTCGTCCTGCGTGCGACGCCTCAGTTCCGCGCGATCGAGCAATTCGATCTGACCGCGCCGCACGCGCAGCAGCCCCTGTTCCTCCAGCCCCTTGAGCACGCGACTGATGACCTCGCGCGAGGAACCCAGCTCGGCGGCCAGCATCTGGTGGGTCGCCTGGATCTCGGACGCGTCCAGACTCTCGGCCAGACGCAGCAGATGGTCGATCAGCCGCTGGTCGAGTCGCTGGAACAGCACCGCATCGAGCACGCCGAAGACCTCAACCAACCGGCCGGCGATGAGACCGAAGAGATATTCGCGCCACGGCTCGCAACTCCCCAGCCAGCGGCGCACGCTCGCCGGCTGCACGACCACGGCCTCGACTGCGCTCTCGCACACCGCGAAGGCCGGAAAGGGGCGCGCACTGAGCAGGCAGGAGGCCGTGAGCACACAGCTCTCGCCCGGATGCACGCGATAGAGTGTGATTTCGCGGCCGTTCTCACCGAGCTGATAGACCCGCGCCGTGCCGTCGAGTACCAGCGGCAGATGCGCGCACTGAGCGCCCGCCTGACAGACGGCCTGTCCGGCCGGCAGGCGCACGCGCATGACCTGATCGAAGAATTCGCTTTGGAACCCGGCCGAACCGGCGCGCAGAAAAGCAAAGGTCTCCAGCAGGCGTCGACGCTGATCGGGATCGGAAATCATGCCGAATCGTCCCGAGGCCGCGCTAGCGCGCCGGCGTGATGATGGCGTACAGCATGTCCGGCATGTACTGGGTGTCGGTGGCGGCATCGAATGGCCAGAGCGGCTCGGGAACCTTGCTGAACCGATCCCGGGTGTAGAGGGCTTCGACCGCGTGAGTCATGCGGGCATTCGGAGCCGCGCCGTCGGAATGCTCCGGGATCAGGATGGTGCAGGAATCGGCCGACTGGCAGCCGCGCGGGCGCAGATCGGCCCGCCAGCCGGGCGCGGCCTGGATGGACGGGCCGGCGGCGAGCAGCGCTTGAGCGACCGCGCGCGCCAGCGGCCCGTATCCGCTGAGTTCGGCCGGATAGACGGCATTGAAGGCGCCGTCCCGGAAGCTGACATCGTACAGTCGCCCCTGGATGTCCAGCCCGGACACGCCCGCGATCTCGCCCTCCTCGACGACGAGCGAGAGCGCTTGGGCCGACCCGGCGACTCCAAGACAGAGCGCCGCGAAGATGGAAACGAGTCGAAGCGAAACAGCAGGTTGGATGTTCATTCCGGCAGATGCTCCTGGAGCCAGTGGTTGATCTGGATACGCGAACGTGCGCCGCTGAACCGGCCGCGTTCCTCGCCGTGCCGGAACAGGATCACGGTCGGGAAACCGCGCACCCGATAGTGTCCGGCCAGACGCATGTTCTCGCCTTCGTCGACCTCGACCTTGGCCAACCGCAGTCGCCCGGCGTGTTCATCGATGATGCGCTTCAGATGCGGTGCGAGTGCGTGACAGGGACCGCACCAGTCGGCCCAGAAGTCCACCAGGATCGGCTGCTCGGACGAGGCCGCGATGACCTGGGTTTGAAAGTCTTCGTAGTGGACATCGAAGACGGAGGGGTAGGAATCTGGAGCAGACGACATGCAGGGGTTTCCTTGAGCGTGTATTGGGCGTTCGACCCGTGGGTTCCGGGGCCGCTCGTTGTGCAGCCAATGGTCTTGGCTCACCAGGCATCGGCCGTGATATGGCGCCTCTGGGGCGACGGTACAACGCCAAGACTGGAGCCGAGCCGACGCCTGAGCTATTTTAGGCGACCTGTGCAGCGCCCGGGATGGTCCCGGACGCACCGGACCCGACCCCCGAGGTTCCTCGATACCATGGCTGATCTCGACACCCCCCGTTCCGCCTATCCCATCACCCGCATGCGCCGGATGCGCCGCGACGACTTCTCGCGCCGCCTGATGCGCGAGAACACCCTGACCCCCAACGATCTGATCTGGCCGGTGTTCGTACTCGAAGGCCAGGGCCAGCGCGAGGCCGTGCCCTCGATGCCGGGTGTGGAGCGTCTGAGCATCGATCTGCTGATCGAAGCGGCGCGCGAGGCCCATCAGCTCGGCATTCCGGTGATCGCGCTGTTCCCGGTCACGCCGATGGAGGTCAAGTCGCTCGACGCACGCGAGGCGTTCAATCCCAATGGGCTGGCGCAGCGTGCGGTGCGCGCGCTCAAGGAGGCGGTGCCCGAGCTGGGCGTGATGACCGATGTCGCGCTCGACCCCTTCACCACCCATGGTCAGGACGGTCTGATCGACGAGGCCGGCTATGTGATGAACGACGAGACCGTCGACGTGCTGGTGCGTCAGGCCGTCTCGCACGCCGAGGCCGGGGCCGACATCGTCGCGCCCTCCGACATGATGGACGGGCGCATCGGCGCGGTACGCGCGGCACTCGAAGCCGCCGGCCACATCCACACTCGCATCATGGCCTACTCGGCCAAGTATGCCTCCAGCTACTACGGCCCCTTCCGCGACGCGGTCGGCTCGGCGGGCAATCTGGGTGCGGGCAACAAGTACACCTATCAGATGGACCCGGCCAACTCCAACGAGGCCATCCACGAGGTCGCGCTCGATCTGGCCGAGGGCGCCGACATGGTGATGGTCAAGCCCGGTATGCCCTATCTGGACATCGTGCGCCGTATCAAGGACCAGTTCGGCGCACCGACCTTCGTCTATCACGTCAGCGGCGAGTACGCCATGCTCAAGGCGGCGAGCCTGAACGGCTGGCTGAATGAGAAAGCGGTCGTGCTGGAGGCCATGGTGTCGATGAAGCGCGCCGGCGCCGACGGCATCCTGACCTACTACGCCAAGGACATCGCCCGCTGGCTGGCCGAATAAGGCCAGACGCGTCGACGTCGGGCGAGGCTGTCGCGGTGGCCCTGAAACCCTGGTGGAACCCCAGCGGCGTCCAGGCGCTGCTGCTCGACCTGATCCAGGCGGAGCTGGCGCGTTTGCGGCCCGGACTCCAGGACGCGGCCCGCCTGCGCGCCCCCGATCCGGATCTCGGGGCGCTGGAACTCGATTCGCTGGAGTTCCTGGATCTGGCCACCATGGTCGCCATCCAGTTCCATCTGCACGAGACGGGGCACGAGGCGGCCTTGACGACCCGTCGCCGTCTGTCCGACTGGGTCGAGATCGTGCTGGAGAGCCGCGCCTGCCAGGACGGCGCGATCGGCTTCCAGACCTCAGGCTCCACCGGTCAGCCGAAGCTGTGTCTCCACGACATGGACCTGCTGGAGCAGGAGGTCGCCTATTTCGCCACGCTCCTGGGTGAGCGCCGGCGCATCCTGCGCGCCGTGCCGTGCCACCACATCTACGGTTTTCTGTTCGCCTTCATGTTGCCGGCACATCTCAGCATCCCGGTGCTCGACACGCGCCGGACGCTGCCTGGAGCCGTCCTGCGCCAGGCACGCGCTGGCGATCTGGTGCTGGGCCATCCGGCCTTTTTCGATCTGGCCACGCGGGCGCCCCTGGAGATGGCGTCCGATGTGGTGGTCCTCAGCTCCACCAGTCCTTGCCCGCCCGAACTCTGGCAGCGGTTCCAGGCGCTCGGCGGCGTCCGGGCGATCGAGATCTATGGCTCATCGGAAACGGCCGGCGTCGGTTGGCGCGAAGCCCCCGAGGCGCCCTTCCGTCTGCTGCCGCACTGGTCGCCTGATCCTGAAGCGCCGGGACGTATCCGGCGTCCAGGTGTCGCGGGCAAACCGCTGTCGCTGGAACTCCCCGATCGTTTCCAGTGGCTCGACACCGAACACATTCTGATACTCGCGCGACGCGATGGAGCGGTCCAGGTTGGCGGGATCAACGTCTTCCCCGAGCGCGTGCGGGCCTGTATCGAGCGCCACCCCGAGGTCGACGAAGCGCTGGTGCGTCCCGATGGCCGTGAGCCACATGTGCGCCTGAAAGCATTCGTCGTGCCCAGCGCACGTTGCAGCGACCCGGCTCACCTCCCGGAACGGCTCCAGATCTGGCTCGCGGAGCAGTTGTCGGCTCCGGAGCGGCCGCGCTCCATCACGCTCGGCCCGAGTCTGCCACGCTCGGCGCTCGGCAAGCTCACCGACTGGGATTGAACGCATGGAATCAGCGCCTGGCCCCGTGTTCATGCTCATGCCACCCTGCTGCGGATCGTCTCATTGAACCGAATCGAACCGATCAATCTCGAAGACGCCATCGACATCCACGACCCACGTCAGCTCGACATCCTCACCGAGGAGCAACTCGATCGGCTGCCCGCAGGAACCATTCGTGTCGACGCCGAAGGACGTATCCTCTTCTATAGTCGTGCACAGTCGGTGATTTCGCAACGTGAGGTAGAGTCCGTCCTCGGGCGCAATTTCTTCTCCGAGGTTGCCCCCTGCACCGTGGTGCCGGAGTTCTACGGACGCTTCCGGCGCGGTGTCCTGACCGGATGTCTGGAGACGACCTTCGAGTTCGTGTTCGATTTCAAGATGGACCCGGTGCGGGTGCGCATCACCATGCGCGCCTCGGACCGTCCGGGCGAGTTCTGGATCATCGTTCAGCCCAAGAATCGTCTGCCGCCGCGCAACGAAGGCGTCGCGTATGAGCTGATCGCCGGCAAGTTCTGCGAGAGCATGGCCGCGCTCTCGGCGGTCTCCTTCGACTTCTCGCAATGCGATCGCGAACCCATCAGCACCTGTGGTGCCATCCAGCCCTTCGGCTGTCTGCTGGTGGTCGATCCCGAGACGCACCACATTCTGGCCTGTAGCGCCAATGCCGAGATGTATCTGGGTCTTCACGCCGAGACGCTGCTCGACGCCCCCTTGTCGCGGGCCTTGCCGGTCGCGGGCGCAGCCGAGCTGCATGCCGTCCTCACGGCCGACCCGGAGACGGCCGCGTATCAGCCGTCCTTCTTCCTGGTCCGGACCGCGCGCGGCGAGCTGCCGCTCGATGTGCGTCTGCATCGCTGGCGGGATCGGCTGCTGCTGGAGATCGAGCCGCACGGCGAGATGGAGATGGACGTGCGTCTGCGCGGCTTCGATGTCGAATCATTCCAGCGGCGGCTGCGCGCGAGCGACGATGTCAGACAGGTCGGTCAGGAGGCCGTCGCGGCCTTTCGCTATCTGACCGGCTTCGAGCGAGTCGTGGTCTATCGCTTCGATCCCGACGACTCGGGCGTGGTGATCGCCGAGAGTCTGGAACCGGACACCTGGCCCTCGATCCTGGGGCTGCGTTATCCGGCCACCGACATCCCGCGTCAGGCGCGCGCGCTCTATCGCGAAACGCCCATGCGCTACGCGCCGAGCCGCGATCACCCCGATATTCCGCTCCTGAGCCGCGCGCTGGCTCCCGACAGCATCGACATCGGCATCGCCCATCTGCGCGCCCAGTCACCCATCCATCGCAACTATCTCCAGCGCTTCGGCGTCAATGGCTCGATGTCGCTCTCGATCATGCAGGACGATCGGCTCTGGGGGCTGGTGATCTTCCATCATCGCGCGCCCCATCCGGTGACGGTCCCGGTCAGACGCCGACTCATCGAACTGGCGAGCTGTCTGGCGGCCCGGGTCGCCCTGATCGATGAGCGCGAGCGCAACCTGGCCACCCAGCTCGGCATGGCGCGGGTGAACTCCATCGTCGGCGGGTTCGACGTCGAGCAGCCCTTTCCAGACAGTTTCATCGGCAAGGAGCGCAAGCTGTGCGAACTGGTCGATGCCGACATGGCGCAGATCTACCGTCGCGGTCAGCCGCTGTTCTTCGGGCAGAATTGCAGTCTGGCCCCCGAGTGGGTCGATGAGCTGCTGGCCTTTCTGCGCACCCGGCCCGGCCCGATCTGGCACACCGACTGTCTGTCCGGCGAGTTCGAGCCGGCGGCGGCCTATCCGGACCGGCTCGCCGGCGTGCTGGTGATCTTCATCGACGAGCAGCGCGAGAACATCCTGCTGTTCGGTCGCCAGCGGGTCAAATACACGGTCGACTGGGGCGGCGATCCCACCGCACTGCCGTTCTCCATCCGTGACGGCGAACGTCCGCTCGGCTGGCCGACCCGCGACTTCCAGGTCTGGCGCGAAGAGCGCACCCATCATTCGCTGCCCTGGTCGGCGGTATCGCTGGCCACCGGGCTGGCGCTCAAGAACCTCATCCAACGGGTCATCGTCGCCAATGCCGCGCACTTCGAGCGGCTCGCCCAGTCACTGGCCAGTCAGCGCGATCAATTGCACCAGTCACGCGAGGAGATGCGCCATCGCGCTCTGCACGACGCGCTCACCGAGCTGCCGAACCGAGCGCGCTTTCGCGAGGCGCTCGGCGAGGTGATCGAGAACTGCCGGCGTACCGGGCAGGGATTTGCGGTTGCGCTCATGGACATCGACCACTTCAAGACCATCAACGATACCCTCGGTCACGACAAGGGCGATGTGCTGCTGTGCGCCGTGGCCAAGCGCATTCGCGCCGAGTTGCCCGAACCCGGACTGGTGGCGCGTCTCGGCGGTGACGAGTTCGCGCTCCTGCTGCCCGACATCACGGACACGGCCGTCGCCTCGCTGTGGGCCGAGCGGATCGTCGAAGCCCTGCGTCGCGCCATCGTCGTCGGCGAAGATCGTTTCAGCATCACCAGCTCGCTGGGGCTGGCCATGGGCGGCCCCGACTCCGAGCCGGGCGAGCTGCTCAAGCAGGCCGATCTGGCCCTCTACCATGCCAAAGAAGCGGGGCGCAACCGCGCCAGCCACTTCGACAGCGACCTGGAGCGACGGGCGCTGAAGCGTCTGGAGATCGACCGTGCCGTGCTCGGGCGCTCGCCCATGGACGCCGTCGAGATCCTGCTCCAGCCGCAGATCGCCATCGCCGCCCGTGCCGGGACACCGCGCTTCGAGGTGCTGGCGCGCTGGCGCACCGAGGATGGAACCCTGATCATGCCGGGAGACTTCATCCCGGCCGCCGAGCGCAACGGCCTGATCGGCGCGGTGACGGCCGCCGTGCTGCGCCTGGCCATCCGCCGGCTGCGCCAGCATCTCGAGCAGAATGGCACCGAGGCGCGGCTGGCGATCAACGTCTCGGCGGCCGATCTGGAGGCGCGCGGCTTCGCGCGCCGTTTGCTGGAAGATCTGCATGCCGCCGACGTGCCGCCGGATCTCATCGAGATCGAGATCACCGAGTCGATGCTGTTGCGCATGACGCCGAGCCTGAAATCCACGCTGAACGTTATCCATCGTGGCGGCATCCAGTTGTCGCTCGACGATTTCGGCACCGGCTTCAGTTCCATGGCCTATCTGCGCGAGCTGCCGATCAGCAGCCTCAAGATCGACCGCGAGTTCATCAGCGGTATCGAGTCCTCGCGCGACCGCAACCTGGTCGCCGGCATGATCGCCATGGCCCACTCCATCGGCAAGGAGGTGATCGCCGAGGGCATCGAGACGCCGCGCCAGCTCGAACGGCTCGCCGAGATCGGCTGCGACTGGGGGCAGGGCTATCTGTGGTCGCGTCCGATCCCGCCCGATCAGGCGCTGGCCGAATTCGGCTGAAACCGGCGCGGTCTGCGTTAGACTCGACAGACGCCCAGACTCCATACGCGACATCAGGATCTTCCGCCAACCATGACCGACCATTACGCCGTCATCGGCCATCCCATCGCCCACAGCAAGTCGCCCGTCATCCACGCCGCCTTCGCGCGCCAGACCGGGCAGGATCTGGAATACGGGCGCCTGCTCGGCGCGCTCGACGACTTCGCCGGCGACGTGCGCCGCTTCCTGGAGTCCGGCGGACTGGGGCTGAACGTCACCGTGCCGTTCAAGGAGCAGGCCTGGGCGCTGGCCGACGAGCGCAGTGCACGCGCCGAACTCGCCGGCGCGGTCAATACGCTCATCCGGCTCGACGATGGCCGGCTGCGGGGCGAGAACACCGATGGAGTCGGACTGGTGCGCGATCTGACCGACAACCACGGCTTCGACTTCGCGGGTGCGCGCGTCCTGATGCTCGGCGCGGGCGGGGCGGCGCGCGGCGTGCTCCAGCCGCTGCTTGGGACCGGACTGGCGCGTCTGGTCATCGCCAACCGCACGGCGTCCAAGGCGCTGGAGCTGGCACGGCTCGGTCGCGCGCTCGGTCCGGTCGAGGGTTGTGGGTTCGACGGCTTGGCGGGCGAGCGCTTCGACCTCATCATCCATGCCACGTCGGCGGGACTGGCCGACGCCGTGCCGGCGATTCCGGACGACTGCCTCGCGCCCGACGGCTGGACCTATGACATGCTCTACGGCGATCGGCCCACGCCCTTCTGTCGCTGGGGCAGCGAACATGGTGCGGCGCGTGTGCTCGACGGTCTGGGGATGCTGATCGAGCAGGCGGCCGAATCCTTTTGGCTGTGGCGTGGCGTGCGGCCCGAGACCGGACCTGTCATCGCGTCGTTGCGCCGGCCGGCGTCTCTATCGTCACCCCCGCCGACCTGAGCGGCGGACTGTCTCGCGGAGGATGCGGATGAAGATCGCGGTATTGGGCATGGGGCTGCTTGGCTCTGAGATCGCGCTGCGACTCAAGCGCCAGGGGCATGAGGTGATCGGCTGGAATCGCGGCGTCGAGCGGGCCGAGTCGGCGCGCCAGCGGGGTCTGACCCTGGCGGCGAGCGCCTGGGAAGCGATCGATGCCGCAGAGATGACGCTGCTGCTCCTGAGTGATGCGCGCGCCATTCTCGATACCCTGTTCGAGCAGGGCGATGCCGACGCGCTCGCCGGACGCATCCTGGTGCAGATGGGCACCATCGCCCCGCGCGAGAGCCAGGAGATCGCCGATCACGTGGCCGCGCAGGGCGGTGAGTATCTGGAAGCCCCGGTGCTCGGCAGTCTGCCCGAGGCGCGCGAAGGCACGCTGATCCTCATGGCCGGCAGCGACCCGGATCTCTACGAACGCTGTCTGCCCGTCTTCCGCGACCTGAGCCGCGATCCGCGCCTGATCGGTGCGGTGGGGCAGGGCGCGGCCCTGAAGCTGGCCATGAACCAGCTGATCGCAGGGCTGACGGCGACTTTCTCACTGAGCCTGGGGCTGGTGCGCCGCGAGGGACTGGCGATCGAGACTTTCATGGAGCTGTTACGCGCCAGTGCGCTCCATGCCAAAACCTTCGATAAGAAGCTCGACAAGTATCTGGCCCACGACTATGGTGCGGCCAACTTCCCGCTCAAGCATCTGCGCAAGGATGTCGCGCTCTTCCGGCGCGTGGCCGAGGAGGCCGGACTCGACACCCGGTTGATCGAGGCCATCGAGTCCGGCTGTCTCCAGGCCGAATCCATGGGGTATGGCGAGGCCGATTACTCCGCGCTCTACGAAGCGCTCGCGCCGCGTCGAGCTGATCCGTCATAACACTTCGTCCCTCAGTTGAGTGGGATCGCCCATGCCGTTACCGCCGCGCATTGCCTGTTTTCTCTCCACCTCCGGTCACAGTGGTGTCGATCGGCTGGCGCGCCATCTGCTGCCGGCGCTCGTCGGGCGCGGCTATCGGGTCGATCTGCTCAGGGTGCGCGAGCATGGGCCGCATCTCGAACACTGTGACCCGGCGCCGCGTATCGTCGATCTCGGGACGGCGCACACCCTGCTCACCCTGCCGGCCGTGGCGCGCTATCTGCGTCGTGAGCGTCCGGTGGTCATGCTATCGGACAAGGATCGCGTCAACCGGCTGGCCCTGGCCGCGCGTGCCCTGGCCGGAACCCAAACGCGCCTGATCCTGCGCTCCGGGATCACCATCTCCGTGGATCTGGCCTCGCGCGGCGTGCTCGACCGCTGGGTCCAGCGCCGATCGATGGGGCGGCTCTATCGCTTCGCCGATCGCGTGCTGGTGCCGAGCCTCGGGGCCGCCGACGACATGGCCGCCTATACCGGGCTGGAACGCGCGCGCATCCGGGCCGTGCCCTCGCCCGTGGTGCCGGCGCGTCTGTTCGAGGAACCGCTGCCGGTGCCGGATCATCCCTGGTTCGCGCCCGGACAGCCGCCGCTGATCCTGAGCGTCGGCGAACTCTGCGGACGAAAGGATTTCGCCACCCTGATCCGTGCCTTCGCCCGTCTGCGTTCCCAGCGGCCGGCGCGGCTCATGATCCTCGGTGAAGGGCGGCATCGCGAGCGCCTGCTGACGCTGGCCGCGAGCCTGGGTGTCGGAGAGGATGTCGCACTGCCCGGCTTCGTGCCGCAGCCCTATGCCTACATGGCTCATGCCGCGCTCTTCGCCTTCTCCTCACGCTGGGAGGGGCTGCCCTTCGTGCCGGTCGAAGCGCTGGCGGTCGGCACGCCCGTGGTCTCGACCGACTGTCCGAGCGGTCCGCGCGAGATCCTGGATAACGGGCGCTATGGCCCCCTGGTGCCGGTCGGCGACGAGGCGGCGCTCGCCGAGGCCATGGGTACCACGCTCGACGCCCCGCTGCCGCGTGAAGAACTCCAGCAGGCGGCCCGCCGCTTCGAGATCGAGGCGGCGACCAGCGCCTATCTCGACGCCATGGGGTTGCCGGCCTGGGCCTGAGCGTCGGGGGAGGTCGCGCCACGGCCGCCACTGAGTCCATGCAGGGTGCCGGCGACGAGGATCCAGAAGAACAGCCAGTCGGTGCGCACGACCCGATAGTTGAACAGACACCAGATCAGCACGAAGACGAACGCCACCAGATAGAAGCGACCGAGATCGGCGGGCAGGCGTCCGGCGCGACCGGCCTTGAAGCCGGAGCGCGCGAGCACCCAGACCAGAGCCGCGATCAGGGTCAGGCCGACGGCGCCGAACTGGACCAGAATCTCGGCATAGGTGTTGTGCAGATGCGGCAGCCAGTGATCCTGGTCGAACAGCGCCTCGGGACGCCCGCTGGCGGCGATCAGTTCGCGACTGGTGCCGGCGCCCCACCCGAACCAGGGCCGCTCGCCCCAGATGTCGCGCGCGAACAGCAGGGCCTTGAAGCGCAGTCCGACCGGATCGGACTCCACAGTCGCCGTTTCGCCGCGCACAATGTCGATCAGGGTATCGGTGTGCTCGCTGAAGCGCTTTTGAACCGTCTGCGTCTGCGCCAGCAGACCGCCGAGCAGTATCACACCGACGACGGGCAGGACGAGCCAGTAGCGCTGGTGTCTCAGTCTGGCGCCTTTCGCCGCTGAGTACCCGCGCCATTCGAGGATGACCAGAACCGTCAGCGCACTGATAAAGGCGAGCCAGGAGCCACGCGACTGCGACAGCAACAGCCCCTCCAGCATGAACAGCAGCCAGAGCGCCCAGAGGATCACGCCCAGCCGACGCGGCCAACCCGCCGGGAAGCGTCCCCAGAATGCCTGACGCACTATGATGAGTCCGAGCGCACCCAGCCCCGTGAACATGCCGAAGGCGATGGCCGGCAGATAGGACTCGAAGCGGGTCGAGAAGAACTCCGGCCCGAAGTTCGCCCAGTCGATCTTGCGCAGGACCGCGAGCGTGAAGCCCAGCGCGGCGAGCAACAGCAGCCTGCGCACCCGCTCGGGTCGCCCGGCACACCAGTGAGCGAGCGGGATGAAGAGCATCAGCTTGAGCCAGTCCAGCCCGCCACCGAAGATGGTCGCTGTTCGTTCCGCGCTGGGCGCCAGCATGGCCTGGACAAGGCTGTGTGCGACCAGAAAACCAAGCAGGATCAACCCCAGCCGCACGGCCGGATCTCGCCCCAGCGAACGCCAGTCCGGACGATTCGACACGAAGGCCACCGTCAGCAGAGCCAGTCCGAGCGTGGCAGGCGTCGTACCGAGCCAGGCGAAGGCGGCGAACAGGTAGAGTCCGAACAGACCCACACGCTCCACGCCATCGGGGGGGGCGAACGGAAGTGAGCGGTCGAGCGTCGATGACATGCGGCGGATTCTCACGTGGATAGCGAACGGGGAGGGTGCTGGAACCGATATAATAGTGCGCTCTGCCTGGTTTGTAGACGCTTGGCCGTCAGCCCTTCAGGCTCAATTCGACGCGGCCGCGCGCCGCCTGGATGGAGATCCATCGCCGTGTCAGCCGAGTCCACACCCGCCGAGGTCACTCGATCACGTCCTGTCTGTCTGTTCCTGCCGAGCTTCGGTGATGGCGGCGTGGAGCGCATGATGACCAACATCGCCCACGGGATTGCCGAGCAGGGCTTCGTGGTCGATTTCGTGGTCGGCCCGCCCGACGCGCCCTATCTCGACACGCTGCCCGCGAGCGTGCGCCTGCATCACCTGACCGAACGTGACCGACGCGCGCGCCGCCGCTTCCTGCACGACTATGTCGAACGCGAGCGCCCGGCGATCGTGCTCACGGCCAAGACCGACGACGATCGGGTCGCGCTTGCCGTCAAATCGTCCCAGTCCGGCGACACGCGCTATGTCCTGCGTCCAGGCACCACCCAGTCCGAGCGCTGGAGCGCGCGCGGCCGCAATCCGCTCAAGCGCTGGTGGGAGCGGTATCAGCTAACCCGGCTCTACCGACGCGCCGACGGCATCATCGCCGTATCACATGGCGTAGCCGAGGACGTCGCCGCGATCACCGGGCTGCCGCTCGATCGCATTCGGGTCGTGCGCAATCCCAACATCACTCCGGAACTGGAACAGAGCGCGCTGGCGCCGCTCGATCACCCCTGGTTCGCGCCTGGCGAGCCGCCGGTGATCATGGGTGTCGGCGGTCTGCGGCTCCAGAAAGATTTCGCAACGCTCATCCGCGCCTTCGCTCAGGTGCATCGGCAGCGTCCCTGCCGGCTGCTGATCCTTGGCCAGGGACGCCAGCGCGAGCGGCTCAGACGGCTGGCCGGGGAGCTGGGTGTGGGGGAGGCGGTGGAGCTGCACGGGTTCGATCCCAATCCGTATCGCTTCCTGGCACGCGCCGGACTGTTCGTGCTGTCCTCGCTGTGGGAAGGCTCGCCCAACGTCCTGACCGAGTCACTGGCGCTGGGTGTGCCCGTGGTTGCGACCGATTGCCGTAGCGGACCGCGCGAGATCCTCCAGAATGGTCGCTATGGTCCGCTGGTTCCGGTCGGCGACGTCGAGGCGCTGGCGCGGGCCATGGAGGAGACGCTACGTCAGCCACTGGCTCCCGAGGTCTTGCGCGAGGCGGTGAACGACTATCGGCTGGATGTCAGTGCACGGGGCTATCTGGAAGCCTTTGGTCTCGTCGGCTAGTTCCGGTCCGACGATCCCAAAGGCAGGCGTCCGTTCACAGGACTGGCAACGATTGCTGAGATGCAGACGGCGGCTCAAGCCAGAATGTGGTTCAGTTCGTCGCGATCGAACTCACTGGTGACGACCGCCTCGCCGAGCTGCCGGAGCAGAACCAGACGCAGCTGGCCGGCGAGCACCTTTTTGTCGACGGCCATGAGTTCCAGCATCCGCTCGGGCGACAGTTCCGCCGGACGCCCGGTCGGCAGACCGGCGCCGGCGATCAGACGGCGAGTGCGCTTGAGTTCGGCCTCGGTCAGCCAACCGAGCCGTGCCGAGAGCACAGCGGCCAGACAGATGCCCGCGCCGACCGCCTCGCCGTGCAGCCATTCACCATAGCCGACGCCGGCCTCGATGGCATGACCGAAGGTGTGACCGAGATTGAGCAGGGCGCGGCTGCCGGATTCGAACTCGTCCTCAGCGACGATCTGCGCCTTGACTTCGCACGAGCGCCAGATGGCATGCGCCAGCGCTTCGGGATCGCGCGACATCAGCTCCGTCATGTGACATTCGAGCCAGTCGAGGAAGGCCGCATCACGGATGAAGCCATATTTGAGCACCTCGGCCATTCCGGCCGAGAGTTCGCGTTGCGGCAGGGTGACGAGCGTGTCGGTGTCGGCGATGACCGCGCGCGGCTGGTGAAAGGCACCGATCATGTTCTTGCCGGCCGGGTGGTTGAGGCCGGTCTTGCCGCCGACCGAGGAATCGACCTGAGCCAGGAGCGTGGTCGGCACCTGGATGAAGTCGACGCCGCGCTGGTAGCAGGCGGCGGCGAAGCCGGTCATGTCGCCGATCACGCCGCCGCCGAGTGCGATCAGGGTGCAGTCGCGCGCAAAGCGTTCGGCGAGCAGGGCATCGAAGATCCGGTTCCAGACCTCCAGCGTCTTGTAGACCTCGCCATCGGGCAGGATGACCTCGCGGACCTGGAGTCCGTCCAGGGCTTGTCGGACCGGCTCCAGATAGAGCGGGGCGACCGTCTCGTTGGTGACGATCATGACCTGCAAGCTGCGCAGATGGGGCCGGTAGAGATCGCCGTCGGCCAGCAGGCCGGAACCGATGTGGATGGGGTAACTGCGCGCCCCGAGATCGACGTTCAATGTTCGCATCGTCAGACGTCCTCGGACTCCAGTCGGCGGCAGATCTCCTTGACCACCGAGCTGGTGCCGCGCTTCTCGGTCGAGACCACGAGATCGGCGACCTGTCGATAGAGCGGCTCACGTTCAGCCATGATTTCGCGCAGACGGTTGAGTGGATCTTCGGTTTCGAGCAGGGGGCGGTTGCGGTCGCGGGCGGTGCGGGCGTATTGCTGCTCGGGGCTGCAATGCAGGTAGATGACCACGCCGCGAGCGGAGAGATCCTGGCGGTTTTCGGGGTTCAACACGGCGCCGCCGCCGGTCGCGAGGACGATCCGCTCCTCGGCGACCAGTTCCTCGATGACCTGACGCTCGCGGGCGCGAAAGCCGGATTCGCCTTCGAACTCGAAGATGGTGGGGATGTCGACACCCGTTCGGCGCTGGATCTCGTGGTCGCTGTCCTTGAAGGTATAGGACAGCGCCTCGGCCAGTTGGCGTCCGACGGTACTCTTGCCGGCGCCCATCGGGCCGACGATGAAGATATTCTGTGCACGTAACATGGCGAAAGGTATGCCAGATTTTGGGCGCTTAGGCAAGGCCGGAGACAGTGGCGAGTCGGTTCGATGGAGACATGAGGCTCATCGTTCGACCAGATCGCTCTTCAGGATTTTGGGCGTTACGAAGATCAGCAGTTCCGTATTGGAATCCTGGCGAGCTTCCTGCTTAAACAGACGACCCAATACCGGAACATCGCCGAGCCAAGGTACCTGCTCCTTGCTGAATGTTTTTTCGCGCTCAAAAACACCTCCAAGCACAACGGTTTCGCCATTGTCGATCACGACGTTCGTCTTGACCGAGCGTGTGTCGATTGGTGGCGTGTTATTGATACTCCGAGACCAGTCAGGTCGATCCTTTCTGACTTCCAGATCCATGATGATTCGGTCGTCGGGAGTGATCTGCGGCGTCACATCGAGCTGAAGTACGGCCTCCTTGAAGGCAATGGATGTATTTCCTTGGCCGGATTGCTCTTGATAGGGAATTTCACTGCCGACCTTGATGGTGGCTTTGTTCTTGTCGGCCGTAATGACTCGCGGACTTGAGATTATTTCACCGCGCCCCTCGCGCTGCATGGCGGAAAGTTCCAGCTGAATCAAATACGAACCGACCTTCCCAATCAAAAAATCGATTGACCCGGACGCTGCGTCTTGAATCGTTGTGGCGGGCAGATTTGTGATGAGCGTTGCATTTCCAGCATCATCTGTCAGAGTCGAATTGTAAGGTGTACCCGTACTTGCATTCAGACCGAACGGTCCGGAATCATAATCTCCAACGGCCAAATATCCATTTTGACCACCACCGATCAGAACTTCATTGTCGCCGACTTTTCCCATCGAACCTGAGACCCCGAAGCGCACCCCCAGATCACGCGCAAAGCTGTTGTTCGCGATAACGACACGCGACTCGATCATGACTTGGCGCACGGCGACATCAAGCAGATTGACGACCCGACGCACTTCTTCGAGTGCGGTCAGCGTGTCTTGCACGATCAGCGTATTGGTCCGCTCATCGAAGGTCAGGGAACCACGCGGCGACAGGATGCCGCGATCCGAGACTCCCGCTGCAGCGGCGACCTGAGCCAGACCGGAAGCGCCAACCTGATCACGTCGTGTCGCTGTACCGGTTTGGCGAGCATCTGGCGATGCCGGGTTAGAAGCGGCACGCCCCGCTCCGCTCAGAACAGCGGCGATGTCAGCAGCCTTGGCGTAGTTGACCTGGATGAACTCGGTACGCAGCGGCGCAAGCTCCTCGATCTTCTGCATCGACTCCATTTCGAGCTGCTCTTGAGCGGCCAGTTCCTGTGCCGGTGCGACCATGAGCACATTACCATTCTGCCGCATCGCCAATCCCTTGGTTTTGAGAATGATATCGAGCGCCTGATCCCAGGGGACGTTCTTCAGGCGCAGCGTGATGTTGCCGCCAACGGTATCACTGGCCACCAGATTGAGATCGGTGAAGTCGGCGAGCACCTGCAACACCGCCCGCACCTCGATGTCCTGGAAGTTCAGCGACAGACGCTCGCCATCGTAGACCACCTTCTGACGCGCGATCTCCTCCTTCTCGGCTACCGTGAGCGCCCTGAAGTCGAGCGTGAACAACTCATCGGTCTGATAGGCCATGTAGTCGAAATCACCCTGAGTCTGCACCTCGATCTCGACGTTGGAACCATTGGGGCGCGATTCCACCATGGTCACGGGCGTGGCGAAGTCGACGACATCAAGCCGACGATAGAGCCGCTGCGGCAGCGAAGTCTGATAAAGATCGACATAGACACGGCTGGCCTGCTCGCGCACCGCGACCCGCGTATCCGGACTTGGGAGCCGAATGACGATCCGGCCCTCTCCCGTCGAACCGCGCCGGAAATCGATGTCGCGCACAGCCGGTCCCGCTCCAGCGCTCTGACGCGACCGGGGCGGCTGGCTCCAGGCCGGTGTGTCAGTCCGCGCCGTGGCTTGATCCACGGTGGTTCCCGTGCGAACCGTTTGCGCAGCGGCGGGAGGCGGCGGAGCCGCGCGGCCCCGAGCGGCGATCTTGATCGTGACCTGATTGCCGGATGTACTGACTTCGTAGGGAACCGGATCCGTCAGATTGAGCACCACGCGGGTACGATCGCTGGCCTCGACCGCGACCAGGCTGTGGACGGGACCGAGTCCGATCGGAACGGATTTGCTCGCGAGCCGGCTGTTCACACCGGGCAGATCCATGGCGATGCGCGCCGGTGACTCGGTCGCGAAGGTCTGAGGCTGAGCGATCGGACCACTCAGTGTCAACTGAACCTGAACCTGATTGCCCGGAAGGGCCGAAAATTGCACGTCCTGTAGGTCAGCCGCCGACACCGGCACCGCCAAGACCAGCAACAGCGTGGATACTAGCCAGGAGCGCTTGCCCCTCCCATGGCGCCACTCACAACCAACGGTGCGTGCACTCTGACGTGGACTGTTCATTGGTCCCCCTCCGGAATCTATTTGCTCAGCGCAACCGTGGCCGCGCGTTCGCGCCATTGGCCCGGGGCGTCGGAGACGATTTCGTTCAATTGAATGGCGTCCAGGTCGATCGAGACGATCTGACCATGATTTTGGCCCATGTAGTTACCGACCGTGACGCGATGTACGACCCCTTCCTTGGTGCGGACCAGTCCCCAGCGCGAGCCATCCTGTTCGAGCGTGCCGACCATGCGCAGCGAATCGAGCGGATGACCTTCGAGTTCTTCCCTTGGCCGATTGGGGTCCGGAGCCGGACCACCGTCGAGTGCGGCCAACTCCTGCGGCTCGGTCTGGACATCGGATTGAAAGGGATCGCGCCGCTCGCCCGGCTCATAGACGAAGGTCTCGACCGGTTCGATCGGCGGCAATGGCTCGATCGGACCGGGAGGGCGCGCATTGACCTGACGCACATAGGCCTGGAGATCGCTCGTATCATTGGCACCGCAACCCGCGAGCAGCAGGACCGGCAACAGCCATTGGAGCCGGAGCGTGATCATCATTGCACTCCCTCTTCCAGATAGCGATAGGTCTTGACCGTGGCTTGCAGGACCAATGGCCCGTCACCCGTCCCGGCGGGCTGTCCCCCGGTCGATTGCCCGGCGCTGTCGGAGATCTGAACGTCATGGATGGTGACGATGCGCGGCAGGGCGGCCAATCCACTGACGAAACGCCCGAAATCGTGATAGTTGCCGCGCACGCGGATGCGGATCGGCAACTCGGCATAGAACTCCCGCGTGATCTCGTTCTCGGGCTGGAAGAGTTCGAACTCCAATCCGTTGGCCAGACCCGTCTGCGAGACATCGACGAGCAGTGCGGCGACCTCGGTACGATTGGGCAGTTGCTTGAGCATGGCACCGAAGGACTGCTCCATCTCGGCGAGCTGATCGCGATAGGCTTGCAGGTTGGCGGCCTTCTGCTGCTTGATCGCCAGACTGGTACGCAGATCCTGCTCCGTCTTCTGCTCCTGCGCGAGCCGGTCGAGCTGACCGCTGGTGTCGTAATAGTAGGCCAGACCACCGAGGGCGATACAGGCGATCAGGATGGCGACCGCCTTGATCGGAATCGGCCACTCACCGAAATCGTTGATATCGAGTTGGTTGAGTTCGTTGAGATCCATGCGCCGGCTCCGATTCGGATGACTGTATGACTCGCCCTGAAGCCGATCAGGCCTTGCGGGCCGGTTTCCGAGCCGGCTTGGCCGGTTTTGCTGCCGGCGTCTCGGGTTCCGGGCTGTTCTGATTGAACGACAGGCGGAAATGACTGAGTCCGGTGCCTGTCTTGTCCTTGTTCTCGATCAACATCAGACGCGGCTGGCCGATGGACTGCGAGCTCTCGATCCGGCGCATGAAGGCCGAGACCCGCGCATTCGATTGGGCGCGTCCCTCGAGCGTGACGGTGCGCTCCGACTGTTCGAGCTTGGTCAGATAGACTCCCTCGGGCAGGGCCGTCACCAGCTCGTCAAAGAGGCGCACGATCTCGGGGCGGCTCTTCTGCAGGCGCTGGATGATCTCCATGCGCGCGAGCAGATCGGACTTGGTCTTCTCGATCTCGCTGATCTCCTTGATCTTGCGGTCGAGCGCGGCGATCTCGGTCTTGAGGTATTGATTGCGCGCCTGCTGACCGCTGATCCGATCCTCGAAATAGAAATGCACCAGGGCGACGGCCAGGGCCGTCAGGCCGAGCGCGACACCCAGCAGGGTCAGGAATTCCTGCCGGCGTTGCTGACGCGCCGCCTCGCGCCAGGGAAGCAGATTGATGCGTGCCATCAGTCGAACCCCCGCAAGGCCAGGCCGACGGCCACCATCATTCCCGGTGCCTCTCGCATGAGTGACTGGGAGTTGACGCGCGGCGCAAACGACATCTGACCGAATGGATTGGCGACCGTGGTGGGGATCCGGAGTCGCTCCTCCACCAGGGCATCGATTCGCGGGAGACTGGCCGCACCGCCGGCCAGGAGTATCCGGTCGACATTACTGAAGGTCGTGCCGGAGTAGAAGAATTGCAGCGCCCGTCCGATCTGCTGGGCCAGGGCCTCCTTGAAGGGGTTGAGCACCTCGATCTCATAGGTGTCGGCGACATCGCCGGCGCGGATCTTCTGCGCCGCCTGTTCGTCCGTGAGACCATAACGGCGCTGAACCTCCTCTCTGAGTTGTCGGCCGCCGAAGTTCTGCTCGCGCGTATACATGATCCGCCCCTCATTGAATACATGGAGCGTCGTGGTGGAGGCCCCGACGTCCACGACACCCAGGATGGGCGCATCCTTGCCTTCACCCTTGACGCCCAGCAGCATCGAGCAGGCGTGCTCCATGGCGTAAGCCTCGACGTCGACCACCAGGGGCGTGAGTCCGGCGATCTCCAGGACGCTGATGCGATCGTCGACGTTCTCACGACGCGAGGCGGCCAGCAGCACCTCGACGAGTTCGGGAGCGTTCGGCGAAGGGCCGAGGACGCTGAAATCGAGATTGACCTCTTCGAGCGGATAGGGGATGTATTGATCGGCGTCGAGCTGGATCTGGCTCTCCATCTCGGCTTCTTTCAGCGCGGCGGGCAGGGTGATGATCTTGGTGATGACGGCCGCGCCGGCGAGGGCGACGGCCGCGCGCTTGGTCTTGGTGCCCGACTTGAGCAATGCGCGGCGGATGCCGTCGCCGACCACTTCGTGATCGACGATCTTTTTCTCGACGATGGCCGCGCTCGGCAGCGGCTCGATCGCATAGTGCTCGACGCGAAAGCGCGGCACGGGTGTCGCGGCGATCCGTGATAGCTCGACCAGTTTGATGGCCGTCGTACTGATGTCGATCCCCAGGAGCGGACTGTTCTTGCGCGTGAGGCCAAACATAGTGATCTCGCTGGTCGTGATCCGGCGCGACAGAGACGATCCAGACGCGCAACGATCGAAGGAGGCCGAGGTTCGAGAAATACCACGACTCATTATAGACACATCGTCCCTGATGTCGATTGCGTTATTCCCGCAACACCAGCTGAGTTAGACTTGGCCCATCAGCCATTTATGGCGGCTTGGAACCGGGGCGTCTGTCGTGTTCGAGACGTTTCGCCCGTTCGCCTTGATCCGAACTCCGGCTGTTGCAAAAAAAGAACACACAGGAGGCCACTCGATGTCGAAGCGTGATCATGCCAATACCCAACGCGAGCGCCTGGCCTACGAGGCCGCGCGCATCATGGTCGAGCAGGGCTTGAACGACTTCGAGTCGGCGCGGCGCAAAGCAGCCGAACGCACCGGCATCCTGGATCGCCGCCAGTGGCCTTCGAATGAACGGCTCAAGGAGGCCGTGCTGATGCAACGCCAGTTGTTCTGGGGTGCCGGGCACGATGAGGCGAGTCGGTCGCTCAAGCGCGAAGCCGTGCAGGCGATGTGGATGCTGTCGGAGTTCGAACCGCGCCTGATCGGCTCGACCCTGCACGATCTCGGCGATCGACAGAACGGTGTCGAACTGTTCCTCTTCGCCGATCGGCCGGAAGACGTGCTTTTCACGCTCGCCGACCAGGGTATTCCCTGGCGTGAGGGCGAACGCATCCTGCGCTATACGAATGGACAGCGACTCGCACACCCTGCCTTCGGGTTTCTGGCCGGCGAGATCCCATTCGAACTCATCGTCTTGCCGGTACGCGCTCGGCGCCAACCGCCGCTCGATCCGATCACCGACCGTCCTGGTCTGGGCGCGGATCTCGCGGCGGTCGAGCGAATGCTGGCGAGAGAGGACCAGGGCACGCCCGGCGTACCCCAGTCAGCGCCTTGTCAGCGCTTGGAGATCGGCAGATAGTCGCGCTGACTCGGTCCACGGTAGATCTGACGCGGCCGGCCGATGCGGTCGTCCATCATCTCCATCCAGTGCGAGACCCAGCCGACGGTGCGCGCCACGGCGAACATGACGGTGAACATGTTGCGCGGGATGCCGAGCGCCTGATAGATGATGCCGGAGTAGAAGTCGACGTTCGGATAGAGCTTGCGTTCGACGAAGTATTCGTCGTTGAGCGCGATCTCTTCGAGCTTCATCGCCAGCTCGAACAGCGGGTTGTCGTTGTCGGCCAGCTCGTCGAGCACCTGATAGCAGACTTCGCGGATGATCTTGGCGCGCGGGTCGTAGTTCTTGTAGACCCGGTGGCCGAAGCCCATCAGCCGGAAGGGATCGTCCTTGTCCTTGGCCTTCTCGATGTATTTCGGGACGTTCTTGACGTCGCCGATCTCCAGCAGCATGTCGAGCACGGCTTCGTTGGCGCCGCCATGCGCCGGTCCCCAGAGTGAGGCGATGCCGGCGGCGATGCAGGCGAAGGGATTGGCCCCCGAGCTGGCCGCCAGACGCACGGTCGAGGTGCTGGCGTTCTGTTCGTGGTCGGCGTGGAGGATGAACAGCAGATTCATCGCCTTCTCGGCGATCAGGGTCGGCTTGTAGTCCTCGCAGGGCGTGGCGAACATCATGCGCAGGAAGTTGGCGCAATAGCGCAGATCATTGCGCGGATAGATGATCGGTTCGCCGACGCTGTGCTTGTAGGCGGCTGCCGCGATGGTGGGGATCTTGGCGATCAGACGATGCGCGGCGATCTCGCGATGACGGGGATCGTTGACGCTGAGCGAGTCGTGATAGAAGGCCGAGAGCGAGCCGACGACGCCCATGAGCATGGCCATGGGATGCGCGTCGTAGTGGAACCCGTTGAGGAAGTTCTTCAGGTTCTCGTTGAGCATGGTGTGACGCATGATCAACCGTTCGAAACTGACCAGATCCTTCTCGCCTGGCAGCTCGCCATAGAGCAGCAGATAGGCGACTTCCAGGAAGCTCGCCTTGGTGGCCAGTTGCTCGATGGGATAGCCGCGATAGAGCAGGACGCCCTCGTCACCATCGATATAGGTGATGCGGCTGTTGCAGCTGGCAGTGGACATGAAGCCGGGATCGTAGGTGAAGAATCCGGCCTCACGGTACAGCGAGGAGATGTCGACCGCCGCCGGCCCCAGAGTGCCTTGGCGCAAGGGGAAGTCACGGCTCTCGCCGGTGACGTTGTTGGTGACGGTGATGGTTTCGTTCGTCATGGGCTCGCTCCTGGACAAGTCGCCCGACGCCGACGGGTGTCGTCGTGCGTCGGGCTCTGCCGGTTAGTGGTCCATATACCCGAATCGAGGCGACTCGAGCCGGTCGATTCAGAGGTTGGTCTGAAGCCTGGCCACGCCGCTGTCGATGGCCGCACGCGCGACCGCCGCTGGTACCCGCTCGCGCAGACGCGGATCGAATGGTTTGGGAATGATGTAGTCCGGCCCGAAACTCAGTTCCTTCAATCCATACGCCTCCAGAACCTCTGCCGGCACCGGCTCGCGGGTGAGCGTGCGCAGGGCTTCGACGGCCGCGATCTGCATGGCTTGGTTGATGCACGAGGCCCGCACGTCGAGCGCGCCGCGGAAGATGAAGGGAAAACCAAGTACGTTGTTGATCTGGTTCGGATAATCCGAGCGTCCGGTGGCCATCACCAGATCGTCGCGCACGGACAGGGCCACTGCAGGGCGGATCTCGGGCACGGGATTGGAGAGCGCGAAGACGATCGGGCGCGGCGCCATGGACGCGAGCATCTCGGGCGAGACCAGATCCGGCCCGGAGACGCCGATGAAGACGTCGGCACCGTCCATGGCATCGGCGAGCGTGCGCTTCTCGGTCTCGACCGCCACGCCGCGCTTGTAGGTGTTCAGATCCTGACGCCCGGAATGGATGATACCCTGGCGGTCGACACAGAAGATGTTGTCAGGGTGCGCGCCGAGCGCCAGCAGCAGCCGCACGCCGGCGATACCGGCCGCCCCCGCGCCCAGGACAACGATGCGCGCCTCCGCGAGCGTCTTGCCTTGCAGCTCCAGGGCATTGAGCAGACCGGCGGCGATGATGATCGCGGTGCCGTGCTGGTCGTCGTGGAAGACCGGGATGTCGAGCTGTTCGACGAGCGCCTGCTCGATCTCGAAGCAATGTGGCGCGGCGATGTCTTCCAGGTTGATGCCGCCAAAGGTCGGGGCGATGCGCGCCACCGTCTCGATGAAAGCCTGCGGACTCTCGGCGTCGACCTCGATGTCGAAACAGTCGATGTCGGCGAAGCGTTTGAAGAGAACCGCCTTGCCCTCCATCACCGGCTTGCCGGCCAGCCCGCCGACATTGCCCAGCCCGAGCACGGCGGTGCCGTCGGTGATGACCGCCACCAGATTGCCCTTGTTGGTGTAGCGGTAGGCGAGATCCGGGTCGGCGTGGATCTGGCGCACGGGTTCGGCCACGCCTGGCGTATAGGCCAGCGAGAGATCCCGCTGGGTCTCGGCCGGCTTGGTGACCTCGGTGCCGATCTTGCCCGGCCGCGGCAGGGCGTGGAAGTCGAGTGCCTGACGGTTGAGGTCGGCGTCGAGATGGGCCTTGTTCTCGGAATCGGTCACGATGGTCTCCGCGGATTGAGATGAAATCGGTCGGGCCAGCCGGCCGATCGGCCGGCGCCTCGATCAGGGCGCCCTGAGTCGACGAGCTTCCGGGTCAAGGACAGCGGGGTGACGTGACGGAACGCGCGTGGGCGGGCAAGCAGGCACCATGATCGTCGCGCACGGGCGGCGAGTCAAGTAGGCGCGCTTTGAATGATCGGGGAGATCGATGCCGAATCGGCTTGGAGGCTGGATCGTCCAGGCATCGTCGACGCGCACACGACCACGAACCGAGACTTTTGGTCTCGCGGGTTCGTGGTCGGGATCTGAGCGACGATGTCCGGATGGGCAGGCGGTATCGGTCGCTGTGCTCAGCGCGAGTACTTGCGACGGAACTTGTCGACGCGACCGGCCGTGTCCAGCACCTTCTGCTTGCCGGTGTAGAAGGGATGGCAGGCGGAGCAGACTTCCACGTGCATCTCCTTTCCTTTGGTGGAGCGGGTCGTGAATGCGTTGCCGCAGCTGCAGACCACCTTCACGTCATGGTATTCGGGGTGGATTCCTTCTTTCATGGTGACCCTTTTGCCCACATGGGCGTGAAAATTCTTGGGAAACGCGCCAATCTACCAGCTTGCAGCAACGCGCGCAATCATTTGCGAACCGTGCGAGCTTACACTGCCAGGAAGCGAGCGACAAGATCGTCGAGAAAATCGCGTCCCAGCGGCGTGGGGGCGACCCGGTCCGGGTCGAGACTCAGGAGTCTGTCGTCGGCAGCGGCTTGCAGCCTCGCGGCGATCCGTGACCAGGGCAGC
The DNA here is from genome assembly GCF_000025485.1 of Allochromatium vinosum DSM 180. Lineage (NCBI taxonomy): Bacteria > Pseudomonadati > Pseudomonadota > Gammaproteobacteria > Chromatiales > Chromatiaceae > Allochromatium > Allochromatium vinosum. The sequence goes on along the minus strand of NC_013851.1, from coordinate 3,434,470 downwards.
CCGGTCGTCGCCGTGAACAGGTCCGGCTCGAAGCCGTCGGTGAGACGCAGGGCATTCAGGACGAATTCGAGGATCAGGTCCGCTTCGCTCAGATCACGGCGGACACCGAGCGGTTGGCTCGGGTCGGCGTTCAGATACAGGTTTGGGTGAACCGGCTTTTCGGTACGCCAGACGCGCCAGGGCATGGTCGACTCGGTCGGTGCACGCTGGGCGCTCAGCTTGCCGTGCGCGCCTGCACCAATGCCCAGATAGTCGCCGAAACGCCAGTAATTGAGATTGTGCCGGCACTGACGTCCGCGACGTGCATAGGCCGAGACTTCGTAACGCCCATAGCCGGCCGATTCCAGACGCGCGGCGCCTTCCGCTCCCATGTCGGCGACGAGATCGCCATCCGGCAGCTCGGGCGGACGTGCACCGAAAGCCGTGCCTGGTTCGACGGTGAGCTGATAGTAAGAGACGTGCTCGGGCTCCAGCGCGATCAGGGCGTCGAGGTCCGCTCGCGCCCCGTCCAGCGTCTGACCGGGAAGACCGAACATCAGATCCAGATTGAGGTTGTCGAATCCCAGTGCGCGTGCGATCCGCACGGCCTCACGCGCCTCTTCGGGCGTGTGGATGCGTCCGAGCCGTTCCAACTGTTCGGTCGACAGGCTCTGCACCCCGATCGAGAGCCGATTGATGCCCGCCTCGCGATAGGCGGCGAAATGCGCGGCATCGATCGTGCCCGGATTGGCCTCCAGGGTGATCTCAGCGTCCGGGATCAATTCGACGCGCGCGCGGATGCCGTCGAGCAGACGGCGGATCGCCGGGCCTGGAAACAGGCTCGGCGTGCCGCCGCCGATGAAGATCGAGCCGATCGGACGACGCGCCGCCGGTTCGCGAAGCTCTGCGTCGAGATCCAGCTGCAACCGTTCGACATAGGCGTCGAACGGCCGTGACTCACGGCCGCCCGGATGCGAGTTGAAGTCACAGTAAGGACACTTGCGCACGCACCAGGGCAGATGGACGTAGAGCGCCAGTGGTGGCGGCGAATACTCGAACGAATCCACCGGCCGCGTCCGCTCAGCGTCCCTTTTTGAGGCTTTCCTGAAGCAGGGCGCCGAAGCTGCCCATGGTCTTCTCGGCGGCGGGTTTTTTGGCCGCCGTGGCGATGACGACGGCGGCGGCCGCATCGACCTCACGGTTCTCGTCGAGCGAAAGACTGATGCGTCGCCGCTCCAGATCGACTCCGATCACGGTCGCCGTCACCTCGTCGCCTTCCTTGAGCACGTCACTCGGATGCTGGACGCGCCGCCCGGCGCCCAGCTCGCTGATATGGACCAGACCGTCGACACCGGGCGCCAGCTCGATGAAGGCGCCGAACGGTTGCAAGCGTGCCACCCGACCCTGCACGCGCGTACCGGCCGGGAACTGCTCGATGGCATCGAGCCAGGGATCGCGGCTCAGGGCGCGGATGGAGAGCGCGATCTTATCGCGCTTCTTGGCGTCGGTCGCCGGCTCGATGCGCAGCACGCTGACCTCGATCGGCTGTCCGACCTGCAACACCTCCTTGGGGTGCTTGACGTGACCGAAGGCGAGCTGGCTGATATGGATCATGCCCTCCAGTCCGCCGAGATCGACGAAGGCGCCATAGTCCTTGAGCGAGGTGACGGTACCGGTGAGGACCGCGCCTTCCTTGAGCTGGGCGCGCAGTTCCTCGGCCTTGAGGCGCTGTTCCTCTTCCAGCAGTGCGCGGCGCGAGACCACCAGATTGGGCCGACGTCCGCCCTCGAACTTGGTGATCCGGAAGTCGAGCTTCTGGCCGACGAATTCGGACAGATCCTCGATGAAGCGGATGTCGATCTGCGAAGCCGGACAGAAGGCGCGCACGCCGGCGACCTGAACCTCACACCCGCCCTTGACCGCGCCCGTCACCTGGCCCTGGACCGGCAGCCCCTGACGGTAGGCGCTTTCGAGTTCGTCAACGCCATGGTACTTGTGTGCGTGCTGGCTGCCGAGCAGCAGCATGCCGCTCTCTTCGTCCTTGCCGGTGACATGGGTCTCGACGGTGTCGCCGACGGCGTACTTGAGCTGCCCCTCGGCGTCGCGGATCACGGCCAGATCGAGCCGGCCCTCGGACTTGGCGCCCAGGTCGACGAAAGCGAATTCCTCGCCGATCGCGATCAGGGTGCCGCTGACCTTGTCACCCACGGCCGGCTCACCTTTCTGGGCCTGTGGGTGGGTCTGGTCGAACTCGTTGAGCAGATCTTCGAAGCTTGCGGACTCGGACATGGTGGGACGAACGCCGTGGGAGATGGATGAAACGAACTATTGTAGGGCGGATCTCGCTTGAGATCGCGGATTATTCGGATGGCCGGTAGTCGTCGAGCGTCCTCCAGACGCTCACATCGTCTCCAGCCGGGCATAGGTCAGCACCAGCCATTTGGTCCCGACGCCGCCCTTGAAGTCGATCTGGATGCGCGCCTGAGCGCCGCGTCCCTCGCTGTTGAGCACCACGCCCTCGCCGAACTTGGGATGACGCACGCGCTGGCCGAGCCGGTAGCCTTCGGGCGCTTGGGCGCCCGCGCCGCTCTTGGCCGGACTACTGGCTACGGACCTGGAGGCCGGCACCCTGGCTGCAAACGCCGGTCGGGTGATACCGCCGCCACGGACTTCCTCGATCAATTCGGGCGGGATCTCGCGCAGGAAACGCGATGGCCCCGGACACTCCTTACGCCCATAGAGCTGCCGACTCTCGGCCTGGGTGAGATAGAGCTGACGCATGGCGCGCGTCAGGCCGACATAGCACAGCCGGCGCTCTTCCTCCAGGCGCGCCGGATCGTCGGCCGAAAGGCTGTGTGGGAACAGCCCTTCCTCCAGTCCGGCCAGGAAGACCAGCGGAAACTCCAGCCCCTTGGCGCTATGCAGCGTCATGAGCTGCACGCTGTCCTCAAACGGATCGGCTTCGGCCTCACCCGCTTCCAGCGCGGCATGGGCCAGGAAGGCGCCGAGCGGATCACCGTCCTCGTCGGGCAGATCTTGCTCGAACCGGCTGACGGTCTCGATGAGCTGCTCCAGGTTCTCGATCCGGTCCTGTCCCTTGCCGTCCTTGCTGTTCTTGAAGTGCTCGATCAGTCCGGTCGCCTCGATCACGCGGTCGGCGATTTCGCTGAGTGCACGCCCCTCGCGTGCAGCGCGCTGGCTCTCGATCAGGTCGAGGAAACCCCGCAGTGCATTGCTCGCCCGTGGGCTGAGCGCCCCGCTGGTGCTGAGCTCACGGGCCGCGCGCCACAGCGAGACGCCGGCCGCGCGTGCCTGTTCGCGAACCAGCTCGACCGTGCGCTCGCCGATGCCGCGCGTGGGGAGATTCACCACCCGTTCGAACGACGCATCGTCGTTCGGATTGGCGATCAGACGCAGATAGGCGAGCGCGTCGCGGATCTCGGCGCGCTCGAAGAAGCGCAGTCCGCCATAGACCCGATAGGGGATGCCGGCCTGGATCAGCGCTTCCTCGAACAGCCGCGATTGGGCCGTGGTGCGGTAGAGGATGGCGCATTCATCGCGCCGATGGCCGTCCTGGACGAAGCGGCGGATGCGCTCGACGACGAAGCGCGCCTCGTCGACCTCGTTGAAGGCGGTATAGCGACGGATCGGCTCGCCGGCGCTGTCCTGGGTCCAGAGGTTCTTGCCCAAGCGCGCGGGGTTGTGGGCGATCAGCGCGTTGGCCGCAGCCAGGATGTTGCCGGTGGAGCGATAGTTCTGTTCCAGCCGGATGGTGCGCGTCGTCGGGTAGTCCCGCTGAAACGACTGGATGTTCTCGACCTTGGCTCCGCGCCAGCCGTAGATGGACTGGTCGTCGTCACCGACGGCGAACAGGTGATTGTCGCCGCCGGCGAGCAGGCGCAGCCAGGCGTACTGGATGGCGTTGGTGTCCTGGAATTCGTCGACCAGGATGTGGGCGAAGCGCTGCTGGTAGTGGTGCAGGATGTCTGCCCGCTCGCGCAGCAGCTCCAGCGTGCAGAGCAGGAGGTCAGCGAAGTCGAGCGATCCGGCCCGGAGGCGCGCAGCTTCGTATTCGCGATAGACCGCGATCATCCTGTCCTGCACGAAGTCGCCGGTCTCGGACAGATGATGCGGGCGCAGTCCTTCATCCTTCTGGCGATTGATGAAGCCCTGGATCTGACGGGGCGGCCAGCGGGCCTCGTCGATCTGCATCTCCTTGAGCAGGCGCTTGATGAGCCGGAGCTGATCGTCCGAGTCCAGGATCTGGAATTGCTGAGGCAGACCCGCGTCCTGCCAGTGCGCGCGCAGAAAGCGATGGGCGAGACCATGGAAGGTACCGACCCACATCCCGCCGACGGGTGTGCCGAGCATCTCGTCGAGTCGACTGCGCATCTCGCGCGCGGCCTTGTTGGTGAAGGTGACGGCCAGGATCGACCAGGGCTGGACCTGCTGGACCTGAAGTAGCCAGGCGATACGGTGGACGAGCACGCGTGTCTTGCCCGATCCCGCACCGGCGAGGATCAGCAGATGACCGGGATCGGCGGAAACGGCTTCGCGTTGGGCCGGGTTGAGTGAGTCGAGCAGGAAAGAAGCGTTCATCGTGCGATTTTAAACCGCCGCATCCTTAATAACTAATTAAGATATATATCTTATGTTAGTAATTATAGGGCCTGTGGATAAGTGGATAAGTTGAATTTTTCTTTTCTTATCATAGGTTTGAAACCTGCATCGCCTGTGGATAAGTTGTGTGTAAAATGTGCATGGAAATGGCGATATTTTTTTGCGCACACTTTGCGCACAATTTATCCACAGGCTTATCAACAGGCTGCTCGCATCTAAGTTTTTGATTAAATTAACATAAAAAATCGCCCGCGGCCCAGGTCCGTTAAGTGCGCGCGAATATTGGATGTTGATCTTGCGCGACGCGTGAAAGATGTCGATAATACCCGGTTATTCCGCGACTCCCCTCTAGGCTGGCCGGTCGGCCTTCTCCAAGGGTTCGCCCTACCTCCCTCCGAGAGGCCCCTCCATCATGGATACCCCAGACGAAACGAGCGTCGGCTTCGACGCGCTCGGTCTTTCACCCGTGATCGCGCAAGCGGTCAAGAACCTCGGCTACGAATCCCCCACGGCGATCCAGAGCCAGTGTATCCCGCATCTGCTCGCCGGTCGCGACCTGCTCGGTCAGGCCCAGACCGGCACCGGGAAGACTGCCGCCTTCGCCCTGCCGATGCTCAGCCGTCTCGATCCGGATCTGCGCAAGCCGCAGGTGCTGGTGCTCACGCCCACGCGCGAACTGGCGCTCCAGGTCGCCGAAGCCTTCCAGCGTTATGCTACGGATCTCAAGGGCTTTAACGTGCTGCCCATCTATGGTGGCCAGGGCTACGGGCTGCAACTCTCGCAACTCAAGCGCAATCCACAGGTGATCGTCGGAACTCCAGGGCGGGTCATGGACCACATCCGTCGCGGCACCCTGGCGCTGGACTCGATCCGCGCCCTGGTGCTGGACGAGGCCGACGAGATGCTCAACATGGGCTTTGCCGAGGACATCGACTGGATCTTCGATCAGGCTCCGGCCGAGCGTCAGGTCGCGCTGTTCTCGGCCACCATGCCGCCGGCCATCCGGCGCGTGGCTCAGACGCGACTGGTCGATCCGGTCGAGGTCAAGATCGCCGCCAATTCCGAGACGGTCGATACCATCGAGCAGCATCACTGCATCGTCACCCGCTTCCACAAGCTCGATGTGCTCACCCGCATCATGGAACTGGAGCCGTTCGACGGGCTGCTGATCTTCGTGCGCACCAAGAACGCTACGACTGAACTGGCCGACAAGCTCAAGGCACATGGTTTCGCCGCCGAGCCGCTCAATGGCGACATGAACCAGGAGATGCGCGAGCGCACCGTCGAGCGGCTCAAGCAGGGGCAGCTCGATGTGCTGGTCGCCACCGATGTCGCCGCGCGCGGTCTGGATGTCGAGCGCATCAGCCATGTGGTCAACTACGACATCCCGACCGATCCCTCGGCCTATGTGCATCGCATCGGTCGCACCGGACGTGCCGGGCGTGCCGGACGGGCGATCCTGCTGGTCGAGCCGCGCGAGCGCGGGCTGCTCAAGTCGATCGAGCGCGTCATCCGGCGTCCGATTCCGTCGATGGAGCCGCCCTCGGCCGCCGCACTCAGCGAGTCGCGCATCGACCGCTTCATCGGCGAGATCCGCAAGGCCCAGTCCGAACAGGATCTGGATTTCTTCTATCGCCTGCTCGCGCGCATCAGTCAGGAGCAGGAGATCGAGATGCTGGACATCGCCGCCGCGCTGGCCTATCTCAATCAGCGCGAGCGGCCGTTGAACGTCAAGGAGGATCCGCCGCGCCCGCCCAAGCGCTTCGACGAACGCGGCGAGCGCGGACGTGGTCGCGATGGCGATCGACGTCAGGGCGGCTGGGAGGATCGTCCGCCGCGCCGCGAGCGCTTCGACGAGCGCGATGGGAATCGCGACGAACGCCGGCCGCGTTTCGATCGGGCCGAACGCTCGGAGCGTCCGGAGCGTCCCGAACGCGGCCAGCCGCGCCGCGATGACGCCGATCTGACCAGCTACCGCATCGAAGTCGGTCATCAGCACGGCGTGAGTCCGCGCGAGATCGTCGGCGCCATCGCCAACGAATCCGGCCTGGAGGGGCGTTATATCGGCCGCATCGACATCCGCGACGATCATTCGGTCGTCGACCTGCCCAAGGGGATGCCGAACGAGGTCTTCCAGCATCTCAAGCGCGTCTATGTGCGCGGTCAGGCGCTGCGGATCACGCCCGCCGATGAGAGCGCGGGGGCAGGGCAGGGCGGGGCCTGGGAAGGTCGCCGTGACCGCTCGGGTCCGCCGCGCGAGCGTGATTCCAGGCCACCGCGCGCCGGAGGCGACTTCCAGCGCCGTGACCGCGACGGCTATGCACCGCGCCGGCCGAGCTCGGGCAAGAGCAACGATGGCGGCAAGCGCGGTCCGGGATCGGGACGTAAATTCCGCGACTGATCGGAATCGATCTGGCTGGCGTGATATTTGCTTTGATTTCGTGAACAACCATTCTTGTATGGAGTCACGAAGATGTCAGTCAGCCTCGAAACGCTCGCCGCCGGTCTGGCCGATGGCGATCTGGTTCCTTATCTGGGACCGGGCGCCCTGGCCGGCGCGGTCGATCCGCAGACCGGCGAACCGATCCCGGCCGATAGCGACAGTCTGATCCTGGCCATGAACAATGGTCAGCCGATGTCGCTGCGGCTGATGTGGGAGTTCCCGCGCGCGGCCATGAACGTCGAACTCAAGCGCGGTCGCGGCGCGATCCATCGCTTTCTGAACACGACCTATGCCGAGCGCACCTGGACCCGCTCACCGCTGCACGACTGGCTGGCACACATCCAGCCGCCCTATGTGATCGACATCAACCGCGATCTCCAGCTCCAGGACAGCTATGCCGGGCGACCCCATACCCTCATCCGGGGCATCGCCCGCACCGGCGGCACCGACTATCGTTTTCGCATCCATGCTTATGACGGAGCGTGTTATACCGAAGTCGATCAGGCGGCGGTCGATCCGACGCTTCCGATCCTGTTCAAGCCCATGGGCAGTCCGCGCCCGGATGCGACCTATATCGCCTCGGATGCCGACTATGTCGATTATCTCACCGAGCTGATGGGGGGATTCGCCATTCCAGGTTTCGTCAAGGCGTTGCGCACCGGCAAGCAGTATGTCTTCCTTGGCTTGCGGCTCTTGCGCGACACCGAACGGATGGTGCTCTCGGACATGACCTATGGTGCAGGCACCCCGACCGGCTGGGCGCTGATCCCGGAACCGACCGACAAGGAACGTCGCTTCTGCGACAAACGCGGGATCGAGATCCTACAGGCCGACATCGACGATCTGCTTGCGGTCGGCGCTCAGTGAGAGCAGATCGAGCGCCTGCCGGCGACAGAGGCGCGCCGTGTCCCGGTCCAGGGCTTTGAGCCAGCGCCGGGGAATGGCGTCGAATCCATACAGCGCACCGGCGATCATGCCGAGGATGGCGCCCGTGGTATCGGCATCGCCGCCGCGGTTGACCACATCGATCAAGGCCGACTCGAAGCTCTCCGTGGCGAACAGCGCCTGGAAGACCGCGCGCAGAGTCTCGACGATATAACCGCCTGGGCTGTCCTGACGCCGCCCGCCGTCGAAGGCAAAGCGAGGCTCGGTCGCGACCAGCGACTCGGCGAGCTGACGCAGATCCTGTCGCGTGCCGCCGAGCAAAGCGGTCTGAGTCAGGCGAATGACGGTGAGGGTGCCGAGATCGGACAGGGTGTTGTGATGGGTGATATGGGCCTGGAGTCGGTTGGCTCGATCGACCGCCTCGGGTTCCGCGCCGAGCGTGTAGAGTGCGATCGGCAGACAGCGCATACAGGCCCCATTGCCGGCATCGTATTCGTGCTCCGGAACCTCCGTGACCCCGGTACGCCGGTAGAGACTGATACCGCGCCGAACCGTATGGCCGATGTCGACCGGCTTGCCGCGCATCCAGTCGCTGAAGGCTTGGGCGATGGTCGGGGCGTCGAGTTCGCCCCGGTCGAGGATGGCACGCCCGAGCGCGAGGCTCATCTCCGTGTCGTCGGTCACTCGGCCCTTGGGCAGTCGGAGCCAGCCGCCGCCGATGATCGCGTGATGGGTGCCATAGTGGTCCTGGATCTCACGCGGGGTCATGAACTCGACCGTGGCGCCGAGTGCGTCCCCGATCGCCAGTCCCAGATAGGCGGCGACGGCGCGATCGCGCGACAGTGCGTCGGTGTGCGTGTCCCGGTCAATCCTCCGGTCCAAAACAGTACGCATAGTCGACACAGACCCCGCAGGATGGCGCACGGCAGACATAGATGCCCTCCGACTCGCACAGTTGCTTGTAGAGGAAGCGCTTCCATTTCATGTCCTGGACGTTGCGCGCGGCCAGCTCGGGGAAGTTGCGCCGCATCAGGTCGGTCAGCTCGGCGCGGTTCCAGAGCCCGAGATCGTGCCAGAGATGATCGCTGGCCAGACAGCCGCTGGCGACCACGCGCACCATCCAGGTTTCGGATGGCGAGCAGCCGGCGCGATGGGTCATCAGCAGCTCGATCAGCTCCTCGCGCTCCTCCAGACGGTTCCCCAGCAACGGGCTGGCGCCATCGGAGGGACCGAGTACGTCGGGCGAGACGCCGGGGAAATGATGCGCCATGAGGCGTTTGAAGTCGGCCTGATCCAGCCCGAGCCAGGCCGGCAGGGCACCGCCGCCGGCCGCGCGCGTGGCGATCATGCTGGCGAAGGCGCGATCGTTGCCGTCCCCGGCCGCGCGGACCATCAGGCGGGCGAAGACGTGGTCGACTTCCCGGGTCAGGTCGCGGGCCAGGGTCGACATGATCAGTACTCCACGAGGATGTCTTCGTCGCGCACGATCATCTGACAGGCCAGACGCCATTCACTCGGCATGTCGTCGAGTGCCAGCCGGTCGATGTCCTCCTGGGTCAGCTTGCCGAGCTGACGCAGCACGCTGATCTCCTTGTCGGTGAGGTGATAGCCCATGCGCTGTTTGTCATCGACGCTGGTCACGCGCACCACACAGCTTCCGCACTCGCCGTCCTGGCAGTCGTGCTTGACTGGGATCTTGTTCTCCTTGGCAATCTTGAGGATGGTTTCGGTGTGGCTTCCGGCCACGGCGTAGACGGTCTTGTCCTTGTAGTCAGGACTGGAAAAGGTCACGAGGGCCACGATTGGTTCTCCGTCGAATCTTGAGGTGGATCAGGCTGGCTTGACGCAGCAGTCGCCGAGGATCTGCGCCTGACAGGCGAGACGGTCGTGACGGCTGGCCATGTTCTCGCGCAGCACCTTCTCTTCCAGCACCGAGGGTTCGGTCAGGTTGTTCCAGCCTTCTTCCACATGCATCATGCAGGTGCCGCAGTCGCCCTCGCGGCAGCCGTAGATGATGCCGGCACCGATCTTCTCGGACACCTCGATGACACGGGTGCCGGCCGGTACGTTGACGGTCTGGCCGATATCGGAAAAAGTGATCTTGGCTTTCGCCATGGTGTCGGACTCCTGGATTTGGGTTGTCGGTCTTCAATGATCGGTCGTCGGGGACGGCGGGCGCGCGGACGAACCAATCGCGAGGCTCAGCGCGCCCGGATCTCGGCCCTGGCGGCGGCCAGGCGTTCGGGTGGAATGCCGGTCAGTGAGCCGGGCGGATTCACCGGCACGCCCAACCCGTCGAGGATGACGCCCTCGACCGGACAGATGCTGGCGCACTGCGGATCGGCGTAGTCGCCCGCGCACTCGGTGCACGTGTGCGCGTCGATCAGGAAATGCGGTTTGGCGGCGACGATGGCCTGACTCGGGCACAGTGGCGCGCAGGCCCAGCAGTTGACGCAACCCTCGATGATCTTGAAGGCCATGATGTTGGCTCCCGGTGGATGACTGACTCAGGCCGACAACCGCTCGGATGCGGCGGCGACGGGCGCCAGCCGACCCGCGTCGAGCCATTCGCGATAGACGGCGGCGACGGCCTCTTCGATCGGTTCCAGGGCATGTTCGCCGTTGGGCGTGATGCCGGCGGCCTCCAGCTTGCCCCAGGGTTCGTAGCCGATGCGCGCGCACAGCACCGCCTCGCAGCCGTCGAGTGCGCGGATGGTCTGCTCCAGGCGGGTCTCGGCCTCGCCGCAGGTATCGCTGCCGGTGCAGTAGAGATCGACCTGGCGCGTCCCGATGAAGCGCACGTCCTGCACGGAGGCTTCGTAGATCCGGAACGCGCGCGCATGACCGAAGTGCTGGTCGATGACGCCGCCGCCGGTGGTCGCAACCGCCATCAGCACCGGACGCGGCTCGGCCGGTTTCGGCTGGGGCCGGACGCGCTCGATCGAGGCGAGCGAGACGAAGGCCGCCTTGGCCGGCTGATGTGGCGCCGCGCGCCTGGCCTCGATCTCGGCCTGGACCTCGGCGCGCTTCTGCATGGCGGCGGCGTAGTCGATCTCCAGGTGTTCGATCTTGTCGAGCGTGAACTCCTGACCGCGATCCTCGCCCAGCATCCCGACCGCGTCGGCGCGGCACTGACGGCAGTGGCGCATCATGGCCATGTCGCCGGCGCAGGCGTCCTGGAGGGCGGTGAGTTCGGCCGAGGTCGGGCTGCGCTGGCCCATGAGTCCGTAGAAGGTGCCATGCTCGGGTTCAGCGATCAGCGGCATGACGTTGTGCAGGAAGGCGCCCTTGGCTTTGACCACCCGGCTGACTTCCTTGAGATGCTCATCGTTCACACCCGGAATCAGCACCGAGTTGACCTTGACCAGCACCCCGCGCGCGACCAGCTTCTCCAGACCCTCCTGCTGACGCCGGATCAGGATCTCGGCGGCCTTGCGTCCCTTGATGCGCCGATTGTTCCAGAAGATCCAGGGATAGATCTTGGCGCCGACGTCCGGGTCGACACAGTTGATGGTGATGGTGACGTGCTCGATGTTGTACTGACAGAGTTCGTCGACCAGATCGGGCAGGGCCAGACCATTGGTCGAGACGCACAGCCGGATGTCGGGCGCCTTCTCGGCGAGCTGGCGGAAGGTCTCCAGAGTGCGCTCGGGATTGGCGAGCGGATCGCCTGGACCGGCGATGCCGAGCACCGTCATCTGCGGGATGGCCGCCGCCACCGCCAGCACCTTCTTGACCGCCTGATCCGGCGTCAGGAGTTCGGAGACGACACCCGGCCGCGACTCATTGGCACAGTCGTACTTGCGATTGCAGTAGTGACACTGGATGTTGCAGGCTGGAGCGACCGCGACATGCATGCGCGCATAGTGATGATGCGCGTCCTCGGAGAAGCAAGGATGATTGTTGACCTTGGCGCGGATCGCCTCGGGCAGATGAGCCAGCCGGTCGGCGCTGCTACCACAGCCGCTCGACGCGCAACCCCCTTGGGTCTGTACCTTCAACTCCATCATGCCGCCTCCAGTGAATCAGGGGCGCCGGCCCCGTTGAATCGAGTGTCTGGAGGTCTTGAAGCAAAGCGCGCGCCAATCTTTTTAAACAGCCTAGATCATTGATTGTTGTGCATTTTGCAAATGGATCGGCGCGCCCTTGTGAGCATCGCGACAGACGCCGGCCGCGTCCATTGTGAGGATCGATACGGACCCGACTCGGCCCGCTCGATGCGGCTCGAGTGATTCCACCGCGTGCGGTCGCTCATCAGTCTTGCGTCTTTTCGAGATGACGCGCCAGTTGACGTGCATCGGGCATGGATCCGAGAACCGGCAGGTCGAGATAACGCGCGATCTGGCGCTCGGATTTGAACGAGGGATCGGACAGATCCAGGATTCCGATCAGGAGCACCACCGCCAGCAGCGACAGGACGAAAACCAGGATCGCACGCGGCAGCCGCTCCGCGCTCCAGAGGCTTGCCACACCCGTCGTGGTCAGCGGGCCAACGGGTTTGAAGCTGGGTGGTGCGGCGGCAGTGTCCGAATGTCGTGCCGCACCAGCCTCGACGCGCTGAACGAGCAATTGGCTGTAGAAATCGACCATTGTCTCGCCGATATGGACATGGGAGCCTGTATAGGTCAGGCGCAGCCGTGAATCAGGCCGGCTCGACAGGTGCATGGAACCATGGGCCAGACGCTTGAGTCCCTGACTCGTCGGTAGCTCATGGATCTGCGGCTGGAATTCGAGTCGTTGCTGTAGCTGACTGAGCGCGAAGGTATCGAGAAAGAGCCGATCCGGGTCGGTCAGCAACGCATCCAGCGTCAGCGTGTCGACCGGGCGATGGGACATGGCGATGCGGATCTCTCCGGAATACGTGAAGTCCTGGGTAATCAGAAAATTGTCGACCCGCACAGCCGCAACGAGCAGATAGAGCATGACGGGCACCAGGGCAATGAGTGTCCAGTGTCTGTGCTCCCGGAAGGCAGAGAGATAACATTTGATGTAGAAGCTCATGTCGTCCTACCTGTATTCGAGCGTATCGGCTACCCCGATCGACGGTCGCACGCGGGATGTTGCTGTGCGAACGGCGCTGTCCGTCATGACGGGGCGGCCAGTGTCGGGCGATGTTGATTGATGGTCACACCGATCATCGTGGCACCGGCCGCCTGCATGATCGTGCAGGCACGCTTGACGTGCTGTCTCGGCGCGAAGCCAGCCTGGACGACCAGTACGACACCATCGACCATCGCGGAGAGCATCACGGGGTCGATCATCATCCGGTTGGTTGGAAAAATGGAGGCACTGTCGACGATGACGTAGTCATAGGCTTGCTTGATGCGTTCGATCAGGTGCTTGAAGGTGCCAAAGACATCACCGTTCATCGGCGCATGATCCCGATGATCGGTGGGGGCGAGTAGCAGGTCGGGTCTCTGACCCTGGCTCTTGGTCACGAGGGCGTCGATGTCGGCCTGAAGGATATGTGACATCGTTTGATTCGATTCCAGGCCGAAACAGTGATGGACCGCCGGCCGATACCAGTTGAGATCCAGCAAGACCACGCGATGCTGCCCCAGACTCGCCATGCTGGTCGCGAGCGCGGAGGCGAAGAGACTCTTGCCCTCTCCCTGCTGGGCGCTCGTGATCAGAACGGCCGCTGGCGTCCGGTGTTGCAAGGCATGATCGATCGCACAGGAAATGCGCTTGATCTCGGCGATCTGGCCGAGTGCCTGCCGTTGTCTGTCCGCGAGATTGCTCATGATCTTCGACCCTTGGATTGGGGGTACAGGATGCAAGCGTCCATGAGTGGTATAGCACGAAACAGGGCGTTCGATCGGCAGGCGGCTGATCGCGTCGCTTCGGCTGGGTGTCGAGTCCCGTCCGGAGTCCGGGCCGTGCCTGATGTTAGAATGCGCCCGGCCCGAGGTTGGCGGCGATCTGAACATTGTTGAAAACAAACACTCGGAATCAAATCTGTGCAAAACGAAAACAGCGCTCCGGCCAACGCCTCCGCGGCCCAGGCGCTCGCAGAGCGGTTGACGAGCCGACTCGATGCCACGCTGGAGCTGCTCGGGCGTGTGCGCGCCGACGAGGCGCTGCTGGCGGCGACGCTGGAGGCCGCGACCCGAACCGCTGAGTCCATCGCACGCGGCGGGACGCTCTTCATCTGCGGCAACGGCGGCAGCGCGGGCGAGGCGACCCATCTGAGCGGCGAATTGATCGGCCCCTTCCTCGACAAGAGCCGCCGTCCGCTGCCGGCCATTGCGCTCGGTTTCGACACCAGCGCCACCTCGGCCGTCGCCAACGACTTCTCCTTCGACGAGATCTTCGCACGTCAGCTCGCCGCGCTGGCCCGTCCGGGAGATGTGCTCTGGGCGCTGTCGACCAGCGGGCGTTCACCCAATGTGCGCCGTGCCCTGGAGACAGCGACCGGCAAAGGCGTCCTGAGCGTGCTGCTGACCGGCGCCCGGCACGCGGATCTACCGCCCCAGGCCGACATCGTGCTCGCCGTTCCCTCGCGCGAGACGCCCCGCATCCAGGAGATCCATCTGGTGCTGGGGCACTTCCTGTGCGAGGTCGTCGAGTCGCTGAGCCAGGGCTGAAGCCGGACTCACAGGAAGACCGTCAGTCCGAATCCGATCACCAGCAGTCCGGCCAGACGCCTGACCCAGAGGCGCTCGACCAGACGCGCCACGGCGCCGGCCAGGAGCGCGATACCGAGCAGGTTCGGCAGGGTGCCGAGTCCGAAGGCCAGCATGACTAGCGCCCCGGTGAGCGCCTGGCCGCTGGCCATCGCCATGATGAGCACGCTGTAGACCAGGCCACAGGGCAGCCAGGCCCAGAGGAAGCCGATGACGGCCGCCTGTACCAGGGTTCGGACCGGCAGGACGCGCCGCGCGATGGGTTCCAGCCGCTGCCAGAACCGCGCACCCTGGCGCTCGACGGCCTGGAGCAGTCCCCTGGACCAGCCGGCCAGATAGAGTCCCAGCAGGATCATCATCACGCCCGCCAGTGCCTGGAGCAGGTGGCGCATCGCCGGCAGGATCTCCAGCGCGATCAGCAGCGTGCCCAGGGCGCCGAAGAGCGCACCCGCCACCGTATAGCCCGTGAGGCGCGCTAGATTGTAGACGAGCTGATAAGGCAACATCCGCCAGGGATCGCGGCGTAGCTCGGGACTCAGACCCAGTGTCAGCGTAGCGACCAGCCCGCCGCACATGGTCAGACAATGCACACCACCCAACAGCCCGACGGCCAGAGCGGTGAAGTACACTTGTGGCTGTGACACTTCCATCGTGGAGACCTCCCGGAACCCGACTCACCGAGACGCGATCCCGAGGCTTCACTCATTTCCGCCAGGGCGGACAGGATCTCATCGATGCTCGATTATCAACGTGAACTGCTGGATTTCGCCACCGGGATCGGCGCCCTGCGCTTTGGTGACTTCACGCTCAAATCCGGTCGCCGCAGTCCTTATTTCTTCAACGCGGGTCTCTTCGCCACGGGGCAGCGGCTCGCACGGCTGGCGCGCGCCTATGCGCACGGCATCCAGTCCTCCGGGATCGAGTTCGACGTGCTCTACGGTCCGGCCTACAAAGGCATCCCGCTGGCCGCCGCCACGGCCGTGCTGCTGGCCACCGAGCATGGACGCGATACGCCCTATGCCTTCAACCGCAAGGAGGCCAAGGATCACGGCGAGGGCGGACTGATCGTCGGCTCGCCGCTCGCCGGACGCATCCTCATCATCGACGATGTCATCACGGCCGGCACCTCGGTGCGCGAATCGGTCGAGATCATCCGCGCGGCCGGCGCCACGCCGGCGGGTGTGGTCATCGCACTCGACCGCCAGGAACGCGGTCAGGGTGAGCGCTCGGCGGTGCAGGAGGTCGAGGATCAATTCGGCCTGCCGGTCCAGAGTCTGCTGACAATGGCCGATCTCATCCTCTATCTCGAAGAGCGGGGTACGGACACGGCTCTGCTGGAATCCATGCGAACCTATCGCGCGGACCACGGAATCTGAGACATGACCATCGGGCCGCTTCCATCCAAGCTGCTCGATTCATACCGGCCACTGGCGGTACTGGTACTGCTCCTGGTCCTCGGGCTTCTGTCCCCGTCCTCGACGGCCCAGCAGTTGTATCGTTGGGTCGACGATCAGGGCGAAGTCCACTATACCGATCAGGTGCCCCCATCGCATGCCGACAAGGAACGCGCCCGCCTGTCGGAGCATGGGATCACGATCGAGACCCAGCCGGGGGTACCGACCGGAAAAGCGCGCGAACTGGAGCACCGGCGGGCCGAGGCGGAGCGGCGCCGCGTCGAGGACGAACAGCGGTTGCAGCGCTACCGCACGGTCGATGAGCTGGAACTGGCCCGTGATGGCCGAATCGCGGCGATCGAGGCGAGCATCCAGGCCAAGCGCGATGACATGCGCGACGAGACCCGAACACTGATCGCCCTCTACGAAGAGATGCGGGCACTCCAGAAGCAGGACGAGCCCGTCCCGCTCGATCTGATGAGCAAGATCGACGCATCGATGACGAACATCCGTGATGGCTATACCGAGATCGTCGACAACGAATCGCGCAAGCAGAGCGTTGAGGACGAATTCGAGGGTGATATCGTGCGCTTCAGGCAGATCAGGCGTTTGCCGGCGCCGGATGAACTCGACTGGGCGGCCAGGCCGGAACGCAATGGCTCGACCCTGGTGGACTGCCGCGATCGGGTCCAGTGCCATACCTATTGGGAGCGTGCTGTCAGCTATGTCCGTGCGCATTCGGAACGCCAGGGTGAGGTTCTGGGCCCTGGGCTGCTGATCGCCTTTCAACAGGACGAGCGAGAGATTCGCACCCTGACGATCGCCTGGACGCAGAAATCGGCCGATCAGCCGGTCCAGATCTATCTGGACATCCAGTGCCGGAACCGCCTGACCGCCAGCCTGATCTGTGTCGATCCGAATGTACCCAGGCTGCGTGAAGGGTTCAGCGCGGCGGTGATGGGGGAGTGAGCGGCGGTGGCCGCCAAAACGACGAAACCCGCACTTGGGCGGGCTTCACAGGGTTCGTCCAGACGACTCGTCTCAGATACGCGAGGAACCAACGATCTCGTGCGCCAGATCCACGACGCGATTGGCCATATCCATGTATTCCTGACGATAGTTGGCGAGCATGCCGTCTGAGGAGGCCCAGTAGTCCTTGCCGGAGACACCGTGCTGGTGCTCGTATTCGATGAACTGCTTCTGCATCTCCAGCATCTTGTCGATCAGCTCTTGCTTTTCTTGCTTCAGCGCAGCGATGTCGGTCATGGAAGGTGTCCCCCGGTCTGGGATTGGCCGTGAAGCCTTGTGGTTTCAGTAAATGCGGATGCATTAATATAGCACGCGCCTAGGAAAAGATGTAAAGCCTCCCGATATGTTCGAGATCATCCTCTACGAGCCGGAAATTCCGCCCAATACCGGCAATGTCATGCGTCTGACCGCCAATCTCGGCGCGCGTCTGCATCTGATCGAGCCGCTCGGCTTCTCGCTCGACGACCGGCAGTTGCGGCGCGCCGGACTGGACTATCGGGAGTGGGCGGACGTGCGGACACATGCGTCACTGGCGGCCTGTCTCGCGACCCTGGAACAGCCCAGGCTGCTGGCCGTCAGCACACGCGGGCGTGTGCCCTATGTCGATCTGGAGTTCCAGCCGGGGGATGCCTTTCTGTTCGGCCCGGAGACCCGCGGGTTGCCGGAATCCGTGCTGGAGTCCGTCTCCGAAGAGCACCGTCTCCAGATCCCCATGCGTCCGGGCAACCGCAGTCTCAATCTCTCCAATGCCGTGGCCGTCGTGCTCTACGAGGCCTGGCGCCGGCAGGGATTCGCCGGCGCGGCTGAAATAAGGGCCTAGCCGAACTCCGGCTTGGGCTCGCGCTCCAGGAGGGCGCGCGTGGCCTCGGCCGGCGAGACGCCTTCGTGGAGCACGCGATAGACCTGCTCGCTGATCGGCATCTCGATCCCGAGCCGCGCGGCGAGACGATGGACGGCCAGGGCCGTGATGACACCCTCGACCTCCTGTCCGATCTCGGCCTTGGCTTCGTCGACGGTCCGGCCGCGCGCCAGCGCCAGCCCCATGCGCCGGTTGCGCGACTGATCGTCGGTGCAGGTGAGCACCAGATCCCCGAGCCCGGCCAGTCCGGTGAAGGTCTCGGGTCGACCGCCGAGCGCGGTCCCGACCCGGATCAGTTCGGCCAGTCCACGGGTGATGAGCGCCGCGCGCGTATTGGCCCCGAACCCCAGACCATCGGCGATGCCGGTGGCGATGGCCAGCACGTTCTTGGCCGCGCCGCAGATCTCCACCCCGACCATGTCCGGGCTGGTATAGGCGCGAAAGGTCGAACCATGCAGCAGGGTCGCGAAGCGGGTCGCGAACTCCGGCTGGTTGGAGGCGACCGTCACCGCTGTCGGCAGTTCGCGCGCGACCTCGCCGGCGAAGCTCGGACCCGAGACCACGGCCAGCGGCCGCTCACCGAGTTCTTCCAGAGCGACCGTGTGCAGCAGTTGACCGCTGGCCACGTCCAGGCCCTTGGTCGCCCAGGCGACGCCAAAATCAGCGGGCAGACGCTCGGCCAACTGGCGCGCGACCAGCCGGAAGGCCTGGCTCGGCACGACCACCAGACAGTCGGTGGCCTCGTCGAGCGCTGCGTCGAGCGAATCCGTCGGGTGCATCCCGGCCGGGAGCGGATGACCGGGCAGGAAGTGACGATTCTCGCCATCGCGGCGGATCGCCTCGATCTGAGCCGTCTCATGCCCCCACAGCCGCACCTCGTGACCGTTGCGGCACAGTTGCAGCCCCAGGGCCGTGCCCCAGGAACCGGGGCCGAGCAGAGCGATCCGGGCCGGCGTGCGCATGGTCAGTGCTGGACCGGCTTGGCGTCGCCGGCCTGTTCGGCGGCCTGCTGCTGATGCTGGGCGAAGAGCACGTCGAAGTTGACGTGCTGGAGCACCAGTTGCGGGAAGCTGCCCTTGACCACCAGATCCGAGACGACCTCGCGCGCATAGGGGAAGAGCAGGTTGGGGCAGTAGGCGCCGAGCAACGGCCCGAGATCCTCCTCGGAAAAGCCCTGGGCGGTGAAGATACCGGCTTGCTGCACCTCGACCAGGAAGGCGGTCTTGTCCTCGACCTTGACCGTCACCGTGACCGCGAGCACCACCTCGTAGACGGTGGCGTCGAGCTGGTTGATCTTGGTGTTGAGGTTGAGCTCGTGACGCGGCTTCCACTCGCCCCGGAAGATCTCGGGCGCATTGGGCGACTCGAAGGAGACGTCCTTGGTGTAGACGCGCTGTACGGAGAATTGACGTTCGCTGGTCTGCTGCTCTTCGGTCATGCCGGTACCTGGATCTGTGAGTGAATGGAGGGTTCGGGTGCTGGTGAACGCTGGACGCCCGATCCGGTCGGGATCAGCGCTTCTTGCGTGTCAGGGGCAGGTTGGCCGACTCCCAGGCCATGATGCCGCCCTGGAGGTTGTAGACCTCTTCGAACCCGGCCTTGCGCAGATGCGCGCAGGCCACCGAGGACTGGGCGCCGGACCGGCAATTGACGATGATGGGCCGGCCCTTGTATTTGTTCAGGGTCGCCAGTTGATTGTTGAAGCCGTTCATCGGGATGTTCAGGGCGTTGATGATGTGCCCGCGCGCATAGTCCGCTGCCGGACGCACGTCGATGATGACCGCCTCGCGATGATTGAGCATCTCTGTGGCCTGGAGCGGCCCGACGCTGCCCTTGCTGCCGACGATGAGATTGTAGGTCAGGAGGCCCAGGATCACGATCAGGGCCAGGAACAGGAACCAGTGATTACCGATGAACTCGATGAGTTGTGACATGGTGTGAGCCGTCTCGTTCGGAATGGGGATCGGGCTGGGCGGCTCGCCCTAGCGGGTGTGATGACAGAAGACCTCGCGCATCATCCCGATCAGTTGCAGGGTGCGATTGTCGCTGACGCGATAGTAGACACGATTGGCGTCCTTGCGCGAGGCGAGGATACCCTTGTCGCGCAGGATCGCCAGATGCTGCGAGATGTTGCTCTGCGAGGTGCCGACGTGTTCGACGATCTCCTGGACGCTGATCTCCTGGTCGCCGAGCGTGCAGAGGATCTTCAGACGCAAAGGATGCGACATCGCCTTGAGCGAACGCGAGGCGCGCTCGATGTCGGCGTCGTCGGCAAACAGATCCATCTCCTCACCCGCATCGCGGAGATTCAACACTGGACGAACGGGATGACTCAGGTTACCTGCCATGGAATCGCATCTGATCAATTTATCACCGTACAATGATAAACGCTTTCCTGCCGGCTGCGAAGCATTCACCCGCGTCGACGGTCGCGCTTCTCCAATTACTCGGACACCATCGATGTCTCGTACCATGCCCGGATCGAATCGGATCGTCCCCTGTGGAGTGCCGGCGCGCCGACCGCCGTCTGGTTCGTTCGCACATGGGCGGACGTTGAACGCCATCCTGACGGCAGGGCTGGCCGCTCTCCTGGCGACCGGCGCTCTGGCGCTCGCTCAACCGAACGACTACCCGGCCTTGGACGAGCGACAACGCGATCTCGGCCAGATCGAGCGCCAGATGCAGAACATCGGGCGCGAATTGAGCGACCGTCATGCCGATCGGCGTGCCCTGATCGAGGAGCTGGAGGCACGCGAGCGCAACGTCGCCGAACTGTCGCTGGCCAATCGCGAACTGGAGCGTCTGGTCGCCGAACACAATCGCGTCGCCGGCGAGTTGCGCGCGCGTCAGGTCGAAGAGCGCGCCGCGCTCGGCGTCGAACTCGACCTGCTCTCTGATCTGTTGCGCACGGCCTATGTCATGGGGCGCGCCGATCGTCTGCGTCTGTTGCTCAACCAGCAGGATCCGACCCGCGCCAGCCGCGTCATGTCGTACTTCGCCTATTTCAATCGCGAGCGCATGAAGCGCATCCAGTCTGTACAGGAGCGCGCCGAACGTCTCGACCGGCTCGCCCGCGACGCCGAGGACGAGGCCCGTCGGCTGGCCGAACTGGCGCGCAGTCAGGAGGCCACGCGCCTGCGGCTCGAACAGGCCAAGATGCGTCGTGCCCAGGTCTTGCGCGACCTGGAGGCCACCATCACCAGCCGCGCCGAGACCCTGGAGACGCTCAAGCGCGACGCCGACTCATTGAAGCTGCTGGTCGAGCATCTGCGTCAGCATGCTCAGATCCGCGCCGAACTCGACATCCAGCGCGATCCCTTCGGCACGCTCAAGGGTCGGCTCGACTGGCCGCTCCTGGAGAATCGCGTCATCGCGTCCTTCGGCACGCGCAAGGAGTCCTCCGAGATCGACTGGGACGGGGTGCTGCTGGCGGCGCATGAGGGCGAAGAGGTGCGCGCGGTCAAGGATGGGCGCGTGATCCACGCCGACTGGCTGCGCGGCTTCGGTCTGCTGATCGTGATCGACCATGGTGACGGCTACATGACCCTCTATGGTCACAACGAGGCGCTGTTGCGCGAGGTCGGCGAATGGGTTGCGACCGGCGACCCCATCGCACTCAGCGGCAAGAGTGGCGGACGCCAGGAGCCCGTGCTCTATTTCGCCATCCGGCACAACGGACGCCCGCAGGACCCAGCGGCCTGGTGCGCGGGCCATGGCCGCTACGACCAGCGTTCCAGTCATAACTGGCCCGTCCGGTCCATGCCAGCCGAATCTGTCGAATCGACGTGAAACATGCGATCCTTCGCCACAACACGTCCAAATCCGTTTTTTGCCTCCATCTAGCCACCGTTCGCTGGGAATCGACGATCATGCGCTTTCAATTCGTTCCGCCGCTGTGTCTTGGCCTGCTGATCGGCGCCGTCGCCTGTGCCGAAGAACCTGCGGCCATCGAATCCGAGTCGGTTCGCTCCACGGCGACCACCGAATCGGACCTGCCGCTCGACGCGCTGCGGACCTTCGCCGACGTCTTCGGACGCATCAAGGAGGACTATGTCGAGGAGATCGATGACAAATCCCTGATCGAGAACGCCATCCGCGGCATGTTGTCCGGACTCGACCCGCATTCGTCCTATGTCGACGGCGAGGAATACCGTGATCTCCAGGTCGGCACCAGCGGCGAGTTCGGCGGACTCGGTATCGAGGTCGGCATGGAGGATGGTTTCGTCAAGGTGATTGCGCCGATCGACGACACCCCGGCCCAGCGTGCCGGACTCCAGGCCGGCGACATGATCATCCGCATCGACGACAAGCCGGTGAAAGGGTTGAGTCTGAACGAAGCGGTGCAGCTGATGCGCGGCAAGCCCGGCACCGAGATCCGGCTCAGCATCCTGCGCGGCACCGACGACAAGCCCTTCGAGGTCGTCCTCGAGCGTGCCGTCATCCAGGTCGCGAGCGTCAAGAGCCGGACGCTGGAACCCGGATTCGGCTATGTGCGTCTGACGCACTTCCAGGCCCACACCACCGACGACATGCTCAAGGCGATCGATGAACTCAAGCAGGCCAACGCGGGTCGGCTCAAGGGCCTGGTGCTCGATCTGCGCAACAATCCCGGCGGCGTGCTCAATGGCGCGGTCGGCGTCAGCGATGCCTTTCTCACCGATGGCCTGATCGTCTACACCGAGGGCCGGGTCAAGAACAGCCAGATGCGCTTCAAGGCCGGCCCGGACGACGTGCTCGACGGCGCGCCCATCGTGGTTCTGGTCAATGCCGGCAGCGCCTCGGCGTCCGAGATCGTCGCCGGCGCGCTGCAAGACCACCGGCGCGCCATCGTCATGGGCACTCAGACCTTCGGCAAGGGGTCGGTCCAGACCATTGTGCCGATCGACGAGCACTCGGCCCTGAAGTTGACGACGGCGCGCTATTACACGCCGTCCGGGCGCTCGATCCAGGCCCATGGCATCGCGCCCGACATCGCCCTGGAGCGCGGTGAGTTCAAGCCGCTGGCCGATCCCGGACTCGGCTCGCTCAAGGAGGCCGATCTGGTGCGGCATCTCGATGAGCAGGCGCCCGCAACCGACGAACCGACCGAGCCTGAGCCGTTGCCGCTCGCCGTCGAGGACTTCCAGCTCTCCGAGGCGCTCAACGTGCTCAAGGGGCTGAACATCCTCGGCACGGTGGCCACACCCTGAGTCACCCATTCAACGACCGCACACCGAGGCGTGCCGGACCCCGGCAACCTCGGCGCCGTCATTCGACACCATGCCATGCAGGAGTATCCGCAATGCGCGTATTGGTTCCACTCGCCCAGGGCTGCGAAGAACTCGAAGCCGTCACCATCATCGATCTGCTGCGCCGCGCCGAGATCACGGTCGTGACCGCCGGTCTGACCGAGGGTCCGGTCAAGGCCAGCCGTGACACCGTGCTGTTGCCCGACACCACGCTGGAGGCGGTCGCCGATCAGGACTTCGACATGGTCGTCCTGCCGGGCGGATTGCCGGGTGCACAGTATCTGGAGGACGACCCGCGTGTTTGCGCCATCCTGCGCCGTCACGCCGAGCGTGGGGCCTATACGGCAGCCATCTGCGCCGCGCCCAGGGCGCTGGCCAGCGCCGGGCTGCTCGACGGCAAACAGGCGACCTGCTATCCGGGTTGCGTGAAGCCCGAGGACTTCCCGCGTTTGAACCTGATCGATGAAGCCGTCGTGATCGACGGCCGGGTCGTCACCGGACGCGGCCCAGGGGCCGCCATGGATTTCGCGCTCGCGCTCATCGAGTTGCTCGCGGGTCGTGAACGGCGCGACGCGGTCGAGTCGGCTCTGGTCCGCTCGCACTGACCGGCCGCCGCTCCATGTCGTCCAGTCTCGCGCCGCTCGCTTTCGTCTCCCTGGCCGCCCTGGTTCTCAGCCTGCTGCTCACACGCTGGCTGGCGACGCGGGCAGGTTCGGGATTCGGTCCGCTCGATCATCCGAACGAGCGCTCACTGCATGCCGCGCCGGTACCGCGCTCGGGCGGTCTGGGCGTGCTGGCGGGGGTGCTCCTGACGCTCCTGGCCGCCGTGGCGCTGGGCTGGATGGATGACGCGCCGGCCTCGATTTTGGGTGCGTTGCTGCTGGTTGCGCTGGTGTCCTTTCGCGACGATCTCGGTGATCTCTCGCCACTGGCGCGGCTGACGGCCCATGGACTGGCGGCCGGCGCGTTGCTGCTCGGCGGACTGGGCTGGAGCCGTTTGGATCTGCCCGGCGCCACGCTGGTGTTTCCAGGCTGGCTCGCACTCGTGCTCACGCTGCTGTTCGTGGTCTGGATGATCAATCTCTACAACTTCATGGACGGCATGGATGGTCTGGCCGGCGGCATGGCGGTTTTCGGCTTCCTGGCCCTGGCCTGGCTCGGCTGGCGCGGCGAGGAGCCGGGCTATGTGCTGGTGTGTCTCGGCGTGGCGGCCTCGGCGGGCGGCTTCCTGGCCAGCAATTTTCCGCCGGCGCGCATCTTCCTGGGAGACGTCGGCTCGTCGAGCCTGGGGCTGCTGGCCGCCGCACTCGCGCTCTGGGGCACTGAACTCGGACTCTTTCCGCTCTGGGTCGCCTGGCTGGTTTTCTCGCCCTTCATCGTCGACGCGACCTGGACCCTGGTCGCGCGCCTGATACGCGGTGAGCGAGTCTGGGAGGCGCATCGTTCGCATCATTATCAGCGCCTGGTGCTGGCCGGCTGGAGCCACCGACGAACGGTGCTGCGCGCCTATGGGCTGATGGGGGCTGTAGCCGTCTGTGCGGTGGCGGCGCCCGGACTCACGGCCTCGGATCAGTGGATGCTGCTCGGCGCCTGGGCCGTGATCTACGGGGTGATTCATCTCAAGGTCGGGCTGGTCGAGCGTAACGCCCGGATGGAAATCTCGTGAACGAAAGCGCCCTCCTGGAGGACGTGCCCTCCATCAGCGCCTGTCACGATGAGGCCGACGACTGGCCTGCCGCCGCCTCTGCCGACCCGCTCCAGGCGGCGGCAACGGATGCCGGCACAGCCGTCGAGTCGAGCGCCGAGTCCAGGGTCGCCGGTCACCTGCTCGCCCAGTCCAGGCTGACGGCCGCCGACATGGCCCGCGCCCGGCGCTTGGCCGAAGAGGCCGGTGAGTCACTGTTGCCGTTGCTGGTGCGTCTGGGGCTGGTCTCGGAGCGCGACATGGCGCAGGCGATGTCCGATGTGCTGGGTCTGGCGCTGGCCACCGCAGCGGACTTCCCCGAGGAGCCGGTGCGTGAGGATCTGCTCACACGGCGTTTCATGAAGGATGCGCGCGTCCTGGTGCTCGCCGAGCATGACGAGCGGCTCCGGGTGGCTTTCGCCAATCCGGTCGACGACTTTGTCAGGGCGGCCGTTGGTCTGGCCGTCGCCAAGCCGGTCGAGGCTCTGGTCGCGCCGGCGAGCGAGATCGAGTCGGCCATCGAACGGCTCTATGAGAAGGTCGATGAGACGCCCGAGACCGGCGAGTCCGAGGCCGATTTCGGTGACTTCGACGAGGAAGACATCGAGCACCTGAAGGATCTGGCCAGCGAGGCACCGGTCATCCGCATGGTCAACCAGCTCATTCAGCGTGCCGTCGAGTCGCGCGCCTCCGACATCCATATCGAACCCTTCGCCGATGAGTTGAAGGTCCGCTATCGTGTCGACGGTATTCTCAAGGAGGTCGAGGCCCCGCCGGTGCGCTCCACGGCGGCTGTGATCTCGCGTGTGAAGATCATGGCCAAGCTCAACATCGCCGAGCGTCGGCTGCCCCAGGACGGGCGCATCCCGATCCGCATCCAGGGCAAGGAGCTGGATCTGCGTGTCTCGACCGTGCCGACCATGTTCGGCGAGAGCGTGGTCATGCGTCTGCTGGACAAGGAGAGCGTGCGTTTCGATCTCGATGCGCTCGGTTTCGACGGCGGGCCGCGCCGACGGCTCAATCGCATCCTCGAACAGCCCTACGGCATCCTGCTCGTCACCGGGCCGACCGGCTCGGGCAAGAGCACCACGCTCTATACCGCGCTCAGCCGGCTCAACACGCAGGAGCGCAAGATCATCACGGTCGAGGATCCGGTCGAGTACCAGTTGCCCGGCATCAACCAGATCCAGGTCAAGTCGTCCATCGGCATGACCTTCGCCGGTGCGCTGCGCGCCATCGTGCGCCAGGATCCGGACATCATCATGGTCGGCGAGATGCGCGATCTGGAGACGGCGCGCATCGCCGTGCAGTCGGCCCTGACCGGTCACGTCGTGCTTTCGACGCTGCATACCAACGACGCGGCCAGCGGCGTGACGCGCTTGCTGGACATGGGGGTCGAGGACTATCTGCTGACCTCCACCATCAACGGCATCCTCGCCCAGCGTCTGGTGCGCCGGCTGTGTCCGCACTGTCGCGAGTCCTATCAGGCCCAGCCCGAACTGGCCGCGCGCTTCGTGCATCTCAAGGGCTTGACCGGATCGGCCGGTGAGGTCGATCTCCAGCGCGCCGTTGGCTGTGAACAGTGCAACGGCACCGGCTATCGCGGCCGGCTTGTCATCACCGAGGTGCTGGTCATGTCCGAACCCATCCGCCAGGCCGTCCTGGCGCACGCTACAGCCACCGAGATCAAGCGTCTGGCCATGGAAGAGGGCATGGAGACCATGTATCAGGATGGATTGCGCAAGGCGCTCGACGGGCGCACCACCATTGAGGAGGTGTTGCGCGTGGCCGAGGCGGATTGAAGCAACCTCCGTATGGAGCTGCGCTGAGCAAAAACAGCCGGCTCAATCCCAGCCGCCCGCCCAACTCCCCCCCTGCTTGTTCTGCTTCTGCCCCGTCGAGCTGTAGCTGAAGCCCTGGATCTTGTCATTGTTCTGCCCGTGCTTGGAGGTGGGAGTCGCCTCCAGGCGGAAGCAGCGGACGATGGGGCAGGCTGTGGTGGCGGCCGCTAAGCTGATGGTGTAATAGCCTTCATCCGAATTGCTGCTGATATTGGCCGCATTCAGGTCGGTCGTATAGGTTCCGTTGCTGGAGTAGTAGATCTCCATTTTCTGCACGGCACTCATCAGCGACGACTGGCCATCACTGCGACGTCCCTTTCGGACATAGTCCTGATAGCTGGGATAAGCGATCGCCGAGAGGATGCCAAGTACGGCAACCGCTATCATCAACTCGATCAGTGTGAAACCACCGGCTTTTAATTTTAATGGCATCTGCTTGCGCTCTTTTCTATCAATTCAGCTATTCTTCGTCATCGAGTGCATCATCTGTGGCGTCGATGAGCTGCTCCCAATAGATTGCTTTGAAGCTGTCGCTCCAGCGAACCACTTCATCCAAACCCACAAGCGTGATTACTTGGCCTGCAATCGCGATTACTTGCGTGGGATCGCTACTCCCTTCGTCATCTGCACTCCCTTCGTCATCTGTGTCCCCGGTAAAGAATAATGTCGGAGGCGGCGGCAGGCCACCAATACTTGTAATGACGATGGATCGGTCGTCGGTATCCAAACTGTCATCGAGGTCAAGATCAAATCGGCTGCCGCCATGGCGCAGATCCAGGGCATAAAAGCGGGAGACCCCTGTTGTGGATTTGGCCTCACAAGGCGAAATATCGTCGCTTCTGGTGCCGCTGTAGGTGGTGAACATCGCGGCATAGTTGGCGATCAGTGCTTTGGACAGCGTTTTTTCACCTGCGGATAGGGTGTAAAACCAGCCTTTACGGCTCTGCACATTCTGGACCGTGACCGATTGGCTGCCATTCTCTGCCTTACTAAGGTCTGCGCTTGTGATATCCGTAAAGTCGTTGTGGTCATAAGGGTAGGCGGCGAGGTTATTCTCGTCTTTCTCCTGCCAATCTTTCTCTTGGAAGATATCGTAATCCTTGATCACGTAGAACCTGTCGGTCACCGTGTTGCTGAGCGGATCTGGGCGGTTGCCGGAACCGATGGCGATGACTAGATAGCGCGCTCCCCAGGAGAGATAGCCTATCTCCGGTTCCGTGAAGAAGCGGCGATTTCCAGCGGCGCTACCCTCATTGACATCCGCTAGGATGCCGCCCGCCCCGGCACCGTTATTTGCTTCCAGATCGACACGGATGATTCGTCCTCCCACGTCGGCGGCATAGAGGCGTTCCGAGTACCCGTCGTTGTTGATATCCAGCAGGCGAACGCCTGAGACGATGCCGTTGTTCATGTTGGAGATGTTGATATCGCCGCCGCTATTGGTGATGGTCTTGACGCGGCTGCCGGTCCAGGCGTCCACGATATAGATGGCGTTACCGATGTCGTCGTTCTGACGGCTGCCGGTGACGGCGTCCTGATCCTCGTCATAGCCTCCGCCAAAGGCGACCACGGTGCCATCGTAGCCCTTGATCTTGCCGATCTGGGGGGCGGACCAAGTCTGGGCCAGCTTCTCGAAGCCGCTGGTGACGCCGCCCTTGATCTCCCAGGCCAGTTTGGGGACGCTGGAGTTGGAGATGTCGAGGGCATAGATGTTGCGGCCGCCCCGGCGCATGCTGACCAGCAGGTAGGCTTTTTCCCTGCTGTCGACGGTGCCGTTCTTGTTCGGGTCGTCGTGAACCAGAACCATGGGACCGTCCAGGCCGTACAAGCGGCTTTCATTTTCACCCAAGGCCGCATTGATTCGTGCGTCATCAATGGTGTGCAACAGTTCATCGGGCATGAAGGCCCATTTTTCCTTACCGGTTGCCTCGTCGAAGGCGTGCAGAAGGCCTTGGGAAGTAGGTTGATAGACGACATCCCCGCTAGCGTAGCGGACCAGAAGTGGCTGCGTGTGGAGCGGCGCGCCCATTTCGACAAAGGAATAGGTATGAGTGCCTGTGAAGTTCATCCAGTCGAGGAGATCCCCGGCTGGGCATGAAATTTCTGATTTTATTACAGGCTGACAACTCTTCCACTTATCTCTGCATTTCCATTTTCCATTACTGTCTTTTTTGCAGCACTTATTGTCACGGAGTTCTGAGTCGTTTGTGCAGGAACAATTTTCATATTCAGTCCGGTTCTCGCTGCAGCTATGACTCGTCAATAGAATGTTTTTAATTACGCCGCCATCATTTTCCTCCAGCAGATTATCCCTATGCAGCCGATTATTATCGTCAGTGAGATCTAGATCATTGCCATCCAGCCAAGTATAAAGATTCCGGGGCTCGTCGCCGATCTGCCCCGCCGCGCCACCGATCAAGACGTCTCCTCCATCACCATCCGGTTCTGTATCCCAGAAGTTTTTCGCATTATCAAGAAACATCCCGTTAACGTTTACTGCATCGCTTCCTCCTTTGCTAAACACTTTAAAGGTGCCATCCTTTTGCTGTTTCATTTTATATTTCTTGACATTCCCCAGCCAAAGCTTGTTCGGTTCGGGGGCGAAGAGGGGGACATAGATATAATCACCACTCACTGACGCATTCGTGGCTGAGACAGGGATCACTGGTGCGTTGTAGATATATTCCACCTCAGATTTGGCATCGTCCACGATGGTTTCAAAAGCATTCAACAGAGTGCTGGCATTGTCCGCCTCGTAATAGCCGCCACCGCCTTTGATGGCAATATTTTTTAAAAATGCTTTGTCATTGCTGCCCAGGCTATCCCCCAAAGCAATGGTATGGGTGGTAACATTTTGATTATCTTCCCATACTGAATCGGTGCGCAGGTCATTGTTGTAACCCCAGGCTGCGATCTCGGCGGCGCAGCGGCCTTTCTCTTCAATAGAAGTGCTGTCTTTTACACAGGTAGTTCCTTTGTAGCTGGTAAGGCCATAATAATTTGGATCATTAGAATTTGGTTCGCCATCTGTGAGTAGCACCAAGTGATTGGGGACGCACCAGTAGGCTGGATCGCTCATAGGGGAGGAATAGGTGGGGCTGGTCGCTCGCGTTCTGTCGCTAGGGGTGCCCTCGATCTGGGTCGCGCGGCTATCAAACCATTCCATGCCCAGCTTCAGAGCCCAGACGGTAGGTGTGGATGCGCGCGGAGAAAGTCCATCAACGATGGCTTTCATCGCGCTGCGATTGCTGCCCTCGCCTACAGTTTTGAAATCCGAATGTAGCTTGATGGCCAAGGAACCATTTACATTAGCATATGTATTCCAGCCACGATTATTATAATAAATATCTGTATTAGCGGTTGTATAACCCATAATGGCGGCCTGAACATGATCCATCATCGGGTTATCCAAGAGTGTCTTCATGGAATTCTTCAAATCCGTCATCCGATTATAATCATCCATGCTTCCAGACTCATCGAGAATGAAGAGCACATTGGGCGCCACGGGGTCCGACGGAGGCAACAGATAGAAGTCAATGTCGTCCGCCTGTGCCGAGGCGGCGCCAATCAAAGCCGAGAGCCCTAAAGCGAGGCTGAATACGCCCAAGCCGCCTGTCTTGCTGGTGTATGAGGATCTCATGCCAAATTACCTTTCATCATTGACTCGGACGCACCAAGCCGGCACCCATTCGATTAACTGCCCCAGCCCCCACCGATTCGCCGCCAACCCCTCTCACGCGACCATAAGCATCCGCTTGATACAAGAGCACGATCGAGCCAAGCGCCTCACCTGAAATCAAAATATTGTTTCGCCTACCCTCAAACCGCATGATGACATCTGCTTCCGTGTAAGGACGATCCTGGTCATCGCTTTTCAAGCGGTCTTGGTAATAATTCGGGTGTTTCTCGAAGTCACCAACTGTATTGGTTTTCGGTATGACCTCATGGGGATTCTCGTCGAGAATCTGCATCAGGGCGCTTTCGGCCGCCTGGTAGGCGCCCTGCTTCATGCGCTGATTGGTGGAAATCTTGATATTCGTGACGGACGATCGCATGGACGTGACGCTGATGAGTGTCATCGCCACCAGCAGCACCGCCGCGATGACCAGAGCTGCACCTCTTTGCCGCTTTGCATAGAACATCATTGCTCAACCGCCTCAAGATTACGCAGAGAGATGGTGCTGGTGTATACGCGGTAGTACTTATCCAGCTTGCTACTGCCGGACGGAGGGGAAACTGTGTACTTGACATCCAGTACATCGAAGGCCTTTTCACCCTCGGTTCGCGCCGCTTGCGGAAGCGTCATGTCAGCGGAACTCGCAAGCACCCCGATCCGGAGCGCGACAATCCGCCCCTTGGGAGACCACAGGCCATTAGCAGCGGCCTCGGTCGCATTGACGTAAAGATTAGGATAACGGTCGCCGTCCGTGTCCCAGCCGTAGAGAACCTGGAAGGTCTCGATTCCAGACGCCAGCGGCTCAGGTTGTCCGCCATCAACGCTGCACCGAAGCTCGCGAGAACCGGAAAGATGGAACTCGATCCTGGCCCGGTAGGGTGTCGTGTTATTTTTGTTAATTTGATTTCCCAAACAATCGAGCTGGCATCTGTTGGCATCGGTGTCGGAATCGTCGCAGCCTGTATTAGAGCCATAGAACACCACGATTTTGTCCGACGCGCCGGGATCCTGATCATCAAGCAGCTGCAGCTTCGCCTTGCCTGGATCGTCAGGATCGCCGAAGGGGAGGTTATCGGCCCTAAGCAGCCGGCCCGTCATCATCAGGGTACGTCTCAAATCATCGATGGCGAAACGACCATTCTCCATGGTGGCGGCAACAACCTCATTGGCTGAAAAAGCGATGCGGGAATCCAGGTAGACTTTACCCGCCGCACCGGTCAGCAATATGCCGATGGTGGCGCCAATGAGTAGGCTGATCAGCGACATGCCGGCCTGGTGTGTGCGAGTTGCCATGTTCAGTCCACCAAATCTTCCGGGCGGCCCGGAATCAGATCCACGACGATTTGTTGCGCCTCTGTGTCGTTTGGTCCCTGCCAGCCCACGGTGATCCTACAGGGGGTGGCCCGCGCGCCTGTGTTCGTGCAGGTCACGGAAAGAGTACCGGAAGGCAAGAGATCGACCCCGTTGACGCAGCTAACCTGATAGAGATCGAAGGCGGCCATGTCCGCACTCGAACAGTCGACAGGGCTGTCATCCGGAGTCATGGCGCAGGTTTTTGAGGGGGACGAGCCGCAGTTCGTGGCCGCAGAGGTGACATAGGGACTGGTGTTTTCATCCGCGTAGTCGTGCACATTGGCGCGCATGCGATCGGCCAGATCCCAGGCCACATCGGATGCCAGCGTTTGGAACTTGGCATCGTTATTTGCCCTCAGTCCGGCCCCCTGCAAAGCCGCAATGCCTAATAACCCAATGGCCAGCACAACCGCCGTGACCATCGCTTCGATGAGAGAGGTTCCACGCGAATGGCGAAAGCCCAGCGGGCGTCGACGATTAGCCATCTTCTACCCTCGGTCTGCCGCTAGTCGAGATGATTATTTTCTTGGTATGGCCACTAGCCCCAATGGTAATGGTGCCGTGGCCAAAAGATGCTACCCGGCCGCTGGGCATGTAAGCAATCTTGGTCTTGCCTTCAATAGAAATACCGGATGGCGGTGCCTCTCGTACCAAAACTAGCTTGTCCGTTTCATTCACTTCGTCGTTTTGATTGGAATCCACGACCACGATCCAGCCGTCAGCCCAGCTTCCCGTGCAGGTGCTGCCGTTGCTGGAAGCGCACATGATGGCGCGTTTGTCTTCTTTGACCGCCTCGCTGCGCGTGTAGTAGATGGAAGCAAGAAAATCATTTGTCGCGGCCGCCAAGCGGTTCCTGCGGATGACATCCTGGAAGCTGGGAACCGCGATGGCCAGGAGAATGGTCGCGACAGCAACCGTGACCATGAGCTCCAACAGCGTGAAGCCTGCTTGACGACCGACTGTGCTTAGAGGCGTTTTCATGCATCAAAAGATAGCATGTCCATCTGCTTTGAGAAGGTCTCTTCCGTACATAATAAAGAATCGAGCAGCTTCGTTTATCGACCGATTCTTGGAGCTTGGAGTAGGATGTTCGAGTTTAAAAATGTATTTTAATCATGAGCTTATGCTGCGAATTATGGGCGAGGCTCGCTGAGCGATGGGCAGGTTGTGCAGGCCACAAGGCTGAGCACGGCCCAGGTCGAGCTTTGCGTGCGAGCCGGACGCCGCCGGCTGAAACCTCTGCGTCTGGTGATTGTTGCTCGCCCAGATCCTGATTAGACTCATCTATATGATCATCCCATTGACCCCAAGATTGACGGCGTCTTCAATGCTCGGCTCGGAGTCCAACCGTGCCCTGCTGATCCACTTCCTCAACGCCAACCTCAGCCCGGTGGACCGCGCCGACTGATCGCTTTGCTGGTACTTTTGCGCTGTTCGAGCCCCGTACCCTACAACCATGCCCAAGTTTTTCTACAAGGCCGTCAAACTCGACGGTGAAACGGTCGAGGGCGAGATGGACGCCGCCGACGAATCGGCCGTCATCCGCCATCTCCAGGCGACGGGCCTGATCCCGATCGAGGCGCGCACCACCAGGAGTCTGACGGTCAAGCTGGGCCGGCGTCGGCGCCGACGTCTGAGCCAGAAAGAGATCGGCATCCTCACACGCGAGCTGGCGACCCTGCTCGAAGCCGGCCTGACCCTGGACCGCTCGCTCCAGATTCTCGTCGATCTGACCTCCGAGGAGCATCTGGTGCGCGTGCTCTCGGACTTGCAGGAACGGGTGCGCGGCGGCGCGACCTTCTCCAGCGCGCTGGAGGCTCAGGACAAGCAGTTTCCGCGTCTCTACATCAACATGGTACGGGCCGGCGAGGCGAGCGGCGCCATGGAACAGGTTCTGGATCGACTGGCCGACTATCTGGAACGTCTGGCCGAGCTGCGCCAGACTGTGACCTCGGCCCTGGTCTATCCCTCGATCCTGCTGTTCGTCGCGGCGCTCTCGGTGATCCTGCTGCTGGTGTTCGTGGTGCCGCAGTTCACAGTGCTGTTCGAGGACATGGGCGAGGCGCTGCCGCTGTCGACCCAGATCGTGGTCGCCGCCGGGGATCTGTTCCGTCACTACTGGTGGGCGATGCTGTGCATGATTGCGCTGGCGGCTGTCGTCATCGAGCGCTGGCTCCAGAATCCCTCCGCCAAGGCCCGGCTCGACCGTCGGGTGCTGACGCTGCCGCTGTTCGGTGACCTGATCTGGAAGATGGAGACCGCGCGGCTGTGTCACACACTCTCGACCCTGCTGAAGAACGGCCTGCCTCTGCTCAGTGCCCTGAACCTCGCCAAGGAAGTGGTCTCCAATCAGAAGCTCTTCGGCCTGATCGAGGAAGCCGGCGAAGAACTCAAGCACGGGCGCGGCCTCGCCGGCCCGCTGGCCCGACTCCAGGCGCTGCCTGATCTGGCGCTGCAAATGATCCGTGTCGGTGAGGAGTCCGGCAGTCTCGATGCCATGCTGGCCAAGGTCGCCAGTCTCTACGACCGCGAGACGCGGGTGAGCGTGCAGCGGATGCTGACGCTGCTGGAACCGATCCTGATCATCGGACTCGGCGTCATCGTGGCCGGGATCATCCTGTCGATCCTGATGGCCATTCTCGGCGCCAATGAACTCGTCTTCTGAGGCGATGTCCTGTTCGTCGAGCCGGGTTTAGAATGCGCCATCGAATTCAAGGATCCACTCTCAAGAGGTCAGTTCCACATGCGTTTCAAGACTTCGCGCCGTCACGGCGGCTTCACCCTGGTCGAACTCCTGGTCGTGCTGGCCATCCTGGGGCTGCTTGCCGGACTGGTCGGTCCAAAGGTGATGAAATTCCTGGACAGCTCCAAGAGCAAGACGGCCAGGCTCCAGATCGAGGATCTGTCCTCGACCCTCGATCTCTATCGCCTCGAACTGGGCCGCTATCCGACCGAGAACGAAGGACTCAAGGCGCTGGTCGAGAATCCGGGCAGCATGCCGAACTGGAACGGTCCCTATCTGAAGAAGAGCGAAGTGCCCAAGGATCCCTGGGGCTTCGACTATCAGTACCGGTTCCCCGGCGAACACGGCAGCTACGACATCTGGTCGCTCGGCGCCGACAATCGCGAGGGCGGCGAGGGCGATAACGCCGACGTCAAGAGTTGGGAATAATCCAGGTCCATCGATCAGGGCGAGGCACGCGCGGCTTTACCCTGGTCGAATTGCTGGTGGTCATGGCCATCGCCGCCGTCATCATGACGGCGGTGCCGACGCTCTTTTCAGCCGCCTTTCCAGGGCTGGAAATGAAGTCCGCCGCACGCCGCACGGCTGCCACGCTGCGTCTGGCGCGTGAGTCGGCCATCCGGCGCGGCGAAGAGACCCAGGTGCTGGTCGATCTCGAACACCACCGTCTGACGCTCGCCGGCTATCGTGCGCTCTCCTTGCCCGAGCGGCTCTCGCTCCAGCTCGATGCCGCCAGTCGCGAGCTGATCGACGAACAGCGTGGCCTCATCCGTTTTTTCCCCGACGGCAGTTCGACCGGCGGGCGTCTCGTGCTGTCCCAGGATGGGCATGGCTATCAAATCGGTGTTGCCTGGCTGACCGGGCGCATCGAACTGGACTCCTGGTCCGAGTGATGCGGCGTCGTCAGGCTCAGCGCGGGTTCTCGCTGCTGGAGGTGCTGGTCGCCTTCGCGATCCTGGCCGTCTCGCTCGGGGTGCTGCTCGGCATCTTCTCGCGCGCCACCAGCGCGACCCTCGCCTCGGCCCAATACACGCAGGCCGCGACCCTCGCCGAATCACTGCTCACCCTGGCCGGGCATGAGATCGTCCTGGAGGAAGGGACGGTCTCGGGCGAGACCGAGAGCGGCTTCTCCTGGGAGCTGACGCTGTTCGAACTCGATCTATCCGACGAGTTTCCAACGGCCACGCTGTCGGTCACGGCCTATCGCGTCAATGCCGGCGTGCTCTGGTTCGACGCCGGGCGGCCGCGACGCCTGATGCTCTCGACCCTGAAGCTGGTCGATCCGCTGGCGAACACAACCCCATGAACCGGCGCACGATCTCGAACCAGGGCCGGCGCGCGGGGCGCGGCTTCACGCTGATCGAGCTGGTGATCGCGCTGGCGATCATCGGTCTGATCTCACTGCTGCTGTTTTCGGGGCTGCGGCTCGGCGGCCGCTCCTGGGAGGCGGTCGAGACGGTCGGCGAGCGTCTGTCCGGCCTGCGACTGGCCGATGGCGTTCTCCGACGCACGCTCGGTCAGACCCGGCCGATCAGCGCCGTCTACGATGGACAGAGTGTCCAGGTCTTCGCGGGGGAGTCGGAGCGTATCGAGTGGGCCGCGCCTCTGTCTGAGCATGTCGGTCTGTCCGGACTCTATATCCTGCGTCTGGAGCTGGAAGGCACGGACGAGGCGCGCACGCTGATGCTGACGCGCTGGCTCCTGCATCCCGAGATCCTGGAGGGCGGCGGCGAGGTCGTGCCCTGGGAACCGATGACCAAGCAGGAGGCGGCATCGCTGAGCGATCTGCGCACCGATCTCGACGCCGCCGATGGCGCGTTCGGACGCGCCTGGCTGCTGGCGAAGGTGAGTCGCTTCGAGCTGGCTTACTATGGCGTGCTCGATGGCGAGAGTGAAGCGGACTGGCACGATGAGTGGCTGGAGCAGGCCCGCCTGCCGAAGCTGGTGCGGATCCGTCTGGAGACGACCGAACAATCCTGGCCCGATCTCGTCGTGACCCTGCCCGATCAACCCCGATGATGACAGGTCGCAGATACCAGCGCGGCATCGCGCTCATGCTCGTGATGTGGGTGTTGACGCTCCTGACGGTCATGGCCGTGAGCCTGACCGTCTCGCGCCGCACCGAGGTCGCCCTGGCCGACAACCATGTCGAGTCGGCGCGCTTCCGGACCCTCGCCGAAGCCGCCATCGCCTATACCGCGCTGCATTACATGACCCCGGAGGCCCAGGTCGACGCGGAGCAGGGAACAGCCTGGTTACCTGACGGCCGGTCGCGCATCTGGTCTTTCGCCGGCTCTGAGCTGACCCTGCGTGTCTTCAACGAGTCCTCGCGCTACGATCTCAACCAGATCCGGCCCGAGAGCCTGCGGACACTGCTGGAAGTGCTCGGCCTGCTGCCCGAGGAGGCCGATGCGCTGGCGGCGGCGATCGTCGACTGGCGCGACGAGGACGATCTGGCCCTGCTCAACGGTGCCGAGGATGCCGACTATGCCGAGGCCGGTCGTGCGCTCGGTGCCAAGGATGCCGCCTATGAAGCGGTCGAGGAGCTGCGGCAGGTTCTCGGTATGACACCCGAACGCTATCGCCTGCTCGCCCCCGAGGTCTCGGTCCAGGGCGGTTCGTCGCAGCCGGTCGAGCGTTTCGCCTCGCCGGCGGTGTTGGCGACACTCAAGGGACTCACGCTGGAGGAGGCGCGCGAGGAGATCGCCGAGCGTGATCGCGCCGAGGTCTCAGGTACCACCTCGACGACCCTGATCGAGCGTGGCGGTCCGGTCTACCGCCTCCAGGTCACTGGACCGCGATCGAGTGGTGCGGCTCGGCGGATGGAGGCGCTCTTTCAGCTCGCACCAGGACAGCAACCCCCCTATCAGGTACTGTGGCGTCGGCAGGGACTCGTGACGGAACCCCTGAGCGACAGCGAGTCGGAGACTGATGATGACGTTCACTGAACGCTTGAACCGCTTCTTCGAAGCGCTCCCGATCGTCGGCGCCGGAGTCGGGTCGGGCGCGCTCGGCGAGCGTCTGCTGGGCTGTCTGCCCGCGTTCGCACACCGAACCCTGGCGCGCTACAACCGCTGGCTCGTCATTCGACCCGAGGGACGGCGGGCACGCGTCGAGCTGGTCATGGGGTTGGAGACGCGCCCGCTGGGCGAGATGGATCTGACGCACAGGATGGCCGTGCCCGACATCGCGGGAGTCGGCCAACAGGAGCGACCACCGGGCATCGAGCTGCGGCTGCCGCGCGAGGCCGTGCTCAGACGCACGGTCTCCTTTCCATCGCAGGTCCGCGCCAACCTGCCGCAGGTGATCCGTTACGAGCTGGATCGTCTCTCGCCCTTCGAGTCCAAGGACGTGCTCTTCGATTTCGTCGCCCTGAGCGGTCCCAAGACGGCCGAGCGTCTGCGGCTGGATCTGGCCCTGTGTAGGCGTGATCTGGTCGAGGACTGGATCACGCAGTTGGAAGCGCTCGGCACGCCCGTCGATCGCCTCACCTGGGACGGCGCCTGGAGCCGCGCCAATCTGCTTCCCCCCGAACGGCGTCCGAAACGGCGTCACGGGCGTCTGACGCTCGGTTCGGCCTCGGCCATCGTCTCGATCCTGCTGGCGATGGCGATGCTCGTGACGCCCCTGTGGCAGAAGCACCGGATCGCGCGCCAGCTGGACGCCGAGGTCACACGTCTGCGCAGTCAGGCCATCGCCGTCGACGAGTTGCGCCAGGAACTCGAGCGCGTCCGCCAGGGCAGCACGGCGGTGATTCAGCGCAAGCTCGAACAACCCTCGATCCTGGCGATGCTGCGTGAACTCACGGATCGTATTCCCGAGGATACCTGGGTGCAGAATCTCGAGTTCAGCGCCGATCAGGTCGACATCCGCGGCGAATCCGGACAGGCCACGGCCCTGATCGCGATCCTGGAACAGTCGCCCGGCATCGATGGCGTTTCCTTCGGCTCGCCCGTGACCCAGATTGCCAGCACGGGCAAGGAACGCTTCAACATTTCCTTCCGCTACACACGCGGAGGTGCCGAATGAAGCCCAAGGCTCGGGCCGACCGAGCGCTCTGTCTGGTCTCGCTCGGCGCGGTGATGCTGCTGCCCATGCTGTTGCTGGCGGCCATCGTGATTCCCTGGCTGAGCCGGATCTCGGAACTCGATGACCGCATCGCCACCAGCCGCGATCAATTGATGCGCTACCAGCGTCTGGTGAGCACGCGCCCGGCGCTGCAAGCCGAGCTGGAGCAGGCCCGGACCAATGACGCCTTCGATGCCTTCTACTTCAAGGCTCCGACCCAGGCGCTCGCCGGCGCTCAGCTCCAGGCGCGGGTCCAGGACATCGTCACCGCCGCTTCAGGGCGTCTGATCAGCACCCAGATCCTGCCGCCGGAGGCTCAGGACATGCCGCCGCGTATCCGTGTGCGCACCCAGATCCAGGGTTCGACCGAGACGCTGATGGAGGTGCTCTATCGTCTCGAACAGACGCGCCCCTTTCTGTTCGTCGAGCGTCTCTCGGTACGCTCCGCCGCGCGTCCGGCGGTATCGTCCAGTCCAGCCCTGGTACGGCGTCACCTGATGGCCAATCAGGCGGGCGAACTCACGGTGAGGCTGGATATCTATGGTTTCGTCCTGGGGGGTGGTTCGTGAGACGCTATGTCCCGGTCCTGGTTGCGCTCGTCCTGCTGGCCGGTCTGACGCTCCAGTGGCTCGGCTGGCCACCGCCGATGCCCGTGCTGGAATCGGCGAACGCGCCTGGGGGGAACCCGTCCGGCGTATCGTCCACGCAGCCGGACCTGCTCGCTCGGCTCGAAACCTTCGATAGCCGGGACAACTATGCCTCCATCGTCGAGCGTCCACTCTTCCGGCCGGATCGCAAGCCGGAGCCACTGAACGACGATCCGGCGGACACACGGGGGCCGGAGGCCAATGTGGAGTTGAGTGCCTTCGATCTGAACGCGGTACTCATCACATCCGAGATCGTCTCCGCCTGGGTCCAGGACCCGACGCAACTCAAGCTTCGGCGTCTGCGTATCGGCGATGACCTGCAAGGCTGGTCAGTCACCGACATCCAGGAAGACCGCGTCCTGCTTGAGCGACAGGGTCGGCAGGATGCGCTAATATTGCGCGACTATTCCAAGCCAGTGCCCGCGACCGCGCCACCACCCGCCCGGAAGGTTCTGCCACGGCCTCCTCCCCGTGTGCCGGCTCGCCCCGAATCTCCCAAGCCATGATCACAGGTCGGTCGAGACGACTCGACGCCCGTCACCGAGGCACCATGTATTTCCATCACCCCGCCAGGCGCCATTCTCAGCTCGGACATTGGTTGTGCGTTGCCCTGCTGGCCGGTATCGCGACTGGCCTCCAGGGCTGCGAGCGTGCGAATTGGGATCCCACGCTCAAGGTCGGCGAGCCCACGGGTCATGTCCTGGACGAAGATCATGCCCGTAAGCGAGACGCCTTCAAGCAGCGTGGCGGCGCCGGCGCCGAGATCATTGCCATCGGTGACGAGGAGGCGCGCCCCAAGAGCAGCGAGATCGTCCAGCGCGGCAGCGGCTCGTTCGTGCGCAGGATAGCGCCGTCCGAGGTCGACGCCTCACCCGGCGACGTCACGCTGAATTTCGACGGTACCGACATCCGCGAGGTGGTCAAGGTCATCCTGGGCGACCTGCTCAAGGTCAACTACGTCCTGCATCCGGCGGTACAGGGCGCGACCTCGCTTCAGACCGGCCGTCCGCTGCGCCGCGAGGATCTGCTGCCCACGCTCGAAACTCTGTTGCGGATGAACAATGCCGCCCTGGTCCAAAAGGGCGATCGCTATGAGGTGGTGCCGCTGGCCAATGCCGTCCAGGGGCGCGTGACGCCTCAGCTCGGCGAGACCGACCGCGCCCTGCCCAATGGCTACAGTGTGCAGGTGGTGCCATTGCGCTATATCGGCGCCGAGGAGATGAACAGCATCCTCACGCCCCTGGCGCCCGAAGGCAGCGTCATCCGTGTCGACAATCTGCGTAACCTCCTGGTGATCGCCGGCACCAGCCCCGAGATGAGCAATCTGCTCGACACCATCCGCGTCTTCGACGTCGACTGGATGTCGGGACTCTCAGTCGGTTTTTTCGTGCTCGAATACGCCAAGAGCAAGGACGTGGTGACGCAACTGGAGAGCCTGCTCGCCGACGAGAGCGGCAATCCGCTCAAGGGGATCTTCCGGTTCATCCCGGTCGAGAGCGCCAACGCCCTGCTGGTCGTCTCGCCTCAGGAACGCTATCTCCAGCAGGTGCGCAACTGGATCGAGCGGCTTGACATGGCCGAGGCTCGAAGCGACAGCTCCGAGCGGCTCTATGTCTACCGGGTCAAGCACAGCGATGCCGAAAGTCTGGCCGATATCCTGTCGCAGCTCTTCGGCGGCACCGGCAGTAACGCGCGCAAGTCCTCGGTGGGCAATGTCGCGCCCGGACTCGGCCGGTCGTCGAGCATCGGCGGGACGACGACAACCACCACCAGCGGCAACTCGGACTCCAAGACCAGCCAGAGCCAGACGACACGCCAGAGCGCCTCATCGCACGAACTCGAGATGTCGTCGAGCGTCAATATCGTCGCCGACGCCGTCAATAACTCGCTGTTGGTGCGCGCCAGTCCGCGTGACTACAAAAAGATCCTCGACGCCCTCAAGCAACTCGACATCCTGCCGCTCCAGGTGCTGGTCGAGGCGACGATCGTCGAGATCACCCTGAGCGGAAGTCTCAAGTATGGCGTGCAGTGGGAACTCTTTGGTCCGGGGGCGGACGGCAAGAGTT
The DNA here is from genome assembly GCF_000025485.1 of Allochromatium vinosum DSM 180. Lineage (NCBI taxonomy): Bacteria > Pseudomonadati > Pseudomonadota > Gammaproteobacteria > Chromatiales > Chromatiaceae > Allochromatium > Allochromatium vinosum. The sequence continues at coordinate 3,393,329 of NC_013851.1, read as the reverse complement.
TCGCGTCCTTGGATGGAACCTTCGATGATGCCGAGACGTCGGGCATCGGCACCATGTTCCCCGGATTCAACTGGGCCATGGTCTCCAATCCGGACACGATCAAGGCAACGCTGAGTGCGCTGGCGGGCGACAATCTGCTCAACGTCCTCTCTTCGCCATCGGTCATGGTCATGGACAATCAGACCGCCAAGATCCAGGTCGGTCGGGAAGTGCCCATCGCCACCTCGAAGCAGGACGGCACCTCGACGACCGATCGCACCTATACCACCATCTCCTATAAAGACACGGGCGTCATCCTCACCGTCAAACCGCGTGTGACGCCCGGTGGTCTGGTTCAGCTGGAGATCGAACAGGAAGTCAGCACGGTGTTCGAGGAGAACGCCTCGGGGCTGAACTCGCCATCCTTCAAGAAGCGCACCATCACCAGCTCGGTGGCCGTGCGTTCCAATCAGGCCGTGGTGCTGGGCGGCTTGATCGAGGACACGCGTTCAGACGGTAAGCAGGGCATTCCGGGACTCTACAGTCTGCCGGTGGTGGGCGGACTCTTCGGGGAGACCTCGAAATCCTCGACCCGCACCGAACTGGTCGTCGTCCTCACACCCAAGGTCATCGCCAACGACCAGGACATCGAGTCCGTCACCGAGGATTTCCGTCAGAAGGTGCGCGGGTTGAAGGTGGCGTTTTGAATTCCGGCGAGCACGCCTGAAGCGTCTGCTCGATCCAGTGCTCGACTTCGGTGTTGATCTCGGTGGCCTTGCGACCCTGGGTCGAAATGGTCGGGCCGATCACCAGATCTATGGTTCCAGGACGCTTGACGAGACTGCGGCGTCCCCAGAAGACGCCGGCATTGTGGGCGATGGGCACCACCGGGCGTCCCGTGCGCTCGGCCAGCAGCGCACCGCCGATGTTGTAGCTGCCCTGGGTTCCGGGCGCGACCCGCGTGCCCTCGGGGAAGATCACCACCCAGTGCCCGCCTTCCAGTAATGCGCTGCCCTCGCGGATGAGACGGGTGATCTCACGCCGTCCGGCCGCACGATCGATCGCGATGTGGCTCAGCCGCTTGAGTGCCTGGCCGAAGACCGGGATGCGGATCAGCTCCTGCTTGAGTACCCAGGATTGTTCCGGCGGCAGCAGCGCCCTGAGCGCGAGGATCTCCCAGGCGGACTGGTGTTTGCAGAGCACGATCGCATTGTCTGTGGGCAGATGCTCCAGGCCGTGCACGCGATAGTCCAGCCCGCAGAGGATCTTCAACGCCTTGAGATTGACTCTGGCCCAGGAGCGCGCCAGGCGTGGAGCGCGCCGGCCCGAGTCGCCGGACCCGAACGCCAGGATCGCGAGCGAATACAACAGGCTCGATCCGATCAGGATCAGCTGAAACAGCAGGGAACGCAGCAGGGTCATAAGTTCAGCCTAGGATGTCGATGAGCGCGGTGGCGGCGGTGTTGAGATCGGGATAGATCGGGATGTCGCGCGATTCGTTGTCCATGCCCTGCTCACGCAGACGCTCCAGGGTGCGCTCGCCCTTGCCGGAACGCACCAGCCAGGGCCGGGCGCCGGCAGCGCGCGCGGCCTGGATGTCGCCGAGCGAATCGCCGATGAAGGGGACGTTGGCCAATTCCACATCGAAGCGCGCGGCGATCTCCAGCAGCAGTCCCGGACGCGGCTTGCGGCAATCGCAGCCGTCGTCGGGTCCGTGCGGACAGAAGGCGATCAGTTCGATGCGCCCGCCCTCGGCCTCCACGCGCTCGCGCAAACGCTGATGGATGGCGTTGAGCATTTCGAGCTTGAACAGTCCGCGCGCCAGTCCCGATTGGTTGGTGGCTACCGCGACCCGAAAGCCGGCATGCGAGAGCCGTGCGATGGCCTCGATGCTGCCGGGGATCGGCAGCCATTCGTCCAACGACTTGATGTAGTCGTCGGAGTCGTGGTTGATGACGCCGTCGCGGTCGAGGATGACGAGCCGATCGGTCATGTGGGTGCCGATTCCGGTCGTGGTCCGGGCGTCACTGGAGCCGCGAGATGTCGGCCACGCGCAGGAACAGCGCCGACAGCGATCGCAGCAACTGGAGTCGGTTGCGTCGCGTGGCCGGATCGTCCGCCATGACCATGACCTCGTCGAAGAAGGCGTCGACGTCCTCGCGTAGCTCGGCCAGGGTCTCAAGGATCGCGACATAGTCGCGTGCCCGGGCCAGCGGCTCGACCCGCGTTTCGAGTTCGGCGATCCGTTCGGCCAGCCGCTGTTCGGGTACCTCGACCAGTAGCGCCGGGTTCGGTCCACCTTCGGTCAGGTCAGCCGGGTCGGCCTTGAGCAGGATGTTGCGGATACGCTTGTTGGCCGCCGCCAGGGCATCGGCGGCGGGCAGACGGCGGAACTGGGTGACAGCCACGATGCGCCGGTCCAGATCCCAGGGGTTGGTCACGCCCGTGTGGATGACCGACTCGACCGTATCGACCGCGACCACCCGGTCGCTGTAATAGCCGCGCAGACGCTCCAGCATGTAGCCCAGGACTGCCTCGACCGTGTCTTCGGCCAGGAGTCCGGCCGGGAAACCGGCGGCGGCGCGTTCGAGCAGGTCGCGCAGATCCAGGTCGAGCGGGGTCTCGATCAACAGCCGCAGCACGGCGATCGAGGCGCGACGCAGTGCATAGGGGTCTTTGGTGCCGGTCGGGCGCAGTCCGATGCCGAAGATGCCGACCAGGGTGTCGAGCCGGTCGGCGAGCGCCAGCGCCCGACCGCAGGGGCTGGTCGGCAGTTCGTCACCGGCGAAGCGCGGGCGATATTGATCCTCCATCGCCGCGCTGACACAGGCGTCTTCGCCCGATCGCTCGGCGTAATAGCGCCCCATGGTGCCCTGGAGTCCGGGGAACTCGAACACCATCGCCGTCATCAGGTCGCACTTGGACAACGCAGCCGCCCGCTCGACCAGCGCCGGATCGACGCCGATCGCTTGGGCCAGTTCGCGCCCGAGCCGGGCCACACGCGCGCACTTGGCCGCCTGGGTGCCGAGCTTGTCCTGGAAGACCACGGTCTCCAGCCGGGGCGCGAAGGCTTCCAGCGGCTGCTTGAGATCCTGCGACCAGAAGAAGGCGGCGTCGGAGAAGCGCGGACGGATGACGCGCTCGTTGCCCGCGCGCACCTGATCGGGATCATGGCTCTCGATGTTGGCCACGGCGATGAAGCGTGCCTGAAGCGCCCCGTTCATGTCCTCGACCGGGAAATACTTCTGGTTGCTCTGCATGGTCTCGATCAGCACCTCCGGCGGGATCTCCAGGAAGCGCTCGTCGAACTTGCACAGCAGGGCCTGCGGCCATTCGACCAGGGCCGTGACCTCGTCGAGCAGCTCGGGATCGATGCGCGCCCGCAGTCTATTGGACGCGGCCAGGCTCATGACCTGCTCACGGATGCGCTCGCGCCGAAGCTCGAAGGACGGCTCGACCCGGCCCTGTTCGCGCAGGGTCGCGGCATAGTCGGACGCCTGGCCGATGGCGATGGGGGCGGGGTGATGGAAGCGATGACCACGGGTGCGGGTCTCGGTGGGCAGACCCATCACGGTACCGGCGATCGATTCGGTACCGAGCAGCAGACAGACCCAGTGCACCGGGCGTACGAACTCTTCGCTGCGATCGCCCCAGCGCATCCGCTTGGGGATCGGCAGCCCCGCGAGTGCGGCTTCGGTCATGTCCGGCACCAGTTGGGCTGTCTCCCGACCGGGCGTGATGCTGCGATGGACCAGCCAGCTTCCCTTGTCGGTCTCCTCGCGTCCCAGCGCCTCGACCTCGACCCCACAGGAACGCGCGAAGCCGAGCAGAGCCTTGGTCGGCTGGCCCTCGGCGTCGAACGCCGCCTGGACCGCCGGACCCCGGCGCACGTTCTCCTGATCGGGCTGGCGCGTCTGGATGCCCTTGACCAGCAGGGCCAGACGCCGTGGCGCGGCAAAGGATTCGACCGTCTCGAATCCAATCCCATGGGTCTTGAGCTGGTCGCGAACGCCTTCCGTGAAGGCTCGCGACAGGACGGGCAGGGCGATCGGCGGGAGTTCCTCGGTCCCGATCTCGATGAGCAGATCAGTCGTCGACATATCCAAAAGAACCTCTCCCGCTCAAGATTGCAGCATCGGGAAGCCGAGCGCCTCCCGTTTGTCGTAATAGGCCTGGGCGACGGCACGCGAGAGTGTGCGCACCCGCAGGATGAAACGCTGGCGCTCCGTGACCGAGATCGCCCCGCGCGCGTCGAGCAGATTGAAGGTGTGCGAGGCTTTGAGCACCTGCTCATAGGCCGGCAGCGGCAGACCGCGCTCGATCAGCTCAGTGCTGATGCGCTCATGGGTGTCGAACTGCGCAAAGAGCGCGGCGGTGTCGGCCAGTTCGAAGTTGTAGGTCGACTGCTCGACTTCGTTTTGATGGTAGACATCGCCATAGGTGACGACACCCGCCGGCGAGCGGCTCCAGACCAGGTCGTAGACGCTCTCGACCTCCTGGAGATACATGGCGATGCGCTCCAGACCATAGGTGATCTCGCCGGTCACGGGCCGGCAGTCGAGTCCGCCGACCTGCTGGAAATAGGTGAACTGGGTGACTTCCATGCCGTTGAGCCACACCTCCCAGCCCAGCCCCCAGGCGCCGAGCGTGGGTGACTCCCAGTTGTCCTCGACGAAGCGGATATCGTGCACCAGCGGATCGATCCCCAGCCGGCGCAGCGAGTTCAGATACAGCTCCTGGATGTCGAGCGGCGAGGGCTTGAGCACCACCTGGAACTGATAGTAGTGCTGGAGCCGGTTGGGATTCTCGCCATAGCGCCCGTCGGTCGGACGGCGCGAGGGCTGGACATAGGCGCTGCGCCACGGCTCGGGACCGATCGAGCGCAGGAAGGTGGACGGATGGAAGGTGCCCGCGCCCACCTCCATGTCGAAGGGCTGGACGACGACGCACCCGAGATCGGCCCAGTAGCGCTCGAGCGCAAAGATGAGACCCTGGAAGGTCGAGAGATCCTCGGATTCGCGGCTCAAGATGGACTCCTGTGAGGGCTGAGTTCGGCAAAGTCGCACAGTATATTCGGTCGCTCGCCGATGTGCCCGACCCGATCGCCGGTTGCGCTCGAATCCGTCCGCCGGAGAGACGTGCATGGGCCAGCGGACGCCGACGGCGTATACTGCGCGCCCGAGCCAATCGTCATCGATCAGGATGTCCAGCCTCGTGAACGTGCCCACAGCCACCACGCGCGAACGCCGTCAGGCGATCACGCACACCTCCATTGTCAGTGCCGTGCTCAATCTGGTCCTGTCCGCGATCAAGATCCTGGCCGGATTCCTGGGGCACTCGCAGGCACTGGTGGCCGACGGCATCCACTCGCTCTCGGATCTGCTGTCTGACGTACTGGTCTATGTCGCCGGACATCACGCCAGCCAGCAGCCCGATCAGAACCATCCCTATGGGCACGCACGCTACGAGACCGTCGCCACCCTGGCCCTCGGAACGCTGCTGCTGCTGATCGCCCTCGGCATCGGCTGGGATGCCGTACATCGACTCTTCGAGCCGGACGCTCTGTTGAAACCCGACGCCCTGGCGCTCGCCGCGACCCTGGCCTCGATCGGCGTGAAGGAGTGGCTCTACTGGTGGACGCTCGGCTATGCCAAGCGCGTGCGTTCGGATCTGTTGCGCGCCAATGCCTGGCATCATCGCAGCGATGCCATCTCTTCGATCGTGGTGCTGATCGGCATCGCCGGCACCATGGCGGGTCTGACCTATCTCGACGCCATCGCCGCTTTCATCGTCGCCCTGATGATCGCTCGCATTGCCTGGGGACTGGGCTGGGGCGCGGTCAGCGAGCTGGTGGACACCGGACTCGAATCCGAGCGCATCACCGAGGTCGCGCAGACCATCCGCTCGGTCGGCGGCGTGCGCGACATCCATATGCTGCGCACGCGCCGGCTCGGCGGGCAGGTCTCGGCCGATGTTCATGTGCTGGTCGACCCCGACATCAGCGTCTCCGAAGGCCATATGATCAGTGTCCTGGTCGAGCAGCGACTCAAGCGCGAGATCTCGGACATGACGGACGTAACCGTCCATATCGATCCCGAGGACGACGCGAGTAAGCCTGACGTTCCACCCCTGCCGCTGCGCGCCGAAGCCCTGGCACGGCTGGCCTCGCTCTGGTCGGCGATTCCGGCCGCCAACGAGCGCCAGCGCCTGCTGCTGCACTATCTGGGTGGACGGATCGAGGTCGAGGTCTTCTTTCCGATCACGGCTTGTCAGCGCACGGGTTCCGATCCCGAGCGGCTGTGCGCCGAACTGGCGGAGGCGCTGCGTGAGGATTCGGCTTTTGGCCGGGTTCGGGTCTACTTTGGATGATCTGTCGTGGAGTGAGCTGGAGCGTTGCGCTCTTTTGGTGCAAAAAAGTGCGCTCTCGTCCATTTGAGTGCATTTAGAGGGTGAATCGCTCGCCTGGCGACCGGACTTGGTCAAGCCGGAGAGCGGCGCATCGAGCCGAACGCGCCCTGTCGAAACCGAGTTCTAAGTTCAACCCAATGTTTTTCAATGGATTCATGACCCGGTTCGGGGGCGAGGGTCTGGGACCCGCCGCTTGGCGATCCTGGATGCCTCTTATTGGCTTGCTCATTGCTTAATGGGCGCGAGGCGATGGCGAGCCACCGGGTTGCGGATCGATGCCGACGACCGTGGCAACCACCATCATTCGGGATGACCGATTTCGTGCGACGCGCGCCGCGACCTGCTAGGCTCCTGCATCGAGCCTTAGCGGATCGATTCGAGTGCATCGCGTTGGCCGGCCAGACTGTTCGTAGATACCACGTAGCGGAGACAATTCGAATGACTGACGTCATTAAGATGATCAAAGAAAATGAAGTGAAATTCGTCGATTTTCGCTTCACCGACACCCGTGGCAAGGAGCAGCACGTCTCCGTGCCGGCCCATACCGTCGATGAGGACGTGTTCAAGGACGGCAAAATGTTCGACGGCTCCTCGATCGCCGGCTGGAAGGGCATCGAGGCCTCCGACATGGTGCTGATGCCCGAGGCCGACACGGCGGTCATGGACCCCTTCTCCGATGAGGCCACGCTCATCGTCCGCTGCGACATCCTCGAACCCGACACCATGCAGGGCTACGAGCGCGATCCGCGTTCGGTGGCCAAGCGCGCCGAGGCCTATCTGAAGTCGACCGGCATCGCCGACACCGCCTTCTTCGGCCCCGAACCGGAATTCTTCATCCTCGACGACATCCGCTGGGGCGCCGACATGAGCGGCTGCTTCTACAAGGTCGACTCCGAGGAAGCCGGCTGGAACTCCGAGCGTGTCTTCCCCGACGGCAACATGGGCCATCGTCCGAGCGTCAAGGGCGGCTACTTCCCGGTTCCCCCGGTCGACTCGCTCAACGATCTGCGCGCGGCCATGTGCCTGACGCTCGAAGAGATGGGCGTGCCGGTCGAGGTGCACCATCACGAGGTCGCCACCGCCGGCCAGTGCGAAATCGGCACCCAGTTCAGCACCCTGGTCAAGCGCGCCGACTGGAACCAGATCCTCAAGTATGTGGTGCAGAACGTTGCTCACGCCTATGGCAAGACCGCGACCTTCATGCCCAAGCCGCTGGTCGGCGACAACGGCAGCGGCATGCACGTCCACCAGTCGCTCGCCAAGGACGGTCAGAACCTGTTCGCCGGCGACAAGTACGGCGGTCTGTCCGATCTGGCCCTCTACTACATCGGCGGCATCATCAAGCACGCGCGCGCGCTCAACGCCATCACCAACGCTTCGACCAACTCCTACAAGCGTCTGGTGCCCGGCTTCGAAGCGCCGGTCATGCTCGCCTACTCGGCGCGCAACCGCTCGGCCTCGATCCGCATCCCGCACGTCTCCAGCCCCAAGGCACGTCGTATCGAGGTGCGCTTCCCGGATGCGACCTCCAACCCCTATCTGGCTTTCTCGGCCATGATGATGGCTGGTCTCGACGGCATCCAGAACAAGATCCATCCGGGCGACGCCATGGACAAGGATCTCTACGACCTGCCGCGCGAAGAGGCCAAGTCGATCCCGACCGTCTGTCATTCGCTCGACATGGCGCTCGACTGCCTCGACCAGGATCGCGACTTCCTGACCGCCGGCGGTGTGTTCACCGATGACCTGATCGATGCCTACATCGATCTCAAGATGAAGGAAGTCACGCGCATTCGCATGACGACCCATCCGGTCGAGTTCGACATGTACTACAGCCTCTAAAGGGCTGTTCGGATCGGCGCGGTTGGGCTAGTCTTCAGACTATGCTCAGACCCGCGCCGATCCTCCTTTCGCTGCTCGTCTGCTCGCCGTCCAACGCGGAGATCTATCGTTGGGTCGACGCCGAGGGGCGGGTCAACTTCTCCGATCGTCAGACGCGGGACGCCGAACGGGTCGATGTGCGTTTCAGCAAGCCCGCCGGCTCGAATCCCGCTGCCACGCTTGGCCCAGGCTCGCCCGACGAAGCCTATCGCGGCCCCTATGTCGCACTCGACATCCTCGCCCCCGGCCTCGATGAGACCCTGACCGAGACCGACTCGGGGGTTCCAGTCAGTTTGCAGATCGATCCATCCCTCATCGGCGGTCATCGCCTGCTCCTGCTGCTCGACGGGAACACGCTCCCGGTCGAGGGCGCCCATACGCAGTTCAAGCTGACGGGGCTTGGCGTTGGCAGTCATCGGCTCCAGCTCCAGGTTCGTGGCGCCGACGATCGGATCGTCGCTCAATCCGCGCCACGCACCTTTCACGTTCGCCAACCCAGGGTGCCCGGTCAACTGCCCTGATCCGCCGTTCGCGTGGACTGTCCGTCCTGATTGAAGACTGGCGCTGTATTTGCTTGTTTTGCTGGCAAGGTGCCTGCCGGCAACGGCGGCCGGCGTCCGTATTCACAGGGAACCTGCGTGTGCCTTGCGTCCTGTGATGCAAAGAACCCTTTCAGGATCAAATGGATGATGACTCACGCGATCAGACCAAACCTCGAACGCCGGATACTCGATCATCTCAATACGGCGGTGATGCTGTTCGACGCCGGGTTGTGTCTCAAATATCTCAATCCAGCCGCCGAGGTGCTGTTCGAGGTCAGCGCGCGTCACCTGTTGGGCCAGCCGGCCGCGAGCCTGCTGCCCTGTCCTGACGCGAACGTCGAGGAGCGCCTGAACGAGGCACTCGCGTCCTGCCACCCCTTCACCGAGCGCGAGATCAACGTCCTGATCGGCGATGGGCGCACCAAAACGGTGAATTGCACCGTGCTGCCGTTGCACCATTTTGATGCAGACAAGGAAGTGCTGGTCGAACTCTACCAAGTCGACCGCCAGCTGCGGATCACGCGCGAGGAGCAACTGCTGTCGCAGCATCAGGCGACCCAGGCGCTACTGCGCGGGCTGGCCCATGAGATCAAGAATCCGCTCGGTGGTCTGCGCGGCGCCGCCCAGCTCCTGGAACGCGAACTGCCCGATGCGGCGCTGCGCGAATATACCCGCATCATCATCGACGAGGCCGACCGGCTCCAGGCACTGATGAACCGCATGATCGGTCCGCATCGGCTGCCGCGTCGCACGCCGGTGAACATCCATGACGTGCTGGAGCATGTGCGCACGCTGATCCTGGCCGAGTCGCCCCGAGGTCCGAAGGTCCATCGCGACTATGACCCGAGCATTCCGGACTTCATCGCCGATCAGGATCGCCTGATCCAGGCCTTGCTCAATCTGGCGCGCAACGCGGCCACCGCCGCCGGTCCGCACGGCTGTCTGCAATTCAAGACGCGGGTGCTGCGACAGTTCACCATCGGCAGCCGCCGTCACAAACTGGTGCTCCAGGTCCAGGTTCGGGACAATGGCTCCGGCATCCCCGACGAGATCCGCGACCGCATCTTCTATCCCATGGTCTCGGGTCGCCCGGACGGGACCGGACTCGGACTGTCGATCGCCCAGGAGCTCATCAATCAGCACGGCGGCCTGATCGAGTGCGAGAGCCAGCCGGGCGATACCATCTTCCATGTCTACCTTCCCCTGGAGCCGAGCCATGACTAGAGCACCGAATGTCTGGGTCATCGACGACGATCGCTCGATTCGCTGGGTTCTCGATCGGGCACTGCGCAAGGCCGAGATGCAGGTGACGTGCTTTCCCAATGGGGTTGGCATCCTGGAGTCGCTCCAGCGCGAGCAGCCCGATGTGATCCTCACCGACATCCGGATGCCGGGGATCGACGGGCTGGAACTCCTGCGTCAGGTGACGAGCCGCTATCCGGGGCTGCCGGTGATCATCATGACGGCGCATTCGGATCTCGACAGCGCGGTCTCGGCCTTCCAGGACGGCGCCTTCGAGTACCTGCCCAAGCCGTTCGACCTCGACGAGGCCGTCTCGCAGGTCAGCCGGGCCTGCCGGCGCGGGCGCGAGGAGCGCGCCGAGGAGGTCAGTGTCGCACGCGGGCCGGACATCATCGGCGAGGCGCCGGCGATGCAGGATGTCTTTCGCGCCATCGGGCGTCTGGCACGCTCCAACATCACGGTGCTCATCAATGGCGAGTCGGGCACCGGCAAGGAGCTGGTCGCCCATGCCCTGCATCGTCACAGCCCGAGGAGCGAGCGTCCCTTCATCGCACTCAACATGGCGGCCATTCCGCGTGATCTGCTGGAGTCCGAGCTGTTCGGTCACGAGCGCGGCTCCTTCACCGGCGCCCAGGCGCGGCGCGAGGGACGCTTCGAGCAGGCCGACGGCGGCACCCTCTTTCTCGACGAGATCGGCGACATGCCGGCCGAGTTGCAGACCCGGCTGTTGCGCGTACTGGCCGATGGCGAGTTCTATCGGGTCGGCGGGCTGGCGCCGATCAAGGTCGACGTGCGCATCATCGCGGCGACGCATCAGAATCTCGAGCAACTGGTGCGCGAGGGGCGCTTTCGCGAGGATCTGTTCCACCGGCTCAACGTCATCCGTATCCATCTGCCGGCCCTGCGCGACCGACGCGAGGATATTCCGCTCCTGATGCGTCACTTCCTGGCCCAGGCCGCGCGCGAGTTGAGCTGTGAGCCCAAGGTGCTGCTGCCGGACGCCGTCGACCGGCTCCAGCGGCTCGACTGGCCGGGCAATGTGCGACAATTGGAGAACACCGCCCGCTGGCTGACCGTCATGGCCTCCGGCAAGCATGTTCATGCCGAGGATCTGCCGCCCGAACTCAATGCCGGCCTGAGCGAGAGTGTCCGCGACGAGTCCTGGGAACATGGATTGCGCCGTTGGGCACGGCAACGGCTCAAGGAGGGGCGCGAGGGGCTGCTCGACACGGCCTTGCCGGCCTTCGAGCGTGTCCTCATCCAGACCGCGCTCGAACAGACCGGCGGGCGACGTCAGGATGCCGCCAGACTCTTGGGATGGGGGCGCAATACCCTCACCCGCAAGCTCAAGGAGTTGCGTCTGGAGCCGGACTTCGTGGGCGATGAGGATGGGGTCTCATAGCGGTTCCAATGATCCGGGCGAGATCCCGACGGCTTCAGACCGAGACTCCTATTGGTTTTTAGCGACACGGGAGAACCGCGTTGGACAGCAGTAGTATCGAACTCAAGGGTTCCGCGATCGAGGCGATCGACCGAGACGGCGATCGGGTCGAGATCCGCTTCGCGCGCGCCTATCTGATCAAGACCATGACCGGCTCGGCCGAGCGCACACGCTGGTGGCAGGCCGGCAGCCTGGTGATCGAGGACGCCAAGGTCAGTGAGTGCCCGCCGCCGGGTGGGCTGGTGTGTGCCGGCGGCGATCTCGACGAGAACATCTACACCTATCGCGACATGATCCCCATTCCCTTCGAGAGTCGCGGCCATATCCGGTGCGAGCTGTACTTCGAGGGCACCGAGTCACGCTTGCGCCTCACAGGGACCGCCGCACGCTTGACGATGCGCGACGTTCCCAAATACATCGAGCACCTGCGTCCCGGCTGAGCGCCGTCTCAGGTTCCGCTCTCCCGCAGAGGGAGAGCGGCCAGGCGCCGCGACGGTTGCGGCGCGCGCGTCAGCGGCCTCGGATCAGGGTGCCCACGCCGGTATCCGTGAAGAGATCGAGCATGACGGCATGTTCCACCCGCCCGTCGATGATGTGCGCCGACTTCACGCCCGACTGCACGGCCTCGATGGCGCAGCGGATCTTGGGCAGCATGCCGCCGTGGATCACGCCTTCCTCGATCAGCGTCTGCACGCGCCCGACGTCGAGTTCGGAGATGAGCTGCCCTTCGGCATCGAGCAGGCCGGCGGTGTTGGTCAGGAGCAGCAGCTTCTCGGCCCGCAGCACCTCGGCCATCTTGCCGGCGACCAGATCGGCGTTGATGTTGTAGGAATGCCCATCGGCGCCCACGCCGATCGGCGCGACCACCGGGATGAAGTTGCTCTTGGTCAGCATGTGGATGATGGCCGGATCGATGCTCTCGACCTCGCCCACATGGCCGATATCGATGATCTCGGGTGCGCGCAGCTCCGGGGCGTCGCGTTTGATGAGCAGCTTGCGCGCGCGGATCAGGTCGCCATCCTTGCCGGTCAGCCCCACAGCCGAGCCACCGTGCCGGTTGATGAAGTTGACGATCTCCTTGTTAACCAAACCGCCGAGCACCATTTCGACCACGTCCATGGTCTCGGCATCGGTCACGCGCATTCCCTGCACGAATTCACTGGCCTTGCCGAGCCGGCTCAGGAGCGAGCCGATCTGCGGGCCGCCGCCATGTACGATCACCGGGTTGATACCGACGAGCTTCATCAGCACCACGTCGCGGGCGAAGCCTTCTTTCAGCGCCTCGTCGACCATAGCGTTGCCGCCGTATTTGATCACCATGGTCTTGCCCTGGAAGCGCTTGATGTAGGGCAGTGCCTCGATCAGGACATGGGCAATGGTCTGGGCGCGTTCGGTTGGGATTGTCATCGGGTCGGGGTCTCATCGAAAACGGAAGCGGGACTGTTGCGCTGAACCTACGGCAGGCCATGTCGGGCGTCAAGCCGGCGTCATGGTCGTGCGCAGGCGATGACGGTCCGGCCTCTTGTCCCGGGTTGGAACATTGGTCGTTTTTAGTCGCTACACTTAGGACCGCTGGCACGGCTCGACCGGGGGAACAGCGGTTCCGGTTGTTTACGAAGACTCCTACTGGAGGAGCTATGAATCTTCGCTCGCTTCGTTTCAAGATCGCCGCCGTATCGGCGCTCTCGCTCTTTCTGCTGGGTACGGCGCTCACGCTCTACGCCGTCTGGATTCTGGAGCGCCAGGTCGCCCAGCAGCGTCAGACAGCGTTTTCGCGCTACGAGCAACTGCTCCTGAATGGCGCCGAGACCCAGGCCAAGACCATCGAAGCCGCCCTGACGCCGGCCTTGCAGAGCGCGCGGGTTCTGGCGTATACGCTGGCGACCGCCCCGGCGTCACCCGACACGGCCGGGACGGGGCGCCAGGCCGTCAACAGCATGCTACAGGCCGTGCTGCGTGGCCACCCCGATTTCCTTGGCGTCTATACCGCCTGGGAACCCAATGCCTTCGATGGCCGCGACGCCGACTTCGCCAACCAGCCGAACAGCGATGCCAGCGGACGCTTCATCCCCTACTGGAGCCGGGCCGCCGACGGCGCGCTCGCTCTCGAACCCCTGGTCGACTACGAGACGCCCGGTGCCGGCGACTACTATCTGTTGCCCAAGTCCAGCCGTACCGAGCAGGTGCTCGACCCCTATGCCTACAACGTCCAGGGGAAGGAGGTGCTGCTCACCTCGCTGGTCGTGCCCATCCTGATCGACGGACGCTTCCAAGGCATCACCGGTGTGGATCTGGCGCTCGATCATCTACAGCGTCTGATCGACGACGCGGCCAAGGAGCTGTATGACGGGCAGGCCCGGATCGTCCTCGTCGCCCATGATGGCAGCATCGTGGCTGCCAGCGGTCAGCCTCAGCTCATCGGTCAACCGCTCTCGGCGCTGCACGAAGACTGGGAGCAGGATCTCCAGGTGATCCAGGCCGCCCGCCCCCTGGTCGAGGAAGATGAAGGGCATCTGATGGCTGTGGTGCCGGTGCGCTTCAGTGAGTCCTCTCCGCCCTGGGCCATCCAGTTGACGCTGCCGCTGGAGCACATCACGGCTCGAGCGGACGAGTCCGCTCGGGAAGGACGCAATGCCATCGGCGCCATGATCGGGGTCGCCCTGCTCTGCGTGACCCTGGGAGCGGGACTCATGCTGTTCGTCGCCGGTCTGATGGTGCGTCCTATCCGTCGACTCAGCCTGGCGCTGTACGACATCGCGGAGGGGGAGGGCGACCTCACGCGCGATCTCGATGCGACCGGCCGGGATGAACTCGCTGACCTGGCACGCGCCTTCAATGGCTTCCAGGGCAAGCTGCGCGAATTGATCCGGCAATTGGCCGAGGGGGGGCATCAGGTCGCCAGCTCGGCCGATCAGCTGTCGGCAACGAGCGTCCACACGGCTGACATCGTTCAGCGACAGCAGTCCGAAACCGATCAGGTCGCCACGGCCATGAACGAAATGACCGCCACGGTGGCCGAGGTGGCGCGTCATGCCAGTCAGGCGGCCGACGCCACCTGTCAGGCCGATCAGCAGACCGAGGTCGGACGCACCGCCGTCACGCGCGCGGTGGAGGCCATGCAGCGGCTCTCGGAGCAGATGCAGTCCGCGACCTCGGCCATGGCGCGGGTCTCCGACGATGCCAACGCCATCAGCGCCATCCTGGACGTGATCGGTGAGATCGCCGGCCAGACCAACCTGCTCGCCCTCAACGCCGCCATCGAGGCGGCGCGTGCCGGCGAGCAGGGTCGAGGCTTCGCGGTGGTGGCGGACGAGGTCCGCACGCTGGCCGGTCGTACCCAGAATTCCACGCACGAGATCCAGGCCATGATCGAACGTCTCCAGAGCGGCACCCGGCAGGCCGTGGGGGTGATGGAGACCGGGCGGCACAAGACCCAGGAGAGTCTGGATGCCGTGGCCGAGGCCGCCGACGCGATCGAGACCACCGCGCGATCCGTGGCGGCGATCAAGGACATGGGGATCCAGATCGCCAGCGCCGCCGAGGAGCAGAGTGCCGTGGCCGCCGAGATCGACCGCAATCTGACCAACATCGTGCAGCTCGTCGACCAGGTCTCCGGCAATGCGATGGAGAGCCGTCAGGCCGCGCAGCGGCTCGAAGAACTGGCGAGCGAGCAGAATATGCGGGTCGGGCGCTTCAAGGTGTGAGGCGTAGCGGCGTGTGCGGTTCTAATGCCGTCCGGTATGACCGAATCCGCCCGCGCCGCGCACTGAGGTCTCGAACGATTCGACCAGCTCCAGCTCAGCGCGCAGGATCGGCACAAGGATGAATTGGGCGATCCGCTCGCCGATCTCGATTCTGAAAGGCTGATCGCTACGATTCCAGCACGAGATCATGAGCGGCCCCTGATAGTCCGAGTCGATCAGGCCCACCAGATTACCGAGCACGATGCCGTGACGGTGCCCGAGTCCCGAGCGGGGCAGGATCATCCCGGCGACGCCCGGCTCGGCGATGTGCACCGCCAGCCCGGTCGGGATCAATTCACAGCCGCCGGGCGCCAGCTCCAGCGGCGCCTCCGGCATGGCGCGCAGATCCAGTCCGGCAGAGCCTGTAGTCGCATACTGCGGGAGTGGAAATTCTTGGCCAATCCGTGAATCAAGAATCTTGATTTCAAGACGATGCAGCATGGTGTTCCTGGTAGCGTTCAGCGATCAGTGCGGCCAGTTCGCGAGCGAGCCGGGTCTTGTCCATCATCGGCAGCTCGCGCTGGCCGTTGCGCCAGATTACGGTCAGTGCATTCTCGGCGCGCTCGAATCCGCCGCGCTCACCGCCGACATGGTTGGCGGCGATCATGTTCAGCCCTTTACGGGTGAGCTTGTCGCGTGCGTACTCCTCGACGCGATCGGTCTCGGCGGCGAAGCCGACGGTGAAGGGCGGCGAAGGTCGTGCGGCAACCTCGGCGAGTATGTCCGGGTTGCGAACGAGGTGCAGCGTCAGCGCATCCGCGTTTTTCTTGATCTTGTTTTCAGCCGGTTCAACGGGGCGGTAATCGGCGACCGCCGCTGTCGCGACGAACAGATCGCAGTCGGCGGCGCGGGCCATGACAGCGCTGTGCATTTCCAGCGCCGTTTCGACATCGATACGCTCGGCCACGCGCGGCGCGGGCAGGGCCGTGGGGCCGGCGATCAGCGTGACACGCGCGCCCAGCGTTTCCAGCGCCTCGGCCAGCGCGAATCCCATCCGCCCCGAACTCCGATTGCCCAGAAAACGCACCGGATCGAGCGGTTCGCGCGTCGGGCCGGCCGTCAGCAGCACGCGCACGCCGGTCAGCGGGCGCGCCGCCAGCGGAAACAGTGCCTCGGCGATCTCCAGCGGCTCCAGCATTCGCCCCGGCCCCTGATCGCCACAGGCCTGTTCACCCACAGCCGGCCCCAAGACACCCACGCCGCGCGCGCGCAGCGTCTCCAGGTTCGCTTGCGTCGCCGGATGACGCCACATGGCCTGATTCATCGCCGGCGCGATGAAGAGCGGCGCCTCACAGGCCAGGGCCACGGTCGTCAGCAGATCGTTCGCCAGACCCGCCGCCAGTCGTGCCATGACATCGGCCGTGGCCGGGGCGATCAGCAAACGATCGGCCCAGCGTGCCAGTTCGATGTGCCCCATACCGGCTTCGGCACCCGGATCGAGCAATGTGGTGCGCACCGGATGACCGGATACGGCCTGAAAGGTCAGCGGCGCGACGAACGCGGCCGCCGCCTCGGTCATGACCACGCGCACATCGGCCCCGCGCTCCTTGAGCCGGCGCACCAGATCGACGGATTTGTAAGCGGCGATGCCGGCGCCGACGCCCAGCAGCACCCGTGAACCCGGAGTCGAATTCATGAGCTTTTCGTGTAATTTGATCTAGAATGCAGCCCGAAGTTTAACCGATCCGTTGGGTCATCGCCGACGGATGGCGCCATGTTCAACGTGGACAGCGGGAGGCTGCATGTCGATCAAGGACTGGCCGGAGGGCGAACGGCCACGCGAAAAACTGCTGGAACGGGGCGCCGGTGCACTGTCGGACGCCGAACTGCTCGCCATCTTTCTGCGCACCGGCATTCCAGGCAAGAGCGCGGTCGATCTGGCGCGCGAGCTGTTGACCGACTTCGATGGTCTCACTGGATTGCTGGCCGCCGATCGACGTCGCTTCTGCGATGGAAAAGGGCTGGGCACCGCCAAGTATGCCCAGCTCCAGGCCGTGCTCGAACTCAGCCGCCGCTATCTGCTCACGCGCCTCAGCGGCCAGGACGTGCTGACCAGTCCGGAAGCCACGCGCGACTATCTCAAGCTGCGGCTCTACGGCTCGCCGCACG
Organism: Allochromatium vinosum DSM 180; assembly: GCF_000025485.1. Taxonomy (NCBI): domain Bacteria; kingdom Pseudomonadati; phylum Pseudomonadota; class Gammaproteobacteria; order Chromatiales; family Chromatiaceae; genus Allochromatium; species Allochromatium vinosum. The sequence goes on along the minus strand of NC_013851.1, from coordinate 3,375,984 downwards.
AGATCTTCGCCTGTCTCTTTCTCGACAACCGCCACCGGGTCATCGTCTACGAGGAGCTGTTTCGCGGCACCATCGACGGGGCGAGCGTGCATCCGCGCGAGGTCGTGCGCCGTGTGATCCAGACCAATGCCGCCGCCGTCATTTTCGCCCACAATCACCCATCGGGCGTGGCCGAGCCGAGTCAGGCGGATCTGCGCATCACCCAGCGGCTCAAGGAGGCGCTCGCGTTGATTGACGTGCGCGTGCTCGATCACATCATCGTCGGCGATGGGGACGGGACATCCTTTGCCGAGCGCGGGTTGCTCTGACTCCCGCGAGATGCGCTCAGGTTTGACGCCTTGATCAGCCGCCCCTGCTCATAGTCCGCGATGGCCTGCCGGATCTCGGCGCGTGTGTTCATCACGAAGGGGCCGTATTGGACGATGGGTTCGTTCAGCGGACGTCCGGCCAGGATCAAGACCTGCGCCTCCTGATCGTCGGTCTGGAGTTCGATCAACTCACCGGCGCCCAGCACGGCCATCCGGCGTGGCTCGATCCGGTGTCCGGCGATCTGGACCTGACCCGAAACCCCATAGACCAGCGCGCGCTGGCCGGCCGGAATGGGCACCTCCAGCCGGGTCCGGGCGGGCAGGCGCGCATCCAGATAGGTCGGCTCGGTGACGATCCCGCGCACGGCGCCCTGGACCACGGACCCACCCTGGCGGAAATACCCGGCGATCACCCGCACCTCGACGCCATCGGCTCGCGTGACCACCGGGATCGCCTCGGCCGAAAAGTGACGGTAGGCCGGATCGGTGAGTTTGTCGCGCGCCGGCAGGTTGATCCAGAGCTGAAAGCCGTGCATCCGGCCCGAGGTCTGGCGCGGCATCTCCGAATGGATCACGCCGTGTCCGGCCGTCATCCATTGCACGTCGCCGGCCGACAGAATCCCCGTATGACCCAGATGATCCTCATGCAACATCTCGCCTGCGAGCATATAGGTGACGGTCTCGAAGCCGCGATGCGGATGGGGCGGAAAGCCGGCGATGTAGTCGTCCGGGTCGTCCGAGCCGAACTCGTCGAACAGCAGGAAGGGATCGAGACCGCGCATCCCGTCCGGTCCGACGAGGCGATGGAGTCGGACGCCGCCGCCATCGGCGGCCGGCTGTGCCGTCAGGATCCGTTCGATCGACATCGGGGTCATGAGACACCTCCCCCCGCCAGGCTTAGACGCTCGAGGTCGGCCTCGGCCGCTGCCAGACTCGCGCGGCGCGGCTCCTGGCCCAGATTGAGCGCCTCGGCATAGACGAATTCGATGTCCGTGATCCCGAGGAACCCGAGCATGGTGCGCAGATAGCCGCTCTGGGTGTCGGTCGGCTGACCGCGATGCTGTCCGCCACGGCTGGCGAGGATCACGGCACGCTTGCCGGTCAGCAACCCCTGCGGGCCTTGCTCGGTGTAGCGGAAGGTGACACCCGCGCGTGCGACATGATCGAACCATGCCTTGAGCGGACTCGGGATGCCGAAGTTGTACATGGGCACGCCGAGCACCAGACAATCGGCGGCCTGGAGTTCCCGGATCAACGTATCGGCGGCCTCGGCGATGGCCTGTTGCTCAGGAGTGCGCTGCTCGGCCGGGGTCTGGATCGCCGTCAGACGCGCCGCGTCGAGATGCGGGATCGGCTCGCGGCCCAGGTCGCGATGCGTGACCTGGAGGCCGGGTTGCTCGGCACGCCAGCGGGCGATGAGACGCGCGGCCAGGGTCGAAGAGACGCCCTCGCCGGAAAAGAGACTGCTGTCGATGTGCAGGATCTGGGGCATGGATGTGTCCTCGCGTGATGTGATTGATGGTCTGGAGTTGCGATCAGGTTAGGTCAGAATCGACGATGGATTCATGCTAATTTCCACACTCATTCATCGTCTTGTTCGATCGAATCATGTCCAACACACCACCGCGCACCACGCTGGAACAATGGGCGCTTCTGGACGCACTCGACGAGCGGGGGAGTTTCGAGGCCGCCGCCGAGTCGCTGAACCGCACGCAGTCCTCCGTCAGCTACGGACTCAAGCGACTCCAGGAGCAACTACCCGTGACGGTGCTGGAGCCGCAGGGACGCCGCACGGTCCTGACCGAATCGGGCCGGCTCCTGCTGCAACGCGCGCGCGTGCTGCTGCACGAATTCAAACGACTGGAGCGTCTGGCCGCGACGCTGGGACAGGGCTGGGAGACGACGGTTCGGCTGGCGGTGGAGATCGTGATGCCGCTCGAACCGCTGCTGGAGGCGCTGGCTCGGTTCACCGAGCAGGCCCCGCAGACGCAGGTGCAGCTCGTCGAGACCGTGCTGTCGGGAACCGGCGAAGCGCTGGTGCGGCATCAGGTGGATCTGGCCATCACCGGACTGATCCCGCCGGGGTTCATCGGTGATCCGCTGCTGCGGGTCGATTTCGTGGCGGTTGCCCGACACGACCATCCCTTGCATCGTCTGGGGCGCGTGCTCACGCTCGACGATCTGCGCGCACATCGTCAGGTCGTGATCCGTGACACCGGGCATTGGCGTCCGGTCGACAGCGGCTGGCTGGAGGCCGAAGAACGCTGGACGGTGTCGCATCTGCGCACGGCCATCGCTCTCATCGAGCGCGGTCTGGCCTTTGCCTGGATTCCGGAGTCATCGATTCGCGCTGAGCTGGCACGCGGCGAACTGCGTCCCCTGCCGCTGGAATCCGGCGGCCACCGGCCCGAGACGCTCTATCTGGTCCTCGCCGATCCGACGGCGGCCGGTCCGGCCACGCGGGCGCTCGGGGTCTGTCTGCGTGAGCGGGCGCAGGCATTTCAGAGCATGGGTCAAGGTGTCTGATTCATTCTCGGGCCTTGAGTCCCATCAGGTCGCGGGCGGTCTGGGTGTCGGTGCGGCTATCGGCCTTCCAGGGTTGCGCGGGCGCGATCGACGAACTCGCGACCCTGTTTACGCATCGCCTGGCCGATCACGCGCGCCAGCTTGGGATTGCCGATGGAGCGTCCATCGAGCACGAAGCGCGTCGGCGAGGTCGAATAGGCCGCCATCGGATCGGCGGCGGTGAACATATCGCTCTCGACGGCATTGTGCGGGTAGTGGCAGGTCGCCTGTTCGGTCTGGCCGTCGGCGCCCGTCCAGCTCAGCCGGACCAGGGCCTCCGACTGGCGGCGCGGCTCGATGCTCTGGCCGCTCCAGTTCGGCTCGCCGCCGAGCGTCACCCGCACCATGTCGCGGCAGAGCGTGACCCGAACGTCCTCGCCGGGATTGGAGCAGCCCGCCGACAGCGCGGCGAGCGATACGGACAGCAGCGACAGAAGGCGAAACGGACGCCATAACAGATTCATTTGAAGGCTCCAGTCATTGAGAGCGGACTGTCAGTTTAGACCGCTTTCATCCGGTATTCCGCATCCCCGCCGACAGCGCATTGATCGAGCGCAGCAGCGGATCGAGCCATTCCTCGCGTTTGGCCTCGTCCTCCTCCGAGCGATAGCGCTCCAGTAGCGCGACCTGGATATGGTTCAACGGGTCCAGATAGAGATTGCGCCGCGCGAGCGAATGGCGCAGCTCCGGGGTCTCGTCCATGAGCGCGAGCAGGCCGGCGACGTTGAGCACCTGGACCAGCGTCCGCTGATACTCCTCCTCGATCAGCCCCAGAATCTGAGCCGCACGCTCGCGGTCCTCGGCCAGGCGCAGATATTCGCGCGCGATGTGCATCTCGGCCTTGAACAGCGACATCTGCGTATTGGAGAGCAGCGCGCGGAAATAGGGCCACTCCTGATACATGCGCTGGAGCTTGGCCAGCCGTTCGACATCATGGCCGCGATAACGCTCGATGGCCTGACCGATGCTGAACCAGGCCGGCAGCGTCACGCGCGCCTGACCCCAGCCGAACACCCAGGGAATGGCACGGATCGACGCCAGCGACCGGTCGGCCTTCTTGCGATGCGCCGGACGCGAGCCGATGTTCAAAAGCGCAATGCCGTCGAGCGGCGTGCATTCGTAGAAATAATCGAGGAACCCTTCGGTATCGCGCACCAGGCCGCGATAGGCCGCCTCGCCGTGACGCGCCAGCTCGTCCATGATCGCCAGATAGTCGTTGCGTTCCGGCTCAGGCGGCTCGATCAGACAGCGGCTGGCCTTGATCAGTCCGCTGATGCCCATGGTCAGCTCATAGCGCGCCGTCTCCGGATTGGCATAACGGTAGGACAGCACCTCGCCCTGTTCGGTGAACTTGATCTGACCATGCACGGTATCGACCGGCTGAGCGAGGATGGCTTCATGGGTCGGGCCGCCGCCGCGTCCGACCGTACCGCCGCGTCCATGGAACAGCCGACAGGCCACGCCCCGATCGTCGGCCAGTGCGATGACCTTCTTCTGCGCCTCGAACAGCTTCCAGCTCGACGCCAGGATGCCGCCGTCCTTGCACGAGTCGGAATACCCGAGCATCACCTCCTGCTGATTGCCCGAGGCGCGCAGCAGCGCCAGATAGGTCGGATCATCGAACAGCGTGCTCATCACCCGATCGATGTGGCTCAGATCCTCGATGGTCTCGAACAGCGGCGAGACCTGGAGCGTGCAGAACCAGCCCCGGTTGTCGACGCCGACCAGCCCGGCCAGACGCGCCAGCAGCATCACCTCCATCACATGACTGGCGGCATGGGTCATCGAAATGACGTACTGACCGAACACCCGCTCGCCGACCTCGGCGCGCATCCGGGCGATGACCTCGAAGGTCTCCAGCGTCTCGCGCGTCTCCGGGGTGAGCGTGGCCTTGTCGATGATGAAGGGATGCGGATGGGCGATGGCCTCGGCGAGCGCCATCAGCCGCTGTTCTTCGTTGAACGCCTGATAGAAGGGTGCGCCGGGCTGGCGCGCGAAGAGTTCGGTGACGGCCTGGGTGTGACGGGTCGACTCCTGACGGATGTCGAGATGGACCAGATGGAAGCCGAAGGTCTCGGCCAGCCGGATCAGATCCTGCAAGGGGCCGTCGGCGGCGCTGGCGTCACCATGATGGATGAGCGAGTCGCGGATCAGCATGAGATCGGCCAGGAAATCGGCCGCGCCGGCATAGCCGTCCGGCAATCCATCGTCGCTGAGTCCCTCCATGCGCCGACGAATCCGGTCGAGATTGGCCTGGAGCCGATGCCCCATCATCGTCAGCTTGCGTCGATACGGCTCATAGAGAAAACGCCGCTGACGCTGACCCATGACCCCGACCCAGTATTCCTCGTCGGCGTCGAGACTGTCGAGGAAGGCCGGCGAGGGCTGACAGAGCGCGCTCGAATGGCTGAGCATCCGGCTCAGATCCTGGAGCCGCTCCAGATAAGCCTCCAGGATCAGCTCGGCGTGCATGCGCACCGCCAGCTCGGTGGTCTCGGGCTTGACGAAGGGATTGCCGTCGCGGTCGCCGCCGATCCAGGAACCGAAGCGGATGAAACTCGGCACCCGGATGCCGCAGCCGGCGCCATAGTTGCGCCGCACCGCCTTCTCCAGGAAGCGATAGACCCTGGGCACGGCTTCGAACAGCGACTCGCGGAAGAAATGCAGTCCGCGCCGGATCTCGTCGGTCACCTGCGGCTTGTGGACGCGCACCTCGTCGGTCTTCCACAGGATCTGGATCTGGGTCAGGATCTCCTGGAGCTTGTCCTCCAGCTCCTCCTCGTTGAGCTTGAGCCGGTGCAGATCCTGTCCGGCAAGGAAGATGCGCCGGAAGGTCTCGGAGATGGTCCGGCGGCGCGCCTCGGTCGGATGGGCGGTGAAGACCGGCAGATAGATCAGGTGCTCCAGCAGGCTCTGAAAGTGCTCGGGACTGACGCCGTCCTCCTTGAACTGGCGCACCGTGTCGTCGAACGAGCCGACCCACAGCCGCTCGCCGGCGGCGATTACGTCCATGCGCGCCAGATGCGCGTTCAGCTCCTCGGCGACGTTCACCAGCCCGAAATAGAGCGTGAAGGCGCGGATGACCTCGGCGAGCGTCTGGGGGTCGAGGCTCTGGATGCGCTTCATCAGCTTCTCGCGCAGCTCGGGATCTTCCTGCTCGCGCAGTTGCATGAAACCGTCGCGCAGACGCTCCACGACCACCAGCACGCGCTTGCGACTGTGCTCGCGCAGAACCTCGCCCAGCAGGGCGGTATAGAGCTGGATGTCGCGCTCCAGCGTCTGGGCTTGAGGATGTTCGTTCATCAGGAATCCAGGTTCGGTGGCGGAAGGGGAGCCGGAAATGCCGTGGATACTACCGCGAGCCTGTCCCTGTCGCCAAAAGACTGCGTCCGGGTGCGCCGCTCGAACGTTCGGCGCGACACTCCGCCGAGTGCGGCTCAGTCGGCCGCTCCCTCGCGCATGCGCGCCAGATGCGGGTCGTCGAGATGCGGCAGGAGCGCCACCAGCAGTTCCTCGGCATCCTGGGGGCGCTTGTCCGCGTCCATCGACATCGACCAGTCGACGGCCTTGAGCAGGAACTCGGGATAGCGGTCCTTGAGCGCCTCGACGGCCGGCACCACCTTGTCCTCCTTCTGACGCTCCGGCGCCGGCTGGGGCGTGCGGCCGTCCATGCAGGTGCGAATACTGGCGCCGACGGCGTAGACATCGGTCCAGGGACCGACCTGACCGGCACGGAAATACTGCTCGACCGGCGAATAGCCGGCGGTGATGACCTGCCCGCCGCGCGATCGACCGCGATTGAGCGGATGGACCGCGCCCAGATCCAGCAACAGGGGCATGTTGCCGTGGCGCAGATGGATGTTGCCGGGCTTGACGTCGAGATGGACCATGGAGCGCCGGTGCAGCAGCGCCAGCGCGTCCAGCACCGGGATGAAGACCTCCAGGATGAAGGAGGTGCTCAGTCCCCCCTTGCGCTCGTGCAGATAGGCCCCCAGATTGCGTCCGCGCTCGTTGGGCATCACCATGTAGCCGGTGTCGTTGGCCAGGAAAAAGGCGAGCACCCGCACGATGTTGGGATGTTTCAGCGACGCCAGCGCCTTGACCTCCTGGAAGAACAGCTTGCGTCCGTGATGGAGGCTCTCGGCATATTCGATGCCTGCCGGCACCACGCGCCGGTCACGATCGCGGCGCGCGAGCTTCTTGGGCATGTACTCCTTGATGACCACTTCCTCGCCGCTGTCGTCATCGGTCGCCAGATAGATGAGGCTGAAGCCGCCCTTGGCGATTGGCTTGACGATGCGGTAGGTGCCCACCTGGGCGCCCGGTGGGAGCGTCTCTCGTGCGGCGGCCATGATCGGGACGATGGATCTCCACGCGGACGTTGACGGGGTGCGAGCGGTATACTGCGTTTCTGATTTATGATAAACCCTGTCTGGCCGGGTCGGCAGCGATTCGTCCGCTGTTTTGCCGCCGGCCGAGACAGGCTCCCCGCCCTCAAGAGACGCCCCTGAACCAATGATCAAGAGTATGACGGCCTTCGCCCGCGAGTCGCGGACGGGCGATGTTGGTGAATTGACCTGGGAAGTGCGCACGGTCAATCACCGCTTCCTGGAGCCTCACATCCGCTTGCCCGATGAGTTGCGCGGACTCGACACCCAGGTGCGCAACCGTCTGGCGGCGCGTCTTCAGCGCGGCAAGGTCGACTGCACCCTGCGCTATGTGCCGGCGGTGGGCGCGGCGAATGCGATCCGGATCAACCGGTCCTTCGTCGAGCAGCTGCTGGCCGCCGGGCGCGAACTCGGTGCGCTGACCGGCCGCGCCCAAGAGCCGACCCCGTTCGATCTGCTGCGCTGGCCGGGCGTGGTGCAGGAGACCGAACCCGATCTCGACCGACTCGGCACTGAGGCGCTGGCGCTACTCGAACAGGCGCTGGATTCGCTGCTGGAGACGCGCGCGCGCGAGGGCGCACGCCTGGCCCAACTGCTGCGCGAGCGTTGCGAGCGTCTGGGCGAGAGTGCGGCGCGGGTACGCGAGCGTCTGCCCGAGGTGCTGGCCGGTGTGCGTCAACGTATCGCAGATCGTCTGACCGAACTGCGCGCCGAACTCGACCCGACCCGGCTGGAACAGGAGATCGCCCTGGTCGCCGCTCGGCTCGACGTCGACGAGGAACTCGACCGGCTCGGCGCCCATATCGAGGAAGTGCTCGACGTCCTGAACCGCGACGAACCGGTCGGACGCCGGCTCGATTTTCTGATGCAGGAACTCAACCGCGAGGCCAACACGCTCGGCTCCAAGTCGGCCGATGTCGCCGTCACCCGCGAGGCGGTCGAGATGAAGGTCTTGATCGAACAGATGCGCGAGCAGGTACAGAATCTCGAATGAACGACCTATCCCGATCCGAGCCTGCGGGGCTTCTATTCATCGTCTCGGCCCCATCGGGGGCGGGCAAGACCAGTCTGGTCAAGGCGCTGGTCGAACGCGATCCGGGGCTGGCGCTCTCGGTCTCCTGCACCACGCGCCCGGCGCGCGAAGGTGAGCAGGACGGCGTCCACTACCATTTCCTCGATCGCGAACGCTTCGAGCGCGAGATCGGCGAGGGCGCCTTCCTGGAACACGCCGAGGTCTTCGGCAATCTGTACGGCACCCGCGCCGCCGACGTGCGCCGCTGTCTCGACGCCGGTCAGGACGTGCTCCTGGAGATCGACTGGCAGGGCGCGCGCCAGGTGCGTGAGCACTTTCCTGAGGCGATCGGACTCTTCGTGCTGCCGCCGAGCATCGAGGAACTCGAACGCCGTCTGCGCGGGCGCGGTACCGACAGCGATGACGTGATCGCCCGCCGCATGGCCCAGGCCCGCGACGAGCTGGCGCATTTCGCCGAATACAGTTATCTGGTCGTCAACGACTGCTTCGAGACCGCGCTCGCGGCGCTGGCGGCGATCGTCACCGCCGAGCGCCAACGGCTGGCGTATCAGCGCCCGCGTCTGGCGACGTTGCTCGACCCTATCGAATCCACTATTTAAAGGAGACCACCATGGCCCGCATCACGGTCGAGGATTGCCTCGCACACGTCGACAACCGTTTCGATCTGGTTCTGCTCGCCACCAAGCGCGCACGCCAACTGGCCAATGGCGTCGAGCCGCTGCTGGCGCCGGAGAACGACAAGCCGACGGTCCTGGCCCTGCGCGAGATCGCCGCCGGCAAGATCACCAACGCCATGATCCAGGAAGCCCAGCGCGAAATGGACGACACGGCGGCGGCTCTGGAACAGGCGCTGGCTCAGGAATTCGCCGCCGCCGCCACGCCCGAGGCCGACGATGCGGAATCCGGAAAGGATGCCAAGGACTGACGAGGCCACCGCCGACAGACGTCCGGCCGCGCGGCCCGAGTCGGGCGCGGCCGGCTCGGACGCGCCCGCCCAAAAAGTTCAGGCACTCAAACCATCGGACTGGACGCCGCCTGTCGAACCGCTCAGTCCCGCCGGTGATACGCGCTATCTGATCAGCGATTTCTGCGCCTATCTGGAGAGCTATCTGCCGCCCGAGCAGATCAGCGAGTGCTACCACGCCTATCTGTTCGGCGCCGAGGCGCACGAGGGCCAGAAGCGCAAGTCGGGCGAGCCCTATATCTATCACCCGCTGGCGGTCGCGCGCATCCTGGCCGAGATGCGCATGGACTACCAATGTCTGATCGCCGCGTTGCTGCACGACGTCATCGAGGACACCCCGGTCGACAAAGCGCAGTTGGCCGAGACCTTCAGCGAGGAGGTCGCCGAGCTGGTCGATGGGGTCAGCAAGCTCACCAAGCTCGACTTCAAGTCGCGCGCCGAGGCGCAGGCCGCGAGCCTGCAGAAGATGCTGCTGGCGATGACGCGCGACATCCGCGTCATCCTGATCAAGCTCGCCGACCGGCTGCACAACATGCGCACGCTCGACTCGATGAGTCCGGAAGCCTGCCGGCGCATCTCGCGCGAGACGCTCGACATCTTCGCTCCCATCGCCAATCGGCTCGGGATCAACTGGATCCGCATCGAGCTGGAGGATCTGGGCTTTGCGCACTACTGGCCGTGGCGACGACGGGTCATCCAGCGTGCGCTCCAGGGACGCGGCGGCGGGGCGCGGGTCGAGATGATCGGTCTGGTCGAGACGGCGCTGCGCCATGCCTTGCAGCAGGAGGACATCGAGGGCCGGGTCGAGGGGCGTCAGAAACATCTCTATGGCATCTATCGCAAGATGCGCGACAAGTCGCGCGGCTTCTCCGAACTGGCCGATGTCTTCGCCTTCCGGGTGACGGTCGATCGGGTCGATACCTGTTATCGGGTACTGGGACTGGTCCACAATCTCTACAAGCCGGTCCCCGGACGCTTCAAGGACTACATCGCCATCCCCAAGGCCAACGGCTATCAATCCCTCCACACCGCCCTGATCGGCCCCCAGGGCATCCAGATCGAGATCCAGATCCGCACCGAGGACATGCAGCGCCTGGCCGAGTCCGGGATCGCCGCGCACTGGATGTACAAGAACGGCGTCCAGTCCTCCACCGCCAATCCGGCCGCGCTCGCCGCCGACTGGTTGCAGAACCTGCTGGAGATGCAGCGCGACGCGGGCAATTCGGTCGAGTTCCTGGAGCACGTCAAGGTCGATCTGTTTCCCGGCGAGGTCTATGTCTTCACGCCCAAGGGGCGCATTCACTCGCTCAAGCGCGGCGCGACCGTGGTCGACTTCGCCTATGCCATCCACTCTGACGTGGGCAACACCTGCGTGGCCGCGCGCATCGACCGGCGCATGGCGCCGCTGAGCACGCCGCTGCGCAATGGTCAGACGGTCGAGATCATCACCGCGCCCGGCGCGCGGCCCAATCCGGGCTGGCTGAACTTCGTAGTCACGGCCAAGGCGCGCGTCAACATCCGCGGACACCTCAAGAACATCAAGCAGCGCGAGGCCCAGGCGCTTGGTCGACGGCTGCTGAACGCCGAACTGACCCCGCTGGGCGCTGAGGTCGAGACGCTCGAGCCCCTGCGTCTGGCGGCCTATCTGGAGGAAACGGGTCTGGGGAGCCTGGAGGATCTGTTCGGCGAGATCGGTCTGGGCAACCGGCTGGCGCCGCTGATCGCGCGGCGTCTGGCGGGTATCGAGGGCGAGGAGTCCGACGCGCCTGCCGCTGAACGGGGCGATCGGGACGTGCATCCGCACCGGCTCGCCATCCGGGGCACCGAGGGCATGGTGGTCAACTTCGCGGGCTGCTGCCGCCCGATTCCGGGCGATGCCATCACGGCCGTCTTCAGTCCGGGGCGCGGCATCGTGGTCCATCGCGCCGAGTGCCGTAATCTCGGCGGGCTGGAAGGCAAGCGCGACAAGCGGCTCGATGTCGAGTGGTCCAGGGAACCCGAGGGCGAGTTCGCCACCGAGATCCGGGTCGAGGTCAGCAATCGGCGCGGCGTGCTGGCCGTGATCGCCGGGGCGATCGCCGAACTCGGCTCCAACATCGAGAACGTCCAGACCATCGAGAAGGATGGTGTGATGACGGATCTCGAATTCCGCATCCTGGTCAAGAGCCGCCATCATCTCGCGCGCATCATGCGCCGGGTGCGGCTCATCCCGCCGGTCGACCGCATCATGCGCATCACGCGATCCTGAGCTTGGAACCCGGTCATATCGACGCCATTTCAACGCTTGAATCGCGTCCACGACCGCAACAATCCGGATCGAGAGGCTGCCCATGACCGAACTCACACTCGACGAACGCCTGCGGCTGACCCGTCGCACCATGCAGCTCCTGGAGGACTGGGGACTGGCCGCACGCGACATCGCCGGTCTCCTGCAACTGCCGGAGACGATCAAGGCGCGCCACATCGGGCGCTTCCACGATCAGGACGTCTTTCCCGACGACCCGGCGGTCAACCGGCGCGTGGCCTATCTGAACCGCATCGAGCAGGCGCTCCACACCTATTTCCCGCGCAATCCCGAGATGCGCAAGCTCTGGGTGCGGCGCGCCAACAAGCAGTTCGGACGCCGTGCCCCGGTGGCGGTCATGATCGAAGACGGCGAGAGCGGGCTGATCTCGGTGCTGTCGCATCTGGACTGCACCTTCGCCTGGGATCTGACCGGCTCGCGAGCCGACTATCGGCGCGCTTCGTAGCGCTGTTCGCCAACGATGGCGTTTCGGGGTCGCGGCGCTTTTCGATTAAGATGTCCGCAGTCCAGCGTTCGGCAGTCAAGTTCAATGGAAAATCTTCGCGGTACGACAATCCTCTCGGTACGACGCGGCGACACGGTCGTGATCGGCGGCGACGGTCAGGTCTCGCTCGGCCCGACCGTCATGAAGGGCAATGCGCGCAAGGTGCGCCGGCTCTACAAGGGGCGGGTGCTGGCCGGCTTCGCCGGAGCCACCGCCGACGCCTTCACCCTGTTCGAGCGCTTCGAGGGCAAGCTCGAAAAGCATCAGGGCCATCTGACCCGCGCGGCGGTCGAGATGGCCAAGGACTGGCGCACCGATCGCATGTTACGCCGGCTCGAAGCCCTGCTGTGCATCGCCGACTCCACCACCTCGCTCATCCTCTCCGGCACGGGTGACGTCATCGAACCCGAGCAGGACATCATGGCCATCGGTTCGGGCGGCTCCTTCGCGCTCTCGGCCGCGCGCGCCCTGGTCGCCAACACTGAACTCCCGGCGCGCGAGATCGTCGAAAAGAGTCTCCACATCGCCGCCGACATCTGCGTCTACACCAACCACAATCTCGTCATCGAGGAGTTGGACGCCAAGACGGATTGACCGGATCCGCTCCAGCCGTCGCCCAAATCCGTGTGTTCACACTGACGACAACCGACAATCCCCGGCCGGCCCAATCGACCAGCAGCTTCCATGTCTGAAATCACCCCCCAACGCATCGTCGCCGAACTCGACAAACACATCGTCGGCCAGAGCGACGCCAAGCGCGCCGTGGCCATCGCGCTGCGCAACCGCTGGCGCCGCGCCCAGATCGAAGAGCCGATGCGCTCCGAGATCACGCCCAAGAACATCCTCATGATCGGCCCGACCGGTGTGGGCAAGACCGAGATCGCCCGCCGGCTGGCCAAGCTCGCCAACGCGCCCTTCATCAAGGTCGAGGCGACCAAGTTCACCGAAGTCGGCTATGTCGGACGCGAGGTCGATTCGATCATCCGCGATCTGGCCGACATCGGCGTGAAGATGGCGCGTGAGCAGGAGATGGCCAAGCTCGCCGATCTGGCCGAGGCGGCCGCCGAGGAGCGCATTCTCGACGTGCTGCTGCCGCCGCCGTCCGACTTCGAGGAAGACAGCCGCTCGACGGTCAGCTCGGCCACGCGCGAAAAACTGCGCACCAAACTGCGCTCCGGCGACATGGACGACCGCGAGATCGAGATCCAGGTCTCGGCCGCACCACTCGGGGTCGAGATCATGGCCCCGCCCGGCATGGAAGAGATGTCGAACCAGCTCCAGGGGTTGTTCCAGAATCTCGGTCAGAGCCGGACGAAACGGCGCAAGCTGCGCATCCGCGACGCGCGCAAGCTGCTCAAGGACGAGGAAGCGGCCAAGCGCGTCAACGACGAAGAGATGAAGCTGCGCGCACTAGAGAACGTCGAGCAGAACGGCATCGTCTTCATCGACGAGATCGACAAGGTGGCCAAGCGCGAAGGCACCAGCGGCGTCGATGTCTCGCGCGAAGGCGTGCAGCGCGACCTGCTGCCGCTGGTCGAGGGCAGTACCGTCTCGACCAAGCATGGCGCCGTGCGCACCGACCATATCCTGTTCATCGCCTCGGGCGCCTTCCATCTGTCCAAGCCCTCGGACCTGATCCCCGAACTCCAGGGTCGACTGCCGATCCGGGTCGAGCTGAAAGCCCTGAGCACGGACGACTTCGTGCGCATCCTCACCGAGCCGGACGCCTCGCTCACCGACCAGTACAAAGCCCTGCTGGCCACCGAGGGCGTGAATCTGGAGTTCACCGAAGACGGCATCCGCCGTATCGCCGAGATCGCCTGGCAGGTCAACGAGAAGACCGAGAACATCGGCGCGCGGCGTCTGCACACGGTCCTGGAGCGGCTGCTGGAGGATGTCTCCTACAACGCCACCGAACTCGACCGCGTGACCGTGACCATCAACGCCGCCTATGTCGACCAGAACATGGCCGATCTCGCCGCCGACGAGGATCTGTCGCGTTACATCCTGTAGTTTCAGACCACCGACCACGGATTCGAGACATCATGCCAGTACCCATCGAGTTGAATCTGCACCGTCAATCCCGCGTGCTCGAAATCGCCTACGAGGACGGCACCCGCTTCAAGCTGCCGTGCGAATATCTGCGCGTCTATTCGCCCTCGGCGGAAGTCCAGGGTCATAGCCCGGACGAGCGCGTGCTCCAGGTCGGCAAGGAGGACGTCGGCATCGACCGCATCGAACCGGTCGGCAACTATGCCGTCTGTCTGCACTTCGACGACGAGCACAACACCGGCCTCTATTCCTGGGACTATCTCTACCGTCTCGGCGCCGAGTACGAGCAACGCTGGAACGCCTATCTCGACGAGCTCAAGCAGGCCGGCCACATGCGCAAGGTGCTCCAGTCCTGATCGATCCACGAGCGTGCCAATCACCCACGGCGCGCCGCGACGGTTTAAGATAGGCGCCCATCGCCGTGGGTGCGTGTCCGCGCCCATGAACCCCAATTCGTCACCGGGATACAGCATGTCCGATCAGAACACCACCCATTTCGGCTATAAGCAGGTGCCGGTCCAGGAGAAGGCCAAGCGCGTGCGCGAGGTCTTCGACTCGGTCGCCACGCGCTACGATGTGATGAACGATCTGATGTCGCTCGGCATCCACCGACTCTGGAAGCGCCACGCCATCGAACTCTCGGGCGTGCGCCGGGGCCAGCGGGTGCTGGATCTGGCCTCGGGCACCGGCGATCTGGCCTACCGCTTCTCGGGTCTGGTCGGTCCAGACGGGCTGGTGGTGATGACTGACATCAACGCCGCCATGCTCGGCGAGGGCCGGACCCGGATGCTCGATCGCGGTCGGGTCGGCAATATCCAGTACAGTCTGGTCAACGCCGAGCAGATCCCCTTCGAGAGCGATCTGTTCGACTGTGTCACCATCGGTTTCGGTCTGCGCAACGTCACCCACAAGCAGAACGCCATCGATGAGATGTTCCGCGTGCTCAAGCCGGGCGGACGGGCGCTGATCCTGGAGTTCTCGCATCCGACCACCAAGTCGCTGAGCAAGGTCTACGACGCCTACTCGTTCTCTGTGCTGCCGACGCTGGGGAAGCTGGTGGCCAACGATTCCGAGAGCTACCGCTATCTGGCCGAGTCGATCCGCATGCATCCGGATCAGGAGACGCTGCGCTCGATGATGGAAGCCTCCGGCTTCGAGCGTTGCGAATACTTCAACCACACCGGCGGCATCGTCGCCATCCATCGCGGGTACAAGCTATGAGTTCGAGCGG
Source organism: Allochromatium vinosum DSM 180 (assembly GCF_000025485.1). NCBI lineage: Bacteria > Pseudomonadati > Pseudomonadota > Gammaproteobacteria > Chromatiales > Chromatiaceae > Allochromatium > Allochromatium vinosum. The sequence continues at coordinate 3,360,654 of NC_013851.1, read as the reverse complement.
CCTCCAGATCCCGGATGCGCTGCTCGCGGTCGTCGAGCAGGCGCTCAACCGCTATCTCGCGCTCGATCCCGAGGGCGCGGCGGCCTTCGATCCGCTCGAAGGGCGCCTCATCGCCATCGAGGTCAAGGGCTTCGGTACGCGCATCACCGTGATTCCGGGCGCGCGCGGTCTGCAACTCTTCGGCGCCTATGGGGCCGAGCCGGACTGCCTGATCCAGGGCTCGCCGCTGGGTCTGGCGCGGCTGGGCATGGCCGAGCGCAAGGAGACCTCGCTCGTCTCCGGCGAGGTCGAGATCTCGGGCGACACCGCGCTCGCCCAGGACTTCAGCGCGGCGCTGGCGCGGCTGAACGTGGACTGGGAAGAGCAACTGGCGCGCGTCATCGGCGATCCCTTCGCACGTCAGGTCGGCAACCGGGTGCGCGACGCCGAGCGCTGGAGCCGGCGCACCTCGGCCTCGATGACGGCCAATCTCACCGAATATCTGCAAGAGGAACGGCGTCTGCTGCCGACCCGTTATGAGGTCGAGGCGTTCCTGAATCAGGTCGACACGCTGCGCGACGACGTCGAGCGTCTGGCCGCACGCATCGAGCGCCTCGCCAAACAGGCTCAGGAGACCGGCCTCCAGTCATGATGGGTCCACGTCAGGCGTTGCGTCTGTTTCGCATCAATTGGGTTCTGCTCCGTCACGGTCTCGACGAAGTCATTCTCGCCACCCATCTGTTCCGGCCGCTGCGCTGGATCAAGTATCTGCTGCCCTGGCACTGGGTCAAGCGCGACCTGCCGCCCTATCCGGCGCGCGTGCGGCTGGTGCTGGAGGATCTGGGGCCGATCTTCGTCAAGTTCGGGCAGATCCTCTCGACCCGGCGCGATCTGCTGCCGGACGATCTGGCGGTGGAACTGGCCAAGCTCCAGGATCGTGTCCCGCCCTTCGATGGGGCCGCCGCACGTGCCCTGATCGAAAAGGCCTGGGGGCGGCCGATCGAGGAGGTGCTCGATCAGTTCGATCCGGTGCCCCTGGCCTCGGCCTCCATCGCCCAGGTCCACACCGCGCGCCTGAAAGACGGCACCGAGGTGGTGGTCAAGGTGTTGCGCCCCGGCATCGAGCGCACAATCCGTCAGGATCTGGGGCTGATGTACGCCGTGGCGCATCTGGCCCACAAGTACTGGAAGGACGGGCGCCGCCTGCGTCCGATCGAGGTGGTGCGCGAGTACGAGAAGACCATCTACGACGAGCTGGATCTCCAGCGCGAGGCGGCCAATGCCTCGCAGATCCGGCGCAACTGGCTCGGCAGTGAGATGCTCTATATCCCCGAGATCTATTGGGACTGGACCCGGCCCAACGTCATGGTGATGGAGCGTATCTACGGCACCCCGGTCGGCGAGGTCGAGAAGCTCAAGGCACAGGGTGTGAGCATGAAGCAGCTCGGCGAGCGCGGGGTGGAGATCTTCTTCACCCAGGTGTTCCGCGACAACTTCTTCCACGCCGACATGCATCCGGGCAACATCTTCGTCGAGCCGTCGGGGCGCTATATCTCGATCGATTTCGGCATCGTCGGCACGCTCACGACCGAGGATCAGCGTTATCTGGCCGAGAACCTGCTCGCCTTCTTCGAGCGCGACTACCGGCGCGTGGCTGAGCTGCATGTCGAGTCCGGCTGGGTGCCGCCCGGCACGCGGGTCGATGAGTTCGAGGCGGCGATCCGCACCGTCAGTGAGCCGATCTTCGAAAAGCCGCTGTCTGAGATCTCGTTCGGTCACTTCCTAGTGCGTCTGTTCCAGACCGCGCGCCGCTTCGACATGGAGATCCAGCCACAGCTCGTGCTGCTGGAGAAGACCCTGCTCAACATCGAAGGGCTGGGGCGACAGCTCTATCCCGAACTCGATCTCTGGACCACGGCCAAGCCCTACATGGAGCGCTGGATGAAGGATCAGGTCGGCCTGAAGGGGCTGTTCGACCGCACCAAGCGCAATCTCTATTCGGTCGCCGATCAGGCGCCCGAACTCCCGCTGATCGCCTATCGGATGCTGATGGCCTACGACAAGCAGGTGCGCAGTGCCAAGTTCGATCAGGCGCAGGTGCGCGAGCATCAGGCGACGGCCTCCGGCTCCATGCTCAAGTCCATCGGCGGCGCGACGCTGCTGATCTGCGCGACCCTGGTGCTGCTGCTCGGCCCGGGCCACTGGCTGCCCGAGCAGGCAGCGGCCGGTTTGATCGCGGCGGCCTATCTGGCCGGGGCCTGGTTGTTCGTCTCAGCGGCGCGGGCGGGGTGAGAGCAGCGGGCGGGCGGCGAGCGCGCCATATCGGCCATCGATCCTGACAATAGACAGGATCGACACGCTTTTTGGGATTGCCGGGATTAGAATTCCCACAGGTGCGGCGCTCTGCTTTCACGTCGGTCAATCCTGTCCATTCGGACCCAAAGCACAACACACGAAGGCCACCATGTCCGCTGAAAACGTCTTCTTCACCCCGATCAGCAAGATCTGTCAGACGGATGTCGTGACCTGCGCGCCGGATCTGTCGCTGATCGAGGTCGCCGAGCTGATGCGTGTGCGCAATATCTCCAGCGTCGTGGTGCGCGACGGCGAGGAGCCGGTCGGCATCGTCACCGATCGCGATCTGCGCAACAAGGTGGTGGCCCCCGGCATCGACCCGCGCGAGCGCAGCGCGCGCGACATCATGAACAGCCCGCTCGTCACCATCCGCGAGAGCGACTATCTGTTCGAGGCGCTCTACCTGATGAGCCGGCGGCGCATTCATCGGCTGTGCGTGGTCGATGCCGAGGGTCGGCTGCGCGGCATCGTCACCGATACCGATGCGCTGCGTCTGCACAGCCGCTCGCCCCAGCAGCTCATGAAGGAGATCGAGGAGGCGGAGACGCCTGAAGAACTCAAGACGCTGCGCGAGCGCATGGAACACCTGGTGCTCCATCTGCGCGGCACCGGCGTGGCGACCCGCGATCTGGTCCAGACCGTGGCCCTGCTCAACGACCGGCTGCTGATCCGGCTCATCGAGCTGGTGCGCGCGGCACGCTATCCGGATCTCACCGACCGCTTCGCCTTCCTGGTGCTCGGCAGTGAGGGGCGGCGCGAGCAGACCCTGGCCACCGACCAGGACAACGCCATCGTCCATGCCGACGATCTGTCCGAAGTCGAGCTGGAACGACTGCGCGCCTTCAGCGTCGACCTGATCGACAATCTGATCGACATCGGCGTACCGGCCTGCTCAGGCGGCATCATGGCCAAGAACGCTGAGTGGCGACGCAGTGTGAGCGGCTGGAAACAGATGCTCGACAAATGGCTGCGCACCCCGACGCCCAGCAACATCCTTTCGGGCAGCATGTTCTTCGACCTGCGCACCCTCTATGGCGACGAGTCGTTCGAGCAGCAACTCAAGGCCGACATCATCGCCAAGCTGCGCGGCAACAATCTGTTCCTGGTCCACAGTGTCGCCAATGCCGTGGCCTTCCGGCCGCCGCTCGACTGGTTCGGGCGCGTCAAGACCGAGCGGCGCGGCCCGCATCGCGGCTGTATCGAGGTCAAGAAGGCGGGGGTTTTCGCCATCACCGAGGGCTTGAAGGCGATGGCGCTCCAGGCCGGCATCGGCGCGGGCCGCACCCATGATCGGGTGCGCGGACTCCAACAGGCCGGCATCCTGGAGGCGCATCAGGCCGACAGCCTGCTGGCAGCCTTCGACTTCCTGATCGCGCTACGCCTCCGCGCCCAGTTGCTGACGCTCGAACGCGGCGAGCCGCTGACCAACTATCTGCCGCTCGACCATCTCAACCGCATCGAGGTCGGGCGTCTGAAGCTGGCGCTGGAAGAGGTCAAACACTTCCAGGGCTTCCTGCGTCACCGCTTCCATCTGCATCAGGTCAGTCGTTGATTCTGAAGGTTTACCATCCACGCATGGCCCGATAACGCTCCAGCGCCTCGTCGGTCGGGCCGGCGAAGACCACCCGGCCATGCTCCATCAGCAGCGACTTGGAGCACATGCTGCGCACCAGATCCTCCGAATGCGAAGACAGCACGATGATGGAGACGCGCTCGGTGAAGCGCTCCAGACGCTCACGCGCTTTGTGCAGAAAAGACGCATCACCGGCTCCGATGCCCTCGTCGAGCAGCAGGATGTCCGGCACCACCGAGGTCGAGACCGCAAAGGCCAGCCGCATCTGCATGCCGGCCGAGTAGGTGCGGATCGGCAGATCGAGGAAGTCGCCCAATTCGGTGAACTCGGCGATCTCGTCCATCATGGCGTGGATCTTCTGGCGCGATAGCCCGAGGAAGAGTCCGCGCAGGATGATGTTCTCGTAGCCGGTGCTCTCCTGGTTCATCCCGAGCGCGATGTCGAACAGGGGTACGGTCGAACCCTGGACATCCACCCGTCCGCTGTTCGGTTCATAGATCCCGCCGAGCACCCGCAGCAGCGTGGTCTTTCCGGCGCCGTTGTGACCGATGAGTCCGAGCCGGTCGCCGTCTTCGAGCGTGATGTTGATGTCCTGCAACGCCTGCACCACCGAGATGCGCTGCGAGACCGTATCAGCGCGGATCTGGCCGCCGGTTGCGCTCTGGATCAGGCGGTTCTTGAGCGAGCGCGTCGAGGCGCTGTAGACGGGAAAGGAGACCGAGACGTTCTCCAGCGTGATCGAGGCCAAGATACTCTCCCTCAAACCCAGTAAGCGACGCGCCAGCGGTAGGCCGAATAGAAGAAGAGCGCCACCGCCCAGCCGATGATCGTGATGGCGATGACCGTCAGCCAGTTGCCGAGTGACGGTGGTTGACCGAGCAACGGGGCGCGCATGATCTCGACCAGGTGGTAGAAGGGGTTGAGATCGAGCCAGAGCGCGCGTCCCGGCAGCATGTCGGGTTTCCAGATGACCGGCGTGATGAAGAACAGCACCTGCACCACGCTGCCGATGATCAGTGGCACGTCGCGAAAGCGCGCGCTCAGCAGACCGAGGAAGAGCGCCATCCACAAACCATTCAAAAACAGCATCAGGAGTGCGACCGGCACCCACAGCAGATTCCAGTTGAGATCCACCCCGAACCAGAGCGCAACGCCCAAAAAGACCCAGATATTGTGAGCGAAGGCGATCAGGGTCGACCAGAGGCCGCGATAGGCGTAGATCGACAGCGGCGCGTTGAGCTGGCGGATCATGCCCTCGGCGAGGATGAAGGACTGACAGCCGTCATTGACGAGGCTGGCGATCAGCCCCCAGATGACGAAGCCGGCGGCCAGGAAGGGCAGGTAGTCGTGCAGATCCTGACCGAAGATCTGTCCGTAGAGCAACCCGAGCGCCAGAACCATGATCGCCATCGACAGCGTGATCCAGAACGGCCCCAGTTTGGAGCGCCGATAGCGTTGGCGCACGTCCTGGAGACCGAGCGTCATCCAGAGCTCGCGCCGCTTCCAGCCGGCGCGGATATCGTGCAGGGCGCGTTCGAACTGCTCGCGCTTGAGTCCATGCTGGAGTTGGATCAGCAGGGACGACTCGCCATGTTGTGTGTCGGTCGACATCGATATTCGAACTCAGATCGAACCGCACCTCAGCCAGTCGCCGGTCGGCGTGTTGAGCGCATGACCGTCGAGGGGCTGACGAGGCGCGGATCAAGAATGGTCTTGTCAGCGATGCCTACTATATCACGCCGTTTTCAGTACGAAGGTGGTTGGATTGTGTCGAGCGGCTTGCTCGCTCGCCTAACGATACAGCTCCAACGGAAAGTATTCGGTGATCAGAATCACCGGCTGATGCTCGATCGTGATGCGGTAGGTACGGAACACCGCTGCTCTGCCATCGGCCGTTCGTTCCAATCCCACGTCCAATACCTCGCGATAGCTCTCCAGTCCGCTGTCGCGGATCAGGACGCCGATACCGATCTCACGATCGATGAGCCGACGGCGGAAGTCGGGCGGGATGAGCTGGGTACGGATCAGTGAAAAGGCTTCGGCGAAACAACGTCCGCTGTCGACACCACGCAGCTGGGCATCGCGGATCAGGCAGGAGTCTCCGCGCTCGACGTCGAGCCAGGGCACAGGCTCCAGCGCCACCTCGAAACGCTGCTCCAACGTATCGACAACGACCGGCTCCCAGAAATAGGCTTCCAGGATCTTGGTGACGGTGCCATCCGTGACCATGAGCGCTCGTAGAAAGGGCGGCAATTGGCTCAAGGCGATGCGCTCGCCCGTCGCGTCGACGATTTCGCCGGCCCGCACGAAGCCATCGCAGCGAAAAGGCGGTTCGCTGTGAGCGTCCGTGGCGCGTCCGTAATAACGATGCATCGGATTTCCTCAGGCGTACGCCGCGCATGAACCGTCAGCGCGGACGCTGGCAGGCGCAAACGGGGTGGGGACAGGTATGTTCGAACACAAAAAGAATCCTGCACGCAGCAAGACTCCGGTCATGGCATGGGCATAATCTATTCTCGAATCGCGAATTTGGCCTGAAATGCAACAGTGTTGTTTTGGGGCGTCAAGTGGATGTGATCTGGAAACGATCGGCGCTTGTTGACGTCGAGCGAAGGGAAGGGGATTCATGGATAGCACGTGACTCAATGGTTTTGTCTAAGCGTGTAAAAAATCGCTTTGTTTTTTAAAAACAATGTTTTGGCTGTTTTTTTTGCATCTGTCGTCCGCGACGGGAGCGAACATCGCACCGAGCCTCCAGCGGAGCGTTGTAAAAAATCCGCCGATCGGTATGATTGTGGGCTTGATGTCTCATTGAATTTGGCCCAAGCTTTACGCCGGAGACCGGCTCCTTGGGTTGGATCAGTATCCAGCCGATGGGGGACGGGACCAAACGAGCACACCCCATTCAATGCAGCGCCATGACCGATCCAGTGTCAGGCGGCGTAGGGTTCGGGCGTGGCTCGGTAGACTTACGCACCATGTGTTAACATATAGGCCGCAAGGCCCACAACTCGGAGATTCATCATGACCAAGATCGTCAAGGCTGCTTCCATCTCTGTCGCCGCTCTGCTGCTGCTCGGCGGCTGCACCACCGACCAGACCGCTCGCGACATGGCTCAGCAGGCCATGGACACTGCCAACAGTGCCCAGGCGTGCTGCAACTCCAACACCGAGCGTCTGGACCGGATGTATCAGAAGATCATGGGCAAGTGATTCGCTTGACCTGATCCGCTCCGGTGTCCCACGACCTGTGGGACACCGGAGTCTTCCTCGACGGCCTGTTTCACGGCCTCCCAATCGATCGTCACCCCCTCCGCGTTCGCCACCGACTCGGGAATCACTGAGCGATAGGACAGGCGGACACTCTTCTCTCCGGTCTGCACTTCCAGATAGAGTTCGTCACCCAGCCAGCCGTACTTGTAGGGCTGATCGATGATGGCCACGGGCGTCTTGAGATCGGCCATTCCATAGAGTTCCTCGATCCCTTCCGGATACATCCGGATGCAGCCGCCGCTGACCTCCAGGCCCATGCCCCAGGGCTGGTTGGTGCCGTGGATCAGATAATCCGGATTGCTCAGACGCATGGCAAAACGCCCGAGCGGATTGTCCGGCCCCGGCGGCACCGTAGGCGGCAGGATGTGCCCCTTGGCGGCATGGTTGGCGCGCACCTGCGGCCCGGGTGTCCAGGTCGGATCCTTGCGTTTCTCGATGACGTCGAAATTGCCCAGCGGCGTGGCCATGGCATCCTTGCCTACGGTGATGGCATAGATGCGCACCTCGTTGGGGCTGTTGGGCGGGTAGTAATAGAGCCGTTTCTCGGCGCGATTGACCACGATTCCCTGGTGCGGCACATTCGGCAGCACATAGAAGGCCGGAACCAGTACCTGAGTCCCCTCGCCCGGCACCCAGATATCGACCTTGGGGTTGGCCTGACGCATGTCGTCGAAGCCCAGATTGTTCTGGCGGGCGATGTCGAGCAGTGTATCCTTGGCGCGTGCCGTGAAATAGAAGGGCGTGCCCACGACCGAGTCGTTGGGGTTCTCCAGCCGGAAGGTCTCGGCCCAGGCGCCCTGGTGCGCGCCCCAGCCGAGCAGCGATGCGCAGAGCGCCGGCACGAGCCAGGCTCGGGGGCGTCCGCCAAGTTCAAGACCTCTCATAAATCTCTCTAGCTCCTGTTGCAAAGCGATGAAAAAACCATCCCGATCGTCGCACGTTCGCAATATCGGGGTTGCTGCTCACGTGGACGCGGGCAAGACGACGCTCACCGAGCGCATCCTGTTCTACACCGGCGCCTCGCACAAGATCGGCGAGGTGCACGATGGCGCGGCCCACATGGACTATCTGGCCGAGGAACAGCGCCACGGTATCACCATCACCGCCGCCGTCACCCAGGCCCGGTGGCGTGAGCATCTGATCCAGCTCATCGACACGCCCGGACACGTCGATTTCTCGATCGAGGTCGAGCGCGCCCTGCGGGTGCTCGATGGCGGCGTCATCGTGCTCGATGGTGTCCGGGGCGTCGAACCCCAGACCGAGACGGTGTGGCGTCAGCGCGCGCGCTTCAAGCTGCCGGCGCTGCTGTTCATCAACAAGATGGATCGTCCGGGCGCGGATTTTGACCGTTGTCTGGCGTCCGTCAAGCAGCGTTTGCACGCCGAGCCGGTGCCGATCACGGTTCCGGTGCCCGAGGCCGGCGGCGTCCTGCATTTGATCGACCGAACGCTGATTCGTTTCATCGGCGAGCAGGGCGAGCAGGTGATCGTCGACCCCTGTCCGCCCGAGATCTGGGAGCGTCACCGCGCGCGGCGCGAGGCGCTGGCACTGGCCGCCGCCGAGGTCGACGAGTCCCTGGCCGATCTGGTGCTCTCCGGCGGGGAGCCGTCGCCCGAGCAACTGCGGGCCGCCATCCGCGCCGGAACCCTGGCGGGTACGCTCTTTCCCTGCTACGGCGGCAGCGCGCTGCGCAATCTGGGCGTACAGCCGCTGCTCGATGGCGTGATCGACTTCCTGCCGGCCCCGCTCGACCGACCCGCCGCGCTCGCCGAGCGGCCCGACGGGACGCACGAGGAGGTCGTCATGGCCCCGGACGGCCCGCTCGCCGCGCTCGCCTTCAAGGTCCAGCTCTGGGACGGGCGCCGCCATGTCTTCGCCCGGCTCTATCGCGGGCGGCTCTCACCGGGCGATGCGATCGAGTTCCTGACCGCCGACGGGCGCGTGCAGCGTGAACAGGTCGCGCGGTTGTTCGAGGTCGATGCCGGCAAGAAGACCAAGCGCGATCTGGCCGAGGCCGGAGACATCGTGCTCCTGGCCGGACTGCGCTTCGCCACTACGGGCGATACCCTCTGTACGCCGGGTCAGGTGCTGAGCCTGGAGCGCATCCAGGCCCACGACCCCGTGCTCGGGCTGGCCATCGAGCCGGCGGCCGGCACCGAGGAGGACAAGCTCGTCGAGGTGCTGGGCAAGGTCCGGCAGGAAGACCCCACACTGCGCGTCGAGGAGGACCCCGAGACCGGCCAGCGTCTGCTCAGAGGCATGGGCGAGCTGCACCTGCAGATCGTCATCGAGCGTCTGGAGCGCGAGTTCGGCGTCGGTGTGCGCGTCGGCCGGCCGGCCGTGGCCACGCGCGAAACCATCACTCAGCCGGCCAGCGCCGAGGCGCTGTTCGCCCCGCCACCCACGCCCGATCCGCGCCAGCCCGACCTGATGGCGCGCGCCGTCGTCAGCGTCCGGCTGCGCGAGCGGGGAGGCGGCAACCTGATCGAACTGGAGCCGCGTCTGCGGCCAGAGGGCGCCCAGCTCGACGAGGCGCACGTCCAGGCGATCCGCGAGTCGATCGACACCACCCTGACCAGCGGGCCGCTCCAGGGCGCTCAGGTGCTGGATGTGGCGGTCAGTGTCGAGGAGGTCGAACTCTTCGGCGCCGGCTCGACGCCGGCGGCCACGGCGGCCGCTGTCGGCAAGGCGCTGCGCAAGGCGCTGGAGAACGCGCGTCCGGCGTTGCTGACTCCCGTCATGCGTCTGGAGGTGGTCGTCCCGGAACCGAATCTGGGCGCGGTGCTCGGCGATCTCCAGGCGCGGCGCGCCCTGATCCAGGCCACCGAGATCCAGGACGATCTGGCCACGATCCGGGCCGAGGCCGCGCTGGAGCCCTTGCTCGGTTATGCCACGACGCTGCGCAGTCTCACCCAGGGACGCGGCCAGTTCAGCCTGGAGTTCGAGCGCTTCGATCTGTGAGCGGCGCTGTCAGGCGATCACCACCCGGTCGCGTCCGCCCTCCTTGGCCCGATAGAGTCCGGTGTCGGCGCGCTCGATCAGGGACGCGGCCGTCTCGCCCGGCCGGAAGCGCGTCAGACCGATGGAGACCGTGATCGCGCCGATGGTGTCCTGGGTGCTCTTGCGCCGGATCTGGAGCGCGGCGACCTGACGGCGGATCTGCTCCGCGAGCATCTGGGCCGCTTCCAGCTCGTCGTGGACGATGACCGCGAACTCCTCACCGCCATAGCGGGCGACGAACACATGGTCGCTTTGCAATTTGGCCAGGACAGTGCCGACGATCTCCAGCACCCGATCGCCCATCGGATGACCATAGGTGTCGTTGAGCCGCTTGAAGTGGTCGAGATCCATCAGCATCAGACAGGTCGGCTCGTCGTCGCCACCCGAGAGCGACTGGGCCAGCGCCTCGTCGAAGCCGCGCCGGTTCGGGATCTTGGTCAGCGAATCCAGACGCGCGCGCCGTTCGCTCTCCTCCAGCTCGCGCGTGAGCCGCTCGACCTGGGCGCCGGCCGATTCCAGCTCGCTCTGAAAAGCTTGGGTCAGGCTCTCCAGATCGCGCGTCTCGGTGAGCAACTGACCGACCATGGTGCGGATGCGTTCCGGATCGATGACGCTCTCCCCGAAGACCGTCATGGCCTCGCGCAGGCTGGCGCCATAGTTCTGGGTACCGCGTAGATTGCGCGAGACCGCCTGGGTCAGCCTGGTGACGATATCGGCGATGAGATCCCGTGCCTGCGGACTGGTCGGGAGATAATGCTTGACGAAATACTCGAAGAACAGCGACTCGCTCTTCTCGGGATCATAGGGGCCGTTTTCCGGAAACTCGGCCAACAGCGAGCGGCTCAGGTCCGGATAGGCGTTCTGGACGTGCGCATACCAGAGCGCGTAGTTGTAGGGTGTCGGCGGGATGCGGCGGCGCACCATCTGCGGTACCGCCATGCGCAGATAGTCCGAGGCCGTGTTCAGGTCGTCCCTGAAGTCCATCCGGTTGACGCTCATCGCCGCTTGATCCGCCGAGAAGGGGTTGAAACACCAAAAGGCCATCGCGACCCGCAACGGGCACGATGGCCGCCGATTCGGCGTCAATGATAAGCGAGCCGGCGCCCGAGCGCCGTGAAATGTCGAGGATCAGTCGGGTTCCTTCGGTGCCTCGTCACTCGACCGGGTGCGGCTGGAGTCGTTGCGCGAGTTCGAGTACTGATAGTAGAGCAGCCAGCCGACCAGCCCCAGGAACACCATCAGTTCCATCGCCGCCAGGGAAGAGCCATTGGCCATGATCGTTACCCCATGATGAAGGTTGCATGATGGATCGCGCGCCCGATGGCGCCGGGGTCGAAGAATTGGGCCGGGCAGGGTGATTGCAACCACGTCCGATCGAGACCCTGCAATCGGGATAGGGGCGGTCAGGGTACCTGACCGATCCCCTCCCACACCACCCGGCATGCGGGTCCGCACCGGGCGGTTCGAGAAGTTGAGGTCATGAGAGTCGGGGCAGGCCGAGTTTGTCGAAGTAGGCAATGGTCAACACTCGGTTGAGTTCGCCCGCACTATTGCGCCACCAGCAGCGGGAGTTTTGCGCCACACGCTTTGCCACATGCTCGGCGGCGCCCAAGTTGATCAGTTCCCGGTAGATCGTGCTGCCTCGCCGCCATTGCTTGAGCTGAATGGCCCGTAGCCGGTGCCGCAGCCATTCGCCCAGCGATTGCCAGACGCGCGGTGTCTGCGCCAGCCCAAAGTAGGCTTTCCAGCCCAACAGATAAGGCTTAAGCCTGTCGATGACTTCCGCCATGCGGCGCCCGCCCGAGCGTCGGGTCAGTTGCCTGATGCTCTGCTTGAACGTCGCCATCGGCTTATCGGCCACCCGGCGTTTCACCCCATCCTTGGCAAACCAGAAGCTGTAGCCCAGAAACGTTCTTCCCGTCACGCTCGCCACCGCACTCTTGGCCTCATTGACCTTGAGCCGTAGCGTGCCGTAGCACTTGCGTAGCAACGCCATCACCCGTTCGCCGGCTTTGCGACTGCGCACATACACGTTGCAGTCATCCGCGTAGCGCGCAAAGCAATGGCCGTGCTTCTCCAGCACTTTATCCACTTCATCCAGCAGCACGTTGGCCAGTAGCGGACTCAGCGGCCCACCTTGCGGCGTGCCTTGATACCGCTCCAGCACCACACCGTCGTTCATGATGCCGCTGTTCAGGTACGCGCGAATCAGCTGAATGATCCCAGCGTCATCGATGCGTTTCTGTAGGCGGTCGATGAGGATGTCGTGATTGACGCGATCAAAGAATTTCTCCAGGTCGACATCGACCACGATCTTGCGACCGGATTGGATGAAGCCTTGCGCCGCCAGGATTGCGTCGTGGGCTCGCCGTCCCGGTCGAAAGCCGTAGCTGTGCTCGCTGAATGTCGGCTCCAGCCTCGGTTGCAGCACTTGCAGCAGGGCTTGCTGGATTAGCCGATCCGTGACCGTCGGGATGCCAAGCTCGCGCTCGCCACCGTCGGGTTTCGGGATCGTCACCCGTCGTACCGGACTGGGCCGGTACTTCCCCCGCAGGAGTTGGTCGCGAATCTTCGGCCACTCGGTCACAAGCAGGCGTGCGGTCTGTTCAATGTCCAGACCATCAACCCCCGCGGCCCCTTTGTTGGCTTTAACGCGCTTCCACGCTTGCCGCAGGTTCTCTCTCGTCAGCGCGGCTGCAACAAGCCGCGCTGACCCTGTGCTCTCGGTGTCCCGTCGCGGGCTGTTCGCTTCGTCGCTGACAGGGGCACGCCCGGCTTCACCGTGCGCCACTCCCGCCCGCTCCGCCTGCGCGGACTTCTGACGCCTTGCGTTCAACATCGACATGGTCTCGAACACTTCTTCTCGTTCGGCCCTTCGCCCCAAACCAGCGGCTACTACGGCCTCTGCTGACTGCTCGCTCCGCCTGTCGGCGTCGGCCTTTCAGCCATAACACGAGATCTCCCCGGGTAAGAACGCACTCCTTCACTGCACAACCGCCGGATTTACGCCACCTCGCTTTGATCACGAGAGCTTCGCGGATTCGTGCCCGCTCGCCCTGCTCGGCAACGCCTTCTATCCGGTTCTTGTCCATCGGCTCGCCGCTTCGCTCCGCGCTTCCTCCCCACACTCGGTCACCCTCATGCCGTTGCGCTTCGCTTCGTTCGCCGTGATCAACTTACGGGAGGACTTTCACCCCCAAGAGTGCGCCCGTGCCGGGCGCACACGAAAAAGCCCCGCCGAAGCGGGGCTCGTCTCAGGTCAAGCGCGGCTGACGCCGATCAATGACCCGTGGCGGCTCCAGCGCCACGCGGGATGCGCACGTCCTCGACCAAGTGCTGGATGTGCTCGGGCGGCGGGGCGGAGAGCGCCGAGACCAGCGCGGCGACCAGGAAGTTCGCCAACGCGCCGATCGCGCCGAAGGCCTCGGGCGTGATGCCGAAGAACCAGTTGGCGCCCATCCCCATGTCGGGCAGCAGGAAGTCGGTGCCCGGAATGAAGAGGATGCCCTTGTGCTGGAACACATAGAGCAGGGTCACGGTGATACCGGCGATCATGCCCGCAATCGCCCCGTTCTTGTTCATGCGCTTGGCGAAGATGCCGAGCATGAGTGCGGGGAAGATCGAGGAAGCGGCCAGACCGAATGCGATGGCCACGGTTCCCGCTGCGAATCCGGGTGGATTCATGCCCAGATAGCCGGCGAGGATGATGGCACCGATCATGGACAGACGCCCGGCCATCAGCTCATTCTTCTCGGTGATCTGCGGCATGAACACGCCCTTGAGCAGGTCATGCGAGATCGCCGAGGAGATGGCCAGCAGCAGACCGGCGGCCGTCGAGAGCGCCGCCGCCAGACCGCCGGCGACCACCAGCGCGATCACCCAGTTGGGCAGGGCCGCGATCTCGGGGTTGGCCAACACCATGATATCGTTGTTGACCGTGACCATCTCGTTGCCTTTCCAGCCGAAGGACTCGGCCTTGGCGGCGAACTCGGCGTTCTTGTCGTCGTAATACTGGATACGACCGTCGCCGTTCTTGTCCTCGAACTTCAGGAGACCCGTGGTCTCCCAGCGCTTGAACCACTCGGGACGCTCGTCGTAGACCAGGTTGCTGCTCTCCTCGCCGATCGGGCCGATCTGGATGGTGTCCATCAGGTTCAGACGCGCCATGGCGCCGACCGCCGGAGCCGTGGTGTAGAGGATGGCGATGAAGACCAGCGCCCAGCCGGCCGAATAGCGCGCATCGGCGACCTTGGGCACGGTGAAGAAACGGATGATGACGTGCGGCAGACCGGCGGTACCGATCATCAGCGACAGGGTGTAGACGAACATGTTGAGCGTGCTGCCCATCACCTGGGTGGTATATTCCTTGAACCCGAGATCCGTGACCACCTGATCGAGCTTGGCCAGCAGCGAGACACCGCTGTCGTCGCCGATATAGGTGCTGCCCAGACCCAGTTGCGGGATGGGGTTGCCGGTCAGGTTCAGCGAGATGAAGATCGCCGGGATGGTGTAGGCGAAGATCAGCACCACATACTGCGCGATCTGGGTATAGGTGATGCCCTTCATGCCGCCGAGGATGGCGTAGACGGCGACGATACCCATGCCGGCCAGGATGCCCATCTCGTAGGAGATGCCGAGGAAGCGCCCGAAGGCCACGCCGATACCCGTCATCTGACCGATGACGTAGGTCACGGAGGCCAGGATCAGACAGACGACGGCCACCACGCGCGCCGAATTGGCATAGTAGCGGTCGCCGATGAACTCGGGCGCCGTGAACTTGCCGAATTTGCGCAGATAGGGCGCCAGCAGCAGAGCCAGCAGTACATAGCCGCCGGTCCAGCCCATCAGGAACACCGAGCCGCCGTAGCCGCCGAAGGCGAGCATGCCGGCCATGGAGATGAAGGAGGCTGCCGACATCCAGTCGGCCGCCGTCGCCATGCCATTGGCGACCGGATGCACGCCGCCGCCGGCGACGTAGAATTCACTGGTGGAGCCGGCGCGTGCCCAGATCGCGATACCGATGTAGAGCGCGAAGGTCAGGCCGACGATGGAATAGGTCCAGATCTCAAGTGGGGTCATGGGGTCGTTTCCTCACTCTTCGCCGACGTCGAATTCTTTGTCGAGACGATTCATCAAGGCCGCGTAGACGAAGATCAGCGCCACGAAGACATAGATCGAACCCTGCTGGGCGAACCAGAAGCCGAGCGGGTAGCCGCCGAGATGGATGGCGTTCAGCGGTTCGACGAGCAGCACGCCGAAGCCGTAGGAAACGATGAACCAGACGATCAATAGGACTGTTAGATAGCGAAGATTCGCTCTCCAATAGTCCGCGCGCTTGTCAGGTGTCATGTTGTGTCACTCCGTTCAAGATTTGCGGTATGAGCCGTGAAATGGCGGGGTGACGGGGCGCGCGCAGCCGAGAACCGCCGAGACGCGGATCGGTGCGCTTAAAGCATGGCAGAAGCCCCCTCGTTGGTTATGATGCATCCGTTTCGTTCTGCCTGATCGACCGGATTGTCGGCATTGTCTGGTCGCACTTGGCGTGCTGTCAACGGTTCAATCCATCGGCACCCGGCGTGGGGGGCGGCACATCCACGAAGAACATCTATCTCAACAGAGAACACAATGCACTACATCAGTACCCGTGGCGGAATCGAGCCGATCGGTTTCGCGCAAGCCGTGATGATGGGGCTGGCAACCGATGGCGGTCTGCTGGTTCCGGCTGAGATCCCCGCCCTCGAACCGGCGCGACTGCGCACTTGGGCGGACTTGAGCTTCCAGGATCTGGCGCTCGAAGTGTCGACACTTTTCGTCGGTGACGAGATCCCGCGCGCCGATCTGAAGGCGCTGATCGAGCGCTCCTACGCGACTTTCTCGCATCCTGAGGTCACACCGATCGTGACGGCGGGCGAGACGCGCATCCTCGAACTCTTCCACGGACCGACAGCGGCCTTCAAGGACGTGGCCCTGCAATGGCTGGGCAATCTGTTCGAGTATCTGCTCGAACGCGAGGGCGGTCGGCTCAACATCGTCGGTGCCACCTCGGGCGACACCGGCTCGGCGGCCATCTATGGTGTGCGCGGCAAGGAGCGCATCCAGATCTTCATCCTGCATCCCAAGGGCCGGGTCTCGCCGATCCAGGAACGGCAGATGACCACGGTGCTGGACGGCAATGTCCACAATGTTGCGGTGCGCGGCACCTTCGATGACGCGCAAAACATCGTCAAGACACTGTTCAACGACCTGCCGTTCAAGTCGGCCTATCGGCTCGGCGCGGTCAACTCGATCAACTGGGCGCGCATCCTGGCGCAGACCGTCTACTACTTCTATGCCTGGGGCCGGATCACGGGCGGCGACACCGAACGCCGGATCAGCTTCTCGGTGCCGACCGGCAACTTCGGCGATGTCTTCGCCGGCTATCTGGCCAGGCGCATGGGGTTGCCGATCGATCGGCTCGTCATCGCCACCAATCGCAACGACATCCTGACCCGGTTCATCCACAGCGGTGTCTATGCCGTCGAGGACGCCGTGCATCAGACGCTCAGTCCGGCGATGGACATCCAGATCGCCTCCAACTTCGAGCGCTATCTCTATTATCTGCACGACGGCGATCAGGCGCGGGTGTGCGCGCTGCTCGACGATCTCAAGCGTACCGGGCGGCTCGAAGTCTCTGCCGAGCGGCATCGTCAGGCCCAGGCCGACTTCGACGCGGTCGCCGTGAGCGATGCCGAGACGCTCGACCAGATCCGCGCGACCTATGAGGCGAGCGGTTACATCCTCTGTCCGCATACCGCTGTCGGGGTGCGCGCGGCGCGTGATCTGCCCGAGGCCGTGTGTCTGGCCACCGCGCATCCGGCCAAGTTCGGCGAGGCGGTCGTTCAGGCCATCGGGTGTGAGGCACCGCCGCCGCCCTCGCTGCTGGGTCTGCTGGAGAAAGAAGCGCGCTGTGCCGAGCTGGACGCGAGCGCCGAGGCCGTGAAGGAGCACATCGAAGCCACGCTCAAAACGGTGTCGGCGGCATGACGGATTCGGTTCTGAAGGCGTCGGGCGGGAATGAGCCGGCGCGCAAGCCGTCTGGACGTCGCGTCCTCATCATGGATACCACGCTGCGCGACGGCGAGCAGACTCAGGGTGTGTCGTTCGCACCTGCCGAAAAGCTCAATCTCGCCAAGGTGCTGCTCGAACAGGTGCGGGTCGACCGGATCGAGGTCGCCTCGGCGCGTGTGTCCTCGGGCGAGGCCAGCGCCGTGGCTCAGATCATCGACTGGGCCAGGGAGCGCGGGCTGGTCGAGCGGGTCGAGGTGCTCGGCTTCGTCGACGGCGGGGCGAGCGTGGACTGGATCTGCGGCGCGGGCGGGCAGGTGCTCAATCTGCTGGCCAAGGGCAGCGAGAAGCACTGTCGCGGGCAGCTCGGCAAGACGCTCGACGAGCACGCGGCCGACGTGCGCGCGACCATTGCCGCCGCCCAGTCGCGCGGGTTGCGGGTCAATCTCTATCTGGAGGACTGGTCGAACGGCTATCGCGACAACCCGGACTATGTCTATGGTCTGGTCGAGCGCCTGGCCGATGTCGGGATCGGGCATTTCATGCTGCCCGACACGCTCGGGGTGATGACGCCGGATCAGGTCTTCACCGCGATCTCGGACATGGTTGGGCGTTTTCCGTCGCTCCAGTTCGATTTCCATCCGCACAACGACTATGGGCTGGCAACCGCCAATGTGCTGGCGGCGGTTCAGGCGGGCGCGGCGGCGGTGCACTGCACGGTCAACTGTCTCGGCGAGCGGGCGGGGAATGCGTCGCTGGCCGAGGTCGCGGTCAATCTGCGCGATCAGCTCGACTGCGCACTCGGGATCGACGAGACCCACCTGGCGCGCGTCAGCGAGCTGGTCGAGTCCTTTTCGGGCAAACGGATCAGCGACAATGCGCCGATCGTCGGGGCGGATGTCTTCACCCAGACCGCCGGTATTCATGCCGACGGCGACAAGAAGGGCAGTCTCTATCACAGCCGGCTCTCGCCCGAGCGCTTTGCGCGACGGCGCAAATATGCGCTCGGCAAGCTCGCCGGCAAGGCGTCGCTGGCCAAGAACCTGGAGCGGCTCGACATCGAGCTGTCGGAAGAGAACCAGCGCAAGGTCTTGCAGCGCATCGTCGAGCTGGGCGACTCCAAGAAGACCATCACCACCGAGGATCTGCCCTTCATCATCGCCGAGGTGCTGGAGAGCAAGGACTACGACCACGCCGAACTGCTGTCCTGCACCGTGTCCTCGAGTCTGGATCTGGAGTCCATGGCCGGAATCAGGATCCGGCTCGGTGAGCAGGTCTTCACCGGGACCGGGACCGGCAATGGTGGCTTCGATGCCTTCACCAACGCGCTCGGGCGGATTCTCAAGCGTCAGGGGCTGACGCTGCCGCCGCTGATCGACTACGAGGTTCGCATCCCCAAGGGCGGGCGCACCGATGCGCTCACCGAATGCAGCATCACCTGGCAGACCGAGCGCGGCGAGCTGCGCACCCGTGGCGTCCATGCCAATCAGGTGTTCGCCGCCATCGGCGCGACCATGCGGATGCTGAATATCCGGATGCATCGGGCGCTGGCGGAGTCCAGGCGCGAGGGTGGGGCGTAAAGGGCGCTATCGGTCGATTTGAGGGTGCTGGCTAGGGATCTAGACGAGAAGGTAGCAAGTACATGAGGGATCAGAGAGTTGGGATGGGCCGAACCGAGAGTGCTTCTACGGCAAAGATCAAAAATCGAGTCATACAAACACTTGAGGTGCACCCATCCGGTCTGCGATCAGACCAGATTCGCAAGTATCTTGCGGCTCAAGGTGAGGTGCTCGATCTCTCGACAATAACGATGATACTTGCGGAGATTCAGCAGGCGGGTACTGTCATCTACAAAAATCGCCACTGGATCTTGACCGCTCGTCCCAAAGCTTCGCCATCAAGTGCTATCCGCTCTTCCAGGAACAATAAGATACACGCTGCGAGAAATGCGCCGGATAGCGGACATAAACATCGATCAGTAACGACAAGTTCGACTGAACTCGTCACGGTTGGATGTTTGCCTTTCAGTTGTCATTTCGTTAACGAAAACACATCCGAGTTATCCGCTGTTTCAGCTAGGGTGGGTGTCCTGCCCGATGGTTGGAGTTTGCTGCGCCGACTCGTTCCTTACTGGCGAGAATGCCTGCGAGCTGAAGAGCGTCCGAGCACCATACTGCCGCTTGAGCGGGTCAATGTGGATTTTTGCGGATTGACATCCAGCGGTGAGTGGTGGCCAACCGAGCGCCGACGTACTGAACTCGCGATCAATGCGGAAAAATTGCCGGCTGAACTGCTACAGACCCTGGCACGCGGAGGGACTGATTCCAGCGTCTTTCTCGGTTATCCGCTGCAACTGATTCCAGGAAGCAGGGGCGGTGGGGCTTTCGCGCGGCCTATCTTCACTTTCGCCTGTCAGTTAGAACTGTCAGCCGGTGTTTTGAGGTTGAGCGCCTTGCCTCAACCAATCGACGTAAACGCTGATTGGTTGGAAAAGCAGTTCCGCAACGGTATGGAGCGTCAGAGTTTTCTACGCTGGCTAGGCATCGCGAACAGGGCTGACGAGGAGGGTGATGAAGCCGAGGATGGTGCTGGAGAGCCGGTTGACCTGCCCACGGCGGCGGCACGACTTGCGGCCTATCTCAAGACTTCTGGCGACAGCTCAGCACTGTCACCAACGGCGCTTGCCACCAGTCTACCGCGAGCAACAGATAGCGTGCGCCTCGTCAATGTCATGGCATTGTTTGCAGCGCAGACAACCCGTTACAGCAAGGGTACGCTTACCGACCTCGCCCGGATCGCCGACTGGTCGGATGAACAGCTCAATGCGACAGCTCTGCGCGCTTTCTTCGCGAACATGAGCCGGGTGGCAACGTCCAGTGTCCCCGCCTTGCCGCCGGTCTCGCTTAGCGAAGAGCAGCTCATCGCTGCTCGATCTGCCCTGAACGAGCCGCTGACAGTGATTACAGGCCCACCAGGAACCGGAAAATCGCAGGTTGTAGCCGCCATCATGGCAAGTGCAGCGCTGACAGGGCGAACGGTGGTACTTGCATCCAAGAACCACAAAGCACTGGATGCGGTGGAGCAAAGATTGGCCGAGTTGCTGGATGCGCGCACCATTGTTGCTCGCGCTAGCCAGCCCTACGGAAGCAAGCAGGTATTCAGTTTGCGGCGCGCAACCGAGGCGCTCTTCGCGCGGGGAGCCTCGACTGGTGCACGCGAAAAACTTGTGCAGTCTGTCGCACGACTACGCCATGCCGATGATCAGCTTCTCGCCATCGAAACTCGGCTCGAAAGACAGGCAGATCTGAGCGAAAAGATAGCAAGCGTAGAAGCGGCCATTGAGCATGAGGAATCGATACTGACCCCGGCTCAACAGATGTGGGTACGGCGAGTCATCCCACAGCATCTTCCAGAACTACCCACACGATTTGCGAAGATTACAGCCGCCTCGAGTCTGGTTGGTGCGCTCGGGCGCTGGCTGCGAGTCCGTCGCTGCCGTCAGTTTCTGACTGGGTTACGGCCTCTGGGAATCCCTTGGTCATCGGAGAACGACGAAGACTGTTTGAGCACCTATGAGCATCTTGCCGCTTACCACAAGTTGCTGAAAGAGCTAGAGACCGTGAAGCAGGATCTGCCGCCTGAAGCGGAAACAGCCGCGCTCACGGAGCGACTCGTCTCGGGGCGTCGTGAGCTTTTTGAACGAACAGAAAAAATCTTCCAAAGCCTACCAACAGCGCTCGAAGATTTGAGTGATGACGAACGCCTGGTGTTAGCCGATTTTGTTGGCTCCATGGCGATCTTTGCTGGAGACAAACCCGGTGCTCCTGGAGGTGTGGAGCGTCGACGTACCCTGAGTCACGCTCTTCCGATCCTACTGCGTCATTTCCCACTCTGGGCGGTCACGAATCTATCCGCTGCGCGGGCGTTGCCATTGGAGCCTGGACTGTTTGATTACGTCGTCATTGATGAAGCCAGTCAATGTGACATCGCTTCGGCCATACCACTCCTGGCGCGTGCTAGGCAGGTCGTTGTCGTCGGAGACCCAGCCCAACTGCGACATATCACCAAATGCTCTCAGGAACGAGAGGTGCATCTTTTAGAGACTCATGGTCTGCTGTGTCAGGGAATTGGTCGCTATTCGTACCGAAATCAGTCGCTTTTTAACTTTGCAGCGGCGACACCAGGGGTAATGACATATCTTCTGCGCGATCATTACCGCTGCGCTAGAGGCATCGCTGATTACTTCAACAGCACCTTTTATGGTGGGCGTCTGCGGGTTTTGACAGACGAAAACCAACTTCAGCCGCCGCCTGGACAGAGCGCCGGTATCCACTGGACCGATATTCAAGGTTCCATTCAGGCGGCTGCCACGGGTTGTCATGCTCCGGCTGAAGTAGATGCTATCCTGGCCTATCTACGTCGTGTGCTCATCGAACAGGACTATCGTGGCACCATCGGAATCGTCACTCCCTTCCGGGAACAGGCCAAACGCTTGAGTGACCGGATCATCGAGGCGCTTCCGCCAGAGCGGGTCGCGCGCAGTCAGCTCGGTGCCTTCACGGCCCACCAGTTCCAGGGGGATGCACGCGACTTGATTTTGCTCAGCCTTTGTCTCGGCCCGGACATGCCCACCGGAAGCCGTAGCTTCTTGGCAGAGAGCGAAAACCTCATGAATGTCGCCGTCAGTCGAGCGCGAGCGGTCTGCCATGTCTTCGGCAACCGCAACGAGGCCCGTCGAAGCGGCATCAAGTACCTCGTAGAACTATCGGCTGTGCTGGATCGGACCAGGGAACCAGCAGCGAAAGCCACGCTTTTCGAAAGTCCCTGGGAGGAGAGACTGTATCATGCGCTCAAACAACGTGGCTTGGATCCGATTCCGCAGTTCCCGATTGCTGGGCGCCGCCTGGATCTGGCGATCCTTCGCGGAAATATAAAACTCGACGTCGAAGTCGACGGTGATCGCTATCACCGTGACCCGAGCGGTCGACGTAAAAGTAGCGACCTGTGGCGCGACCATCAGCTCAGAAGTCTTGGCTGGCATGTAAAGCGCTACTGGGTCTATCAACTCAGGGAAAATCTCGATGGATGCCTCGACGACATTATCGCAGCCACCGAAGGCTGACTACTCGAACCACAATACAGTTCCATCACCGCGTTTGGAACGGCCATATCTACTCGTCGCTCTGCTTGTGCTGTCGATCTTGAGCTATGGCGGAATTGCCTGGTTTCTTATGGCGACCTATCGTGCCGATGCCTCTCTCCAGGAGCGGTTGGCGATCCTGACAAAAGAGGTCGATAGGCGAACCGTGCGGCTTGCCGAGTTACAGGCGACCCAGCAGGATGCAGAAGCGAAGGCTGAAAAAGCTGTTACAGATGCGGCCCAGGCTTCGCAACGCATGTCTGAACTGGAGCAGCGTTTAAAGACGGCTCAGGAGCGACTTGATTTGGCATCCGCGACTCTCACGTCGACTGAGGAAACCTACCGCGAGCGTCGTTTGGAGTTGAGTGAAGTCGAAGCCGCGTTAGCAAAGAGGCGCGATGAGGTCGCGTCTCTTTCCAAGGAAGCTGTGTCGTTGCGTGCCAGTGTCGATGATCTTCGTAAACGAGGCGGTGCTGCGGCTACGGATCTCGACGATCGCGAAACCCAGTTGCAAGCCACCGAAAAGCGTCTCGCCGAACGACGCGATGCATTACAGAAAGCCGATACCGAATATGCTTCGGCGCGTGAAACATTGGCTGAAGTCCAGGCCCGTCTGGCCACGCAACAAGCAGAATCTGATGCTATCAAAAAAAGCGTTGCTGAATTAAAAAGTCGTGAAACAGAAATACGACAAACTATCGATACATTGGAAGGTCGCGAGACTGAACTGAAACGTATCCAGGATCGTTTGGTGGAGGTTCAACAAAACGCAAAAACAGTGAATAGCGATCTTGAAGCGGCACGCAGCGAACTGACAAACCTCGATTCCACGCTCAGCGAGCGGCGCAAGGAAGCTGCAGAGGTTGCCGCTTCCTTAGCCAATCTGCGAGAGGAGAATGCTAGCCTCCAAACTCAAATCGCAGAGCAGCGTAAGCTTGCCGCAACTCTTGACGTCGATCGCAAACAAATCGATTCGCTGACACAGGAATTAGTTACTTTGAGGGCAGAGCTGGCATCACTCACGAATCAGCGCGCTGAGTTGGCGGCATTGCGACAACAGCAAATCAATATAGAGACTCGGGTGCGTACTCTCGATGCAGAAGCCCAGCGTCTTGAACCCTTGACCAAGCAGGTGGAAGAGTTGCGTCGTCAACGCGAGAGCTTGCTTCAAGAGATTGCTGATCAACAAGCGGTTCGAGCCAATACAACTAGCGATGCTGATTCGACTGTGAGCATCAATTAATCAATGACTGGAGTGTCATCTGTGACTTGGGAAATGCTTGCACTTGTTATGTTTCTTGGGGCATCGGGCGGAATTCTCGTGCCCATGGCGGCTTTGATGAAGCATCGCCAGCTCAATCTGCGCATTGCACGCCAGCCTGCAGCGACCGCTTTAGAAAATGTGGAGCAATTGCTTATCGAGCGGCGCCGGGAAATGGCAGAAATACAGGAAAATCTCACTGACTTGGCTCAACAGCTTGTCCGCCGTGACATGGCCGTGGCCGAAGCTGAAGAAGCGCGTATCAAGTTGGTGAGTATGCAGGAAAGCCTCACATTGCTAGAGCCAAAGCGCATAGAACTCGAAAAAATTGAACAGACTCTAGCCTCCCAGCAGGAAGCAATGGCTGATCTATATCATCGATTGATGGAAGGCGAAGCCAAGCATGAAGAACAAGAGCGAACTCTGAGGCGCATCCAGGATCAGCTCACTGAAACAGAGAATCAGCTCAAGGAGTTTGAAGAACGACGTCAGCAGATTGAGCAATTGCTTGAGATTTTAAGTAAACGTCAACGCGAGCAAGAATCGACTCTGCAGGAAAAGAATTTTGAAATTCATGCCGCAAAAACGGCGTTGGCCGAGCAACGAGAAAAACTCACTGAGGGCGAAGAAACTCTCAAACGTCAACGCCAGGAAGCCGATGATCTGAAGGTTAGACGCGATGCGCTCAACGCTGAAGTTGTCATGCTAGAGCAACGCAAGGCACAGACCGAAGCTGCATTAGTTGAGCAGAGCGAAAGACTTGACAAGGGTAAGGAATCACTTCGGCGCCAGTTCCAGGAAGCGGAAGAATTGCACCGGAAGCGAGAAGTGCTCAATAACGAGATTGCGCTGCTCGATCAGCGAAAGGTTCTTGCGGAGTCGGCATTAGCTGAACAGAAAGAGAAACTATCTGAAGGCGAAGAAGCACTCAAACGTCAACGCCAAGAGGCCGATGATCTGCGAGCAAAACGCGATGCGCTCAACGCTGAAGTCGTAATGCTAGAGCAACGCAAGGCAGAGCTAGAGCGGATGAAGGCTACATTACAGGGGTATATCGAGCAAGCCCATAAAGAGCGAGATGAAGAAGTTGCTAATGCTCTCGCTGACCTCAAGCGTGCGCCCGCCTGTCTGAGTGAAGCAGGGCTCAAAGCCGCTCGTAATAAAACCTCCGAAGACGATGCCCTTCAAGACCTCCGCATATATTTGGATAAGCTCGGTTTGCATTTTCCGCAGCGCACTCTGAACGCTTTTCATACTTGCATGAAAATAAACGGCCTGAGTCCTCTGACTGTTTTAGCTGGTATCTCAGGAACAGGTAAAAGCGAGCTACCTCGCCGCTACGCAGAAGGAATGGGGATTCACTTTCTCCAGATGGCTGTCCAGCCGCGTTGGGATAGCCCACAAGATCTGTTTGGTTTCTATAACTACTTGGAGCATCGTTACATCGGAACGGATTTGGCGCGCGCATTGATCCATCTTGATGATAGAAATCATCCGGAGCTGGCGAAGGATTGGCGTGAGCATATGCTATTGGTATTGCTCGACGAAATGAATCTGGCGCGTGTTGAATACTATTTCAGTGAATTTCTCAGTCGCCTTGAGGTTCGTAAGTCGGTTGATCCAGCCAATCCTGCATCCAGGCAGGATGCCGAGATCCAGCTCGATGTTGGTGGGCGAGAGCGCGTGTTCAATCTGTACGTCGATCGCAACGTGTTATTTGTCGGTACAATGAATGAGGATGAATCGACTCAGACCTTATCTGACAAGGTCATCGACCGAGCGAATGTACTGCGTTTCGGGCGCCCCAAAAAATTGGTTCATAGCCAGCCGGTAGACAATATTCCGCGACCGGATCGTTACCTGCCACGGTCGATGTGGGAACAATGGATATGCGACACCGATCAGCTTGGGCAGCAGAATTTGGAAAAACTGCATGGCTGGATCAAACAGTTGAACGATGCGATGGAGGGACTGGAACGCCCATTTGGTCATCGTGTCAACCAGGCCATTCAACTCTACTGTGCCAACTACCCAGGCGAAAGCCATTATAGCCTCGCCAATGCTTTCGCAGACCAGTTAGAGCAACGCATACTGCCCAAGCTGCGCGGTATTGACACAGTAGAATTTTCCATTCCTCTTGGGCAAATCCAAGATCTCATTGTCAGCATTGGTGACAACGCCTTGGCCGAGGCTGTACAGACTGGCCGACAAAAACCGCTATTCGGTTGGCAAGGACTGAACCGGAGCGATTGAGGCGACTGCATGGACGCTACAGTCATCCCACTCGACATGCCCTGGAGTCTCTACGACGACGTAGAGCAAGTCGCGGCTGGCGAAAAAGTGATTTTTTCTGCATCTGGAATGCCGGCATTGGCCATCGTGGATGGTTTCACGCTCAGGTATGGTCGCGGCCGACAACAACCCTTTACTGAAGGTATGTCGCTTCAATGGGGGCCTCGCCAGCTTCGTATCTGGAATCTGCCTGTTTCATCGACCCCGGCTTATGATGCCATCGATTTACGCTTGCATGATGGGAAAGCAGGACACATTGATCTCGAACTCGCCATGACTGGTTGTCTGGGGCGATGGAGCAAAGAACGTGTCAGCGATCCCCTCGGCGAACGAGCGCTGGAAAGGGAAATCATGCTGGCCATTATGATCGACCAGATCGAAGAGATCGCGAACCTCGAACGTGCGGACATCGCCGCTCAGGGTGTCATGCGCGGACGACTTCGCGCTGATTGGCGCTGTGTCGCTGAGACATTACTGAACGCACGCGACGTCAATGAACCGCGCATGGCCTTAATCGTTCGTCATGCAAGTAGCCTGCATCGTCATATCTCCGAACTTGGTCGTCATCCGCGCCGCGTACTCTCGCGAAACCGTCGCTTACAAGCAGTTCATCGTATCCAAGAGTTGGATTCAACCTGTCTGGCTTGGTATGTCCGCCAGCCTGGCCGGACACCAGCGGAAAAAGCTGGTTCGCGGCGTTCGCTGCTTGCCATTGTGCGTGAGGAAACCGTCGATACGCCAGAGAATCAAGTATTACGCGATTTTCTGACTCGTACCGTGCAAGCGGCCGAAAGTTACCTTGGAGCTAACCGAAACCTAGCGACATCGAGCCGCTACAGTGAAGTCAGTCGCTATCATCAAACTTGCACAGCATTATTGCGGCGTCCTGAATTCTCAGAGATTCGCTCACTACATGGCGTCGCCAAGCCCAATTACGTTCTCACATCCGATCCGCGTTACCGTTGTATATGGGACGCTTACCAGCAACTCTTACGTCGACAGGATGCGCAGGACGATGCCTGGAGTTGGCAGGCGCGTTTGTGGGGTGACATGGTAGCGCTGGTCGTCAATACGGCATTCTTGTTCGATACGACCATTGAGGTGCTTGCACTGCCACCACTCTATCTTCGCAAGGATCATGATCGAGGCCGCTGGTTAGAGTCCACAGGATGTAATGGCATCTTCGCGACATCGACTCTGGTTCTTACGGTACATGATACAGGAGCCGATTCAGCGTCTTCGGAGATCGTCAAGCGCTATAGGATACTCGGCCCACGTCTTGTCGTGCGCAAACAAGCACTGGGGCAGGTACAACAGAATGAGGATGTTCTTGTATGGGCTGTTGTTAGCGCTGGATCGGAGACGAGTACGCTCGATAGTTTGACCGAGCGAGCTGATGCCGCACTGGCGCGTTGGCGTGATGAGCGGCGGCGCTTCTACAACGAGCAGTGTCGGGTACGAGGGATGGTCGTAGCACTCAGTGACCGACTCAGCGGAGCTTTGCAGATGGCCGAGCACGGCAATACAGTCGGATTCATGATGCCACTGGATGGCGCTGGATTCTACAGTGGTATTGAATCCATCGGTACGCAACTCATTTGCGGGACATTTCAATGAGCGGTTCCGCGCTTTCCAGCATTGGTATCGATCTGAATGGTATAACCGATACGGTTGCTTCTTGCCATGAAAAGCCAGATGCCAAAATTCAAAAAAACCCAAAAGCGGCACCCGCTTGCATCATCTTGCCACGATTTCCAGGGGAGAGGCCATTAGGCGGACAGGCCGCTTTTGAAAGTCTTGATGGTCGCGGCTGGGATCTCGGACATTCATTACCGCGACATCCTGTGATGCAGCTTCTGCAACAGCTTGAGTCAGAAAGCGAAGTTGTTACGTCTGCTGAACAGCAGACGTTTCGCGTTGGAGAACTGTTAGCAACACATCTTCAGGCATTGAGTCATGGCCTGTCTGGTTCGCGTGTCGTTTCAGTTCCGGATACATTGACGGAATTGGGTCAGCAGCGCTTACTGGATGGTTTGCGTCATCTCGGCACGAGCGCTGAATTGCTCTGGCGACCGGTTGCTATCCTGCTCGGTTGGGCTAGTCAGCAGCCTGACGAAGTCATTCGCAAGCTTGATGGGCACTCTGTGATGGTTGTGCATGCGGGCCTATGGCGTTCGGAAGTGAGTGTGCTGGAACTGGAAAAATATGAGCATGAAAATCGGCTGTTTCTGGTGCCGGTTCGCCATGGAAAAGGAGCAGGTCTCACCTCATCTGCATGGCCAATCGAGCGACTAGCTAAAGATGTTTTGGAAATGGATTTGAGTCATGCTGGACTTCCGTCTTCGCTTGCTGAAAGTCTTTTATGGGTCAGTCGTCGGCCATGGTCATTATTATGTGGTGATGTGTTAGCTGATGAAATCGTTCGCGATTCCAATGGCTATTGGTATCGTCTCAAAAATTTTGAAGAGCTGCGAGCGAATATAGACGATCGCTTTGTTTTTCCGCTTGTCGAATTGATCAAGAAAGTAGGCGAAATGCACAAGATTGATCATCTGCTCATCGAAGGCGCGTTGATCGATTTGCGTATTGGCCAAGAAACACTTGGCAATCGACTGGCGGCTGATTCTCGGCGTGCAACTGGATGCCGGCCGGAAATGGTCGAGATTTTCTCAGCGAGAGCTTGTCTTCCTGCAAGTGGTGCTGCTCATTACGGTTGGCGGCGCGCATTGGGAATCGTTGGCTATTACGACACCATTCCTGATCTGAAAATCAATGCTCTTGTTGAGGGGCGACCGGCTTTCGTCAGTTTGATGGAAGGGCAAAAGCGTGTTATTGGTGGCAAAGCGATTGATCCACCTCTTGAAGTCAGTGGTTTCTCGATTGCCAAAAGTACACTTGCGGTCGATTATTACTTGACTCGCGCCGATGAGCTAACAGTTCGCAAGACACATACTGTTTTGCCTGAGCAGGCCATGCGAACTACGCCAGTTACCTTAGTGGTAACGCAAACACCAGGTCAAGGCTTTGCATCCGTTGAGATTCGTCCGCCAAAAGGTGAGCGACTCGGTGATCGTCCGGTATTTCTCGACTGGACTTCCATGCAAGACACCAAATTGACGCCGGAGGCTGTGCTTGCACAACTTAAAAATGAATTTGGGATGGCTTATCCCGATCCAGCGCCATTTCGATGTCATGCGGCTGTTTGGAAGGCGGTCAATGCAGTCGAAGCAATGGAGAATTTTCTCTTCGGTTTAGAAAAAGGTGGCCAGGCAGCCAGTGAAGCGGCGGAACAGTTGATGTCCACTTTAGGGAAAAAACTTTCTCTCGAATCGCTGCTGAATCAAAATGGCGGAGGGAGTGATAAAGCGGGTATTTTTAGTTCGGACGGAGAGATTCCATCTGAGGGCGCACTGCGTGGTAGAGAGTGTAGAAAAATCAATTCAAGTTATCAGGAGTTGGTTGATAAAGTACGCGAATCAACGGGCTTAGTTTTTCAAAGCTCTCTTCCCAATATTCATGCGGGAAATAAAGAGCTTCATCGGCGGCTATTGTTGATTGGTGGCTGGTGTTATGCTTCAGCGCCAGAGCCTATTCTGGTTTATGTTCGTAAATCACTTCGCACTGGAAAAACGATTCACGGCCGTTACGACTATAATGTTGCTGGTCGCTGTTTCAGTGCTCAAGAAGATATTGCGCTTCTTTTTGGGATTTCCGCTTCTTACTTTGAAAAGCAAGGCTTGAATAAGCCATTTGACCGGGTCAAGGCGCTTTCTCTGGTTCTTAGCTATCGGCCAGATGCTCCTTTAGTCCTGAACTCTAATTTGGCCAACCGGCTTGCCGCAGTAGCAGCAGTCCTTATGAGGTCGGAAGCCAAAAAGAAAAACATCAAGAAAATTTTCTTTGCCGCTGCTTACTTATTGATGGGGCTTTTGCGTTACCGTCGTGTAGATCCATATTTTTTAGATCAAGAAAGTCCGGAGAATTCAGAACTTGTTTCCGATGTTAAAAACACTCTTAAAGAAGCTGAAA
Source organism: Allochromatium vinosum DSM 180 (assembly GCF_000025485.1). NCBI lineage: Bacteria > Pseudomonadati > Pseudomonadota > Gammaproteobacteria > Chromatiales > Chromatiaceae > Allochromatium > Allochromatium vinosum. Next base: position 3,330,708 of record NC_013851.1, on the reverse strand, counting down.
ACTATGTTTCTGGCAATCAAGCAGTACAAGTTCGCGCCGTTCTCAAAGAAATAACCGCTTTTATGGAAAAGCGCGGTACCGACGCATTGATATTCAACAGGCTTAATGATCTGTCTGAGTAAATTTCAGTTTTTATCTTGGAGCGCTTTATCTAGGCGATCAAGAATTTCTAGGCCTTTTTTAATAGAGCCTTTAGCCGCCATAGAGCGAAATCGGGTTTCCGCATCAAATTCAGCGATAGCCTGTGTCGAAAGCTCTTCCAAAAGCTTGTTGACACTGATGTGTTTTCGCTTGGCTAATGCCTTGAGGCGCATATGCTTGTCGTCTGGAAGTCGTACCGTCAGCGTAGCCATGTCAGGATCCTTTCAATATATCGCCTGGAGTCAAGATCTGGATACCAGGAAACAGTAACTCACCTCTTCGAAAATCACGTGTATTGTTGGTCACAATGCAGCGCGCATTACCGGCGGCAGCGAGTTCAAGGACGTGATTGTCACCTTCATCCATTAAATTTGGTCGCCACAGATAAAAGATCGGCACCCATTCGCAGACTGAACAGAAGGCTTCGAGCAAGGCCAGAATGTCTACCGGTTCCACAGGGCATCGCTCAAGGATTGCTGGCCGCATCGCTACATCCTCGTATTCGGAAAACAACGCATTGCTCAGCAGGGGCTTATACCGGCCCAATAGGCAATCACGCAGAATCGCGCGATTCGGCCCATCAGGGCTGATAAGCGCTGCCGTCACGACATTGGTGTCAACCACAATACGAGATTTCATGAAAAAATGGTGTCACATACGCCATCACAAAACAAGGCTACCTTTCCGCCCCCAACCGAATCGGCTCCAGCAGCCGTGCCTCGAAGTCGGTCAGGACACTGAACTCGACGCGGCGCGAGGCGGTGGGGTTCTCGCGTCCCTGGGCATCCTGCACCGGCCGCGAGGACGAGAGTCCCACCGCCGCGACCCGTCCCCTGAACCAGTCCTCGCCCTTGAGCCGGTCGAGTCCGTAGGCGAACCGCAGCACGGCCTGGATGCGCTGCTGGCTCAGTTCCATGTTGAGGAAGTAGGCATCCAGCGGCGCGGTGCCGGCATTCCATTCGCTCGACGTATGCCCCTCCAGACGGATTTCGCGGATGACATCGCGGAAGGGTTCGAGCCGGGCGACATAACGCGGCAGGAAGTCGCTCAGGATCGCCTCGAACTCGGGCTTGATGCGCGCCGAGTTGCGGTCGAACAGGATGTCCGGCTCACGAAAACGCAGCGTCAGGGTGCGCTCGACCAGTTCGGCGTTCCAGCGCGGCAGATCGTCGCGAAATTCGCGTTCCAGCGCCGTATAGATGGCCTGACGCGACTCGGCGGCGGTGACGCGCACCTCGGTCTCGACCTGATGCAGCCGCTCGACCTGGACCATGTGCAGCACGGCCAGGAACAGAAAGATCATCATCAGCGTGGCCATGAGGTCGGAGACCGTCAGCCAGTGGCTCTCGTCCTCGGCCGGGACATTGGCGCCCGACAGGCTCGACCAGGGGTAGGGGATGGTCTTCATGCCGAAGCCCTCGCCAGATCCAGATGGTTGCCGTTAGCGCCGAAGCGCGCGGCAGGCGGTGTCGAGGACGCCGCCCCGAGCCGGCCGATGCGCTGCTGGGCCTCCAGACCCGAGAGCACCGCGCCCTCGATGGTCTCCAGCATGGTGCGCAGCCGCTGATCGATGGCGGGGAAGGCGTCTTTGGCCCGCTCGCGCAACTCAGCCACGCCGCCGAGCACCGATTCCAGTTCCAGCGTCTCGCGCTTGAGCGCCTGCATGGTCGACTGCTGATCCTCGACCTGGGTCGTGATCTGGCTGGCCTGCTGGGTGAGCGTCTGGAGGCTGGTCTGCGAGCGCTCGACCCCGGCGACGGCCAGCTCGAGCTGGGCTCCCAGAACGTCCATGTGCTCGCGATATTGGACCTGCCAGTCCAGCAGCTTGCCGATCGAGGCGTCGAGATGGCGGAAGTTCTCGCCGAACTGGGCGCCGAGCTTGTCGTTGAAGTCGCGGATGACGGATTCGAGCGCGGCCATGAGCTGGCGCGAACCCAGTTCGCTCAGTTGAGCGGCGAAGTCCCGGAAGGCGGCCAGTTGCGCGCTGTGCTGTTGTTCCAGAGTCTGGATCAGACGCGCGTCCATCCGCACGAGCTGTTCGCCGAGCTGGCGGGTGGCGGTGAGCTGGGCGTCGGCGAGCTGGATCTGAAGCTTGAACAGGGTGGCCGGGTCGCTGGTGTCGAGTGTCGCGGCGGCGTTTGTGCGTGTCTTGGCGCTCTGTGGTCCGTCGCGCTTGAGCACCTGGGTCAGGCGCAGAGCGGTCGCAAGCAGGATGCCGACGATACTGGTGATGAAGGCGAGTTTCAGCCCTTCGAGCAGCAGCGGGATGCTGTATTCGATCCGGCTGGCGTCGAAGTCGAGCAGTCCGATGGCGATGCCGAGAAAGGTGCCCAGGATGCCGAGCGTGGTCAGGAGCGTCGGGGTCGCCTGCTGGAAGGCCGCCGCGCGTCGGATCAGGGTGGCGGTCAGGGCCAGTGAGAAGAGCATGACCATGAGCAGCACGAACAGACCCGTGACCAGGGTCGAGTCCAGATGCTCCAGGGCCAGGACGACGACATGGGCGATCGACTCGAACATGATGGACCTCGCTTGAGCGGTGGTTGCGCGCCGGTGGTTGGCGGGGGCGCCCTTGAGATCGCCTAAGCAGGAGTCGGGCCAAGCTGGCGGGGTGGGGCGTCTGGTCCAGCTGCGGCGCGCGTTGGCGGGGCGTTGCGTTGAGCGTCAGGCGGTGGGAGGTTCGGGAGGTGTCAATCGATTGACGCTGTGGAAATACCTGGATGCCTTAAGGTGCGCAGTGTGGATTGCCGGCCGTTAGAGTCCATCCATCAGACTTTTTGCCGGAGGCACGCCGGGACGACTCAGGCGCTCAAGGACTGGTGCGGCAAACGCCCCAAACGCTTCAAAAAACTTATCTATAATCTTCAGTGACTTGACACTACAAGGAGTCCCCATGATTATCGACTCGCTATCTCCCTGCATCACCACGACCAAGGTCGAAGACTCTCGCGACTTCTACATCCGACACTTCGGCGCAAAGGTCATTTTCGACTGCGGCTGGTACGTCAATCTTGAATTTAGAAAGGGATCTTCCATTCAGTTCATGGCGCCTCAAGCCGACCAGCCGGTGTGCAATCCCGCTGGTCTGACGTACAACTTCAGCGTCTCCGATGTCGATGCCGAATTCCAGTCACTCACAGCTTCCGGCTTGGTCGCCGTCATGCCCCTCGAAGATCATCCTTGGGGCGATCGTGGCTTTGCGGTTCAAGATCCCAACGGCATCGTTCTGTACATCTACTCCGAGCGCGAACCAAGCCCCGAATTCAAGCCATACTACAAATCCTGACGCCATACCCGCCGACGGCCTCTCGAAACGACTCGAAGCCGGATAACGGCTGGATTGCGCTGAGCAGATAGAGCAAAACAGAAAGCTTTCGTCGTGGCCTACGGTGATTTCAAAACCGTTGGCCAGACAAACCAGGACGCTGGAGTCGCCATCAAGGCTGATCAGCCGGAGCCGGAGCCGCCGCTTCACCCCTGGATTCGAGCAGCGCCCCCTCCTCATGCATGGCCTCGTCAGCCTCGCGGGTCATGACGATGAGACTGATCCGGCGATTGATCGGATTGTTCGGATCGCTCGTGTCGAAGGGCACGGTCGAGGCGAAACCGACCACTCGCCCGACCTTGTCCGCGCGCATGCCCCCGGCCACCAGCGCACGACGCGCCGCGTTCGCCCGTTCGGTGGACAGCTCCCAGTTGCTGTAGGACAGACCGCCCAGCGGACGCGCATCCGTGTGTCCGGTGAGACTGATCCGATTGGGCACCTGATTGATCAGCCCGCCCAGCTCGCGCAGGATGTCGGAGGTGTAATCCTTGAGCTTGGCGCTACCGAGATCGAACATGGATCTGTGCTCCTTGTCGACGATCTGGACGCGCAATCCCTCGGGCACGATATCGATCAGGAGCTGATCCTTGTAGGGGGCGAGCGTCTCGCTCTGATCCAGCTTGCGCTCCAGGAGCTCCTTGAGCGCAGCCAGCCGCGCGGCGTCCTGCTCGCGCGCCAACTCGTCCAGCCGTTCGGGGTCGAGGGCCGTCAACTCGGGTTCCGGTGTCGGCGGCCCCATGTCGATCGCGCCCTCGAAGTCGATGAGCGAGGGCTTGGAGCCGGTGCCCTCACCCTGGGCCTGCGAGGGCGAGGTGGCGATGCCCATGAAGACCGAGGGATTGTTGAAGTAGTCCGAGATGGCCGCCTTCTGGTCCTCGGTGGTCGACCCCATGATCCAGAGCAGCATGAAGAAGGCCATCATCGCGGTGGCGAAATCGGCAAAGGCGATCTTCCAGGCCCCGCCGTGATGCCCGCCTTTTTTGATGATCTTCTTGACGATGATCGGCTGCTTGGATTCGTTGATTGCCATGGGTTCGCGCCGTCCGCGCTATTTGGTGCCCCGCAGATGCTGCTCGAACTCCTGGAAGTTGGGACGCAGCTCGGGCGGCATGGTCTTGCGGCCGAACTCGACCGCGACCTGGGGACTGTAACCCTGCACGTTGGCGAGGATGCACGCCTTGATACAGGACAGATAGCGCGTCTCCTCGTCGGCCAACCGTCCCAGATAGCTGGCGATGGGGCCGACGAAGCCATAGGAGATCAGGATGCCGCTGAAGGTGCCGACCAGCGCGGCGGCGACCAGTCCGCCGATCTCGCTCATGGGGCCACCGAGCGCGGCCATGGTATGCACGATCCCGAGCACGGCGGCCACGATGCCGAAGGCGGGCAGCCCGTCGGCCACCTGCTGCACGGCGTGCGAGGTCGCGGCGGTGGCGTGATGATGGGTCTCGATCTCGACGTCCATGAGGTTTTCGAGTTCGAAGGGGTTCATGTTGCCGCTGACCACCAGCCGCATGTAGTCGGAGATGAACTCGGTGGCGTGATGATCCTTGAGGATGAGCGGGTACTTCTGGAACAGTGCGCTGCTCTCTGGCTCCTCGATGTCGGGTTCGATGCCCATGAGCCCTTCCTTGCGCGCCTTGTTGAACAGCTCGTACAGAAAGCCGAGCGCTTCCATGTAGTGGGCTTTTTTGTATTTCGCGCCGGTGAAGAGAGCCGGTATCGATTTGAGCGACTGGACGACCACGCTCATCGGATTGGCGATGACGAAGCCGCCGCCGGCCGCGCCCAGGATGATGACCAGTTCGAAGGGCTGCCAGAGCGCGATGATGTGGCCGCCGCCGGCGGCGAAGCCACCCAGGACGGAAGCGATGACGATGAGCGAGCCCAGGATGAAGTTCACGTGGATCGGCTACCCGTGCACACTGGCGGCTTCTGGAATCATGGCGCATGACGCGCCTTTCGCGTGCCCGCTAATATAGCATCCGTTGAGTGGCGCCAACCAATGCGGCGGCGCCCATGATCCACGGCGGGGGATGTTGTCGACATGGGATCGGTGTGGTTGGACGGCCTGATCGCGACGGCCCGGCTCGATGAGTTGCCGGTTCAGGCACGCACGCGCGGCGAACTGGCCCAGGTGCTGGCCGACGCAGGCGCACCGCTCGGGCGGATCGCCCTGGTGGTGATGAGCGATCCGGGGCTGGCGCTGCGCGTCCTGCAACGGGCCAACGCGGTCGAGCACCGGCATTTCAGCCGCGAGATCGTGGGGCTGGAGGATGCCATCCACATGCTCGGTACGCGGGCGCTGGCCGAACTCGAACGCCAGGCGCCCCTGGCCGAGGAGGTGCTCGACGTCCAGCGGCTCGCACACTACCGGACCGGCTGCGGCCGGGCCTTGCTCGCCGCGCGGCTGGCACTGGACTGGGCCGAACTCGCGCGCGATCGGGTGCCGGCCGAGATCGCGCTCGCCGCCCTGCTCAACGATCTCGGCGAACTGTATCTGCTGGTCCGCGGCGATGCCCGGATCAGCCGCTATCTGGAGATGATGGCGCACCCGGACGTGCGGCCGCACGAGGCCGAATACGTGACGCTCAGCGCGAGTCTGGAGGAACTGGGCTACGGACTGGCCTGTGCCTGGAACCTGCCGGAGATGGTGCGCGAGTCGATGCGCGCACGCAACGCCCGTCATCCACGGCCGCTGTATGTGATGCTGTCGACCCAGATCGCGCGCCACGCCTTCGCCGGCTGGCGCCATCCGGGACAGTGGGACGACTTTGCGCTGCTATCCGAATTGCTCGAATGCGAGCCGGCGACCCTGTTCGACCGCCTCGACCGGGTGCTGGAGCGCTTCAACGCGCGTGCCCGGCTGTACGGTCTGAAGCCGCTGGAGCGGTGGCCGCACGCCATAGGGGACGCTGGTCTGACGCCACTCGGCCGACGCGATCGTCCGTGCGCGGCGCCGTTCTGTCTGGCACCGCGCGCCGACGAACTGGAGCGCGCCGACGCGGCGCTGCGCGCCGGCCGGATCGAGGATCGCGAAACGCTCGTCCTGGACTGGCTGCATGGACTGCATCGCGGTCTGGGGCTGAATCGGGTCGTCTATGCCGCCTTCGATCCAGGCCGGCGAACCCTGACGGCCGAGCAACTCGTCGGAACCGATTTCGAGCCGGGGTTCAACCGCTTCAGTCTGTCGCTCGACCGCGATGGACTCTTTGCGCGCTTGATGCTCGCCCCTGGTTCGCTGTGGCTGAACGCCGCGAACTGGCCCAGGCTGCGCGACCAGATCCCTATGGACGTCAAGACCCTGACGCGCGTGGAGAGCTTCGTGGCCCGCTCGGTGTGGGTCGGAGGACGGCCGGTCGGGCTAGTCTATGCCGATCGCCGATCGGCCGATTGCGTGCTCGACGCGCGCGCCTGCCGGGGGTTCCTGCGTCTGTCGACGCTCGCCGAGCAGGCTCTGGAGCGTTTCGACCGAGGCCGGCGGCCCGTCTAGATCCAGGGCAGACGGGTCTTGGCCGGCTCGTACTCGTCAGGCTCGCTGGGACGCGCCTGACGGCGACGCTGCATGGTGGCCAGCGCCGACTCGACGGCGGTCTCGACCTCCTGGCGCATGGCCGTGCGATCGGCGTCACCGAGATGGGACCAGAGGTCGACGGCGTGGCGCACATAGCGGGCCGGCAGCCCATTGAGCGCCAGACAGGCCAGATCGGCCACGAAATCGGCGTCCTGCTCTTCGTCTCGATCGCGAAGCTTGTCCTGGATGGACTCCAGGACCAGACGTTCGTAATAGTTCTGGATACTCGCGAGCATGGTCTCAACCAGAGTCGAATGTCGATCGCTCCATCTTAGCAAGAGAGTGTCGGACCGTGCTGAATGACTTTTCCACCGTCCCCGAAGCGGTTAGGATCGAGACCATTTCAATTCTCGGGTCAATGGCCACCTGGATCATGAACGTCGACGGCTGGCGTCTGCATCGACCGTCCGTGCGACGGCTAGTTTGAGGGGAGAGAGGAACGCGCTCGGTGATGAGAATCGGTCTGTATGGCGATGAGTCTGCGCGTCTCGCCACGCGGCATGTCCTGGAGTTCCTGGGCTGCGACGTGCGCGATCTGGCGAGCCTCGATCCAGTCCTGAACAGGGATCTGGCCGCGCTCTGGGTCTGTGATACGGCCGCCGGGCTGGAGCGTGCGCTCGCCCGTTGTTCCGGTCCCGAGTGTCCGCCGCTCGTCTGTCAGCCGCTCGATGGCGATTCGGTGCCGCTCACCGGACGCGCCTATGTCGCCGCGCCGCCACTGACGCCGGGTCTGGTGATCCAGATCCTGCAACGTCTCCAGCTCGAATCCGAGCCAGAGCCGCCGTCCGGGATCGATCTGGTCGGTCGTCATCCGGGGATGCTGAACGTCAAGCGCCTGATCGCGCAGGTCGCCCGCACCGACGCGACCGTGCTCATCCTCGGCGAGACGGGGGCGGGCAAGGAAGTGGTCGCGCGCGCCGTTCATGCCGCCTCCAGTCGCGCCGACAGGCCCTTCGTGGCCGTCAACTGCGGAGCCATTCCGGGCGATCTGCTCGAAAGCGAACTCTTCGGCCACGAGAAGGGCGCCTTCACCGGCGCCTTCACCGCGCGCGCCGGACGCTTCGAGCTGGCCGGCGACGGCGTGCTCTTTCTCGATGAGATCGGCGACATGCCGTTGCCGATGCAAGTCAAGCTGCTGCGCGTGCTCCAGGAGCGCACCTTCGAGCGTGTCGGCTCCAACAAGCCCATCCAGGCCAATGCGCGCATCATCTCGGCCACCCATCGCAATCTCGAGGAAGCCGTCGAGGCCGGACTCTTCCGCCAGGATCTGTTCTTCCGCCTCAATGTCTTCCCGATCGAGCTGCCCTCGCTGCGCGAGCGTCAGAGCGACATTCCGCTGCTGATCGCCACGCTCGAAGCGCGGCTGCGCGAGCAGGGCGGCGAGCCGGCCCGGCTCACGCCGGGCGTGCTGGCGCATCTGAGCCGGCAGCCCTGGCCGGGCAACGTGCGCGAGCTGGCCAACCTGCTCGAACAGCTCTCGATCATGTACCCGGATCAGCTCGTCGATCTGGCGCAGTTGCCCAGTCGCTTCCGGCCCGATGGACTGGAACTCTTGCCGGCCGGACTCGGCGCGCCGGCCCCGCCCCCGGCCGGTGCGCCGCCCGGACTCGGAGAGGATCTGCTGCCGCCCGAGGGCCGGGAGATGCGCGAGTATCTCAACGACCTGGAGCGGCGTATGATCCAGGCCGCGCTCGAACAGAACGGCTTCGTCGTCGCCCGCGCGGCGCGCCGGCTCGGGATGCGCCGTACCACGCTCGTCGAGCGGATGCGCAAGTTCGGGCTGGAGCGTGACGCGCGCGACGAATCCTCGGAGCTGTAGACACTCCCTGAATCGCCCTCGGGACTCACTGGCGTCAAAAAGACGTCGTTTTCAGGCGTGCGTGCACGTCTGGACGGCGGCATCCAATTTGCTTGGCTCTTTGCATCCAATGATGGCCGTTCCCCACCGAGTGATCGACTCGGGTGCGCGCGGGGACGGGCCTCGAACCCACGAGGCACGAGCCAGGAGATTCCAGAGTCATGAGCGAGATGCAGATCCAGAATGTGCTGGCGCAGATGCGTGCGCTCGCCCAGTCGGGTCGCGTCGAGAATGCGGCGCCGGTCGCCGAGTCCCAGAGCACAGCGGGTCAGGACGAGGATTTCGCCACCAAATTGCGCGATGCCATTCGCGACGTCAACGAGATTCAGCAGGAGTCGTCATCCATGCAGACACGCTTCGAGCTGGGGGACAACAATGTCAGTCTGCCCCAGGTCATGGTGGCCATGAACCGGTCGAGCATCGCTTTCGAGGCCACCAACCAGGTGCGCAACCGGTTGCTGTCGGCCTATCAGGAAGTCATGAGCATGCAGGTCTAGGCCGGACGCCGCCGAGTTAACCCCACATGGCCGCCATCGATACCGCCATCACCGAGAATCCGAATCAGGATCAGACCCCGGCCGCCGATCCGAATACGCTGGGCGGTCGCCTGGCGCTCGGTCTCCAGAGCTTCCGGGAGATGCCGGTCGGGCGCCAGATCGCGCTGCTCGGCACCCTGGCCGGCGGACTGGTGGCGGTGGTGGCCATCCTGTTCTGGGCGCTCAAGCCGACCTATGTGCCGCTGTTCAGCCAGCTCGAGGGGGCCGAAGCCGCCGAGGTGATGGAAGCTCTGACCCAGCTCGGCGTGCCCTACCGGGTCGACAACAGTTCCGGGCGCATCGAGATTCCGCAGCAGCGCGTCGCCGAGACCCGGCTGCAACTGGCCGGTCAGGGGCTGCCGAAGTCGGCCGACATCGGCTTCGAACTGTTGCAGCAGGAGTCCGGCTTCGGCACCAGCCGCCTGATCGAGGGCGCGCGTTTCCAGCGTGCGCTCGAGGGTGAACTGGGACGCTCCATCGCCGCCCTGGAGCCGGTCGACAAGGCGCGGGTGCACATCGCCAGGGCCGAGCGCTCGGTGTTCGTGCGCGAGCGCGTGCCGCCGAGCGCCTCGGTCGTCGTGCATCTGAAGGGCAGCCGGGGCTTGACCGACACCCAGGTCGGCGCCATCGTGCATCTGGTGTCTTCCAGCGTGCCTGAACTCACCCCGGATCGCGTGACCGTGGTCGATCAGAGCGGGCGCCTGCTGACCTCGGATGGCGAGGACAAGAGCAGCCGGCTCAGTCTGGACCATCTCGAATATACCCATCGGGTCGAGTCGCGCTATGTCGATCGCGTTCAGTCGCTGCTGGTGCCCATCGTCGGGCGCGACCGGGTGCGGGTCCAGGTGTCGGCCGATCTGGATTTCTCGCGTGTCGAGCGCACCCAGGAGTCCTATGATCCGGACAAGACCGCGATCCGCTCCGAGCAATTGAACGAGGAAGAGCGCATCGGCGCCGATCCGCTCGCCGGCGGCATTCCGGGCGCCCTGACCAATCAGCCGCCGGCCGGTGGTGTGGTCGGCCAGCAGCAGGCGGCGCAGGGCAATGCCACGGTGCCGAGCAGCCGCAGTCAGCAGACGACACGCAACTATGAGGTTGACCGGACCATCTCACATATTCAGGAGACACCGGGAGGCGTGCGCCGGCTCACGGCCGCCGTGGTGGTCGACTACGTCGATCAGGTCAACGAGGCCGGTGAACCGATCCGCGTCCCGCGTTCGGACGCCGAGATGGAGACGTTGCGGGATCTCGTGCGCGAGGCCATCGGATTCAACGAGGCGCGCGGAGATTCGCTGCAAGTCCGCTCGGCCTCCTTCGTGCCCGAGTCCGACGAGGATGAGGAGCCGATCTGGACCCAGCCCTGGTTCCTGGAACTGGTCAAGATCGTCGGTGGATTGCTGCTGGCACTGATCGTGATGCTGACTGTCGTCAAGCCGGCGCTCAATCAGATCCTGCCTAAACCGCCCGAGCCGGAGAAGCCGCAGGAAGACGAGGAGACCCGCGCCCTGACGGACGGCATCGAAGGCGAGGGCGAAGGCGAAGAAGGCGAAGAGATCGTGTCGCTGACGCACGAACCATCGGGCCTCGCCGCCCTCATGGGGCCGAAGGGACCGGATCGTCAACAACTCGACCTGGAAGCGGTGCGTGAGATGGTGCGTGAAGATCCCAAGCGCGTGGTCCAGGTCATGAAACAATGGTTGGCTGAAGATGGCAGCGGATAAGAAAACGGGTGCCGAGCGTGTGGCCATCTTCATGATGAGCCTCGGCGAGGAATGCGCCGCCGAACTGCTGCGGCACATGGGACCGAAGGAGGTCCAGAAGATCGGCGGGGCCATGGCCTCACTGGAGCGGGTCACGCGCAGTGACATCGATGCCGTGCTCAAGGAGTTCTCCGAACTGATCCAGGATCAGACCGCGCTCGGCATCGGCGCCGACGACTATGTGCGCAGTGTGCTGCGCACGGCACTCGGCGAGGAGAAGGCCGCCGGCCTCATCGACCGCATCCTGATCGGGCGCAACTCCAAGGGACTGGAAGCGCTCAAGTGGCTCGATCCGCGTGCCATCGCCGAGATGATCCGTCACGAGCACCCGCAGATCGTGGCCATCGTGCTCTCGCATCTTGATCCCGACCAGTCGGCCGAGACGCTCTCGCATCTTCCCGAGCGCATGCAATCCGATCTCATCCTGCGTATCGCCACGCTCGATGGTGTGCAGCCGGCGGCCCTGCAGGAACTCGACGAGATCCTGGAGAGCCAGCTCTCGGGCAAGAACACCGCCAAGTCCTCGATGATCGGCGGGGTGCAGACGGCAGCCAACATCCTCAACTTCATGGAAGGTTCGCGCGAATCGGCCATCATGGAGGGCGTCAGTCAGGTCGACGAGGATCTGAGCGAGCGCATCCAGGAGCTGATGTTCGTCTTCGCCAATCTGGTCGACGTCGACGATCGCGGCATCCAGACCCTGCTGCGCGAGGTCACGACCGAATCCCTGGTGCTCGCGCTCAAGGGGGCGGAGGACGAACTCAGGGACAAGATCTTCAAGAACATGTCCAAACGCGCCGCCGAGATGCTGCGTGAGGATCTGGAGACCAAGGGGCCGGTCCGCGTGAGCGATGTCGAGACGGCGCAGAAAGAGATCCTGGCCGTGGCACGGCGTCTGGCCGACAGTGGTGAGATCATGCTCGGCGGCAAGGGCGGGGAGACCATGCTGTGAGTCGCTTCCTCTCGGCATCCGATCCGCGTCTCGCGGCCAGCATCCAGCGCTGGTTGCCGCCCGACGTCGACTTCGACCCGAACGCCGAGGAGATCACCGAACCCGAGGGACCGCCGCCACCCACGCCCGAGGAGATCGCCGCCCTGCAGGAGGCGGCGCGGCATGAAGGCGCCGAGGCCGGTTATCGCGAGGGTTACGAGGCCGGCTATCGCGAGGGGCGTGAGAAGGCCGATCAGGAGGCCGACGTCGAACGCGCCGAACGCGAGGCGCGCGAACAGGAATGGCGCCAGACCGAAGAGCAGACACTGCGCGAGACGGTCGCCGCGCTCGAAGGGATCGCGCGCGCGCTGGCCGATCCGCTGGCCGAGTCGGCCGATGCCCTGGAACCCGAATTGCTGGCGCTGGTGTCGGCGCTGGCGCGGCGCGTGGTCATGGCTGAGCTGACCACCCGCCCTGAACTCATCCAGCAGGTTCTGCACGAAGCGCTTCAGCAATTGCCCTCACGCAAGCACCCGATCCGTATCCACGTCAACCCGCATGACCAGGAGTTGCTGGCCGCCTATGCCGAGTCCAACGACGAGCAGCCGACCTGGATCGCCGATCCGGAGGTCGAGCCGGGCGGTTGCATTCTGATCAGCGGTCCGAGCCGTATCGATGCCGGTCTGGAGACGCGGCTGCGTCAGGGGATCGAGGCGATCTGGGGCGAGCTGGAGCCGCCCGAGCCGTTGTCGCCGAGTGATGAGCCGGAGGGTGTAGCTGAATCCGAACCTGAGTCCGAGGTCGAGATGGAGCCGCGACCGGAGCCGGAATCCGAACCCCTGTCCGACTCTGCATCGGCTGCCGGACCTGAGTCTGAAGCCGAGCTAGAGCCTGAAGCCGAGTCGCCGGCCGTCGAGCGCGAACTTCAGTCCGAATCTGAACCCGAACCCGAGTTGCAACCAGCGCCTGTCCCTGAAACGGAAACCGAGGTGCCACCGACATGAGCGACGTCATCGATGAGCTGAAACAGCAGGGTTCCCAGCAGCTCGTGCATGGTCTGCGCGACCGTCTGGCGCGCTCGCGCCAGCGCATCGAGGACGTCCCCGCGCCCCAGCCCGAGGGACGGCTGTCGCGCATGGTCGGCATGACGCTCGAAGCCGAGGGCATCCGGCTGCCGGTCGGCGGGCGAGCCGCGATCCATACCGCCAACGGCACCCGGCTGGGCGCCGAAGTGGTCGGTTTCCAGGGCGAGCGGACCTTCCTGATGCCCGAGGGCAAGCTCGAAGGTCTGGCACCGGGTGCGCGCATCGAGCCGCTGGAACAGGCCCGGCGCATCCCGGTCGGTCCGGCGCTGCTCGGTCGCGTCGTCGATGCGCTCGGTAAGCCGCTCGATGGCGGCGGTCCCATCCGCACCGCCGAGATGGCGCCGATCGAAGGGCGTCCGATCAACCCGCTCGGCCGTGTGCCCGTCACCGAGCCGCTCGACGTCGGGATCCGCGCGCTCAACGGTCTGCTGTCGGTCGGGCGCGGTCAGCGTATCGGGCTGTTCGCCGGAAGCGGCGTGGGCAAGAGCGTGCTGCTGGGCATGATGACCCGCCACACGGCGGCCGATGTCATCGTGGTCGGACTCATCGGCGAGCGTGGTCGCGAGGTCAACGAGTTCATCTACGACATTCTCGACGAGGAATCGCGCAAGCGGACCGTGGTCGTGGCCGTGCCCGCCGACCAGTCGCCGCTGCTGCGTCAGCACGGCGCCTGGGTGTCGACCACCATCGCCGAATCCTTCCGTGACCGGGGGCTGAACGTGCTGTTGCTGATGGATTCGCTGACCCGCTTCGCCCAGGGCGCGCGCGAGATCGCCATGGCCATCGGCGAGCCGCCGGCGACCAAGGGCTATTCGGCCTCGGTGTTCGCGCGTCTGCCGCAGCTCGTCGAGCGCGCGGGCAACGGCGACAAGGGCGGCGGCTCGATCACCGCCTTCTATACCGTGCTCGCCGAGGGCGACGACCAGAACGATCCCATCGTCGACTCGGCGCGCGCCATCCTCGACGGCCATGTGGTGCTCTCGCGCGAGATCGCCGAGACCGGGCGCTATCCGGCCATCGACGTCGGCGCCTCGGTCTCGCGCGTCATGAGCGCCGTGGTCACGCCCGAGCATCAGAAGGCGGCCTATCGCTTTCGCAACCTGATGTCGACCTATGCGCGCAACCGTGACCTGATCGCCGTGGGCGCCTATCGCAAGGGATCGGACCCGCAGCTCGACGAGGCCGTGGCCATGAACCCCCGTCTGGAAGCGTATCTGGGGCAGAACCGGCTGGAGAAGGCCAGTTTCGAGGATTCGCGGCGTCAACTGTTCGAACTGCTGGGCTTGCCGCTGAGCCAGTGAGTCCGTCGGTCCACTGAGGTGAATGGGGAATGAGCGTCAAACGTTTCCAGCGTCTGTTGAAGATCCGTGAGGCCCAGGAGAGCGAGGCGGCCGTGGCGCTCGCCGGGCGTCTGGCCGAACTCAACCGGGTCGAGCAGCAGCGCGCCCTGCTCGTCGAGTACCAGGCGAGCTATCTCAATGCGCCGGTTCCGAACGACGTGCATCTGATGAAACAGCTTTCGCTCATGCACCACCAGTTGCGCGAGGCGCTGCAACAGCAGGATCTGCGCGTGGCGGCTGCTCAGAGCCAGGTCGACCAGGCGCGCGCGGCCTGGATGGATCGCCATCAGGCCAGCCGCTCGCTCGAAAAGCTCATCGAGCGTCGCCGCCGGTTCGACTCCATCGCCGATGGGCGCCGACAGCAGCGCGAACTCGACATGTGGGCCACGCGCAAGGCCTTCGATTCCGATCGAGACGCCGGCTTCGCGGCGTCCGGCGAGGAGTGATCGCGATGATGCAGACGACTACCGTGCCGACCGGGCTTTCGGCCCTGCTGTCGCAAATTCTGGGTGGCCTTGATGAGAGCGGGGTTCAGCTCTTGGGTGGGGCGGACGGGACTGGAACCCTCGGTCAGGCCGATGTCGGCGAGTTCGTCCAATCGCTGGCCGGACAGCTCAAATTGCTCATGGTCGAGCGTGGAGCCGATCCGGTCGAGGTCGCGGCCATCGCGGATGAGACCCTGGTAGCCGAGTTTTTCGCGCTCGTTCAGGGACAGATGGAATCGTCGTCCGGCGGACTGTCTGTCACAACCGGTCTTGGCGAACTGATGCGCGGATTCGAGGTATCGGCCGTACCCGGGGAAGAGGACCGGGTTTCCGCCGAGACATCGCCTGGTGATGCACCGGCGCAGGAGTCGGAAGCCCCTGTCTGGCTCGCCGCGCTACCAACCGTAATTCTGGAGCGACTGACCGAAGCAGGCCGAATTCTGCCGACTCCGACTCTGGCATCGGCATCGGCATCGGCGCTGGCCGCCCCATCAGACTCAGAGCCTGTCGATTTGGAAACGCTGACACGCGCACTCTTGCGTCAGGTCACGCCATCCGCTAATCAGGATGCGGGCGTCCCGGTTGAGCCGGCCAACCTGCCGGAATCGTCGCCCACCGACCTGGAGACGCTGACACGCGCACTCTTGCGTCAGGTCACGCCATCCGCTACTCAGGATGCGGGCGTCCCGGCTGAACTGGCCAACCTGCCGGAATCGTCGCCCACCGACCTGGAGACGCTGACGCGCACGCTCTTGCGTCAGGTCACACCATCCGCTAATCGGGATCGGGACGCTGAGCAGCCTGCGGTGCCCGATACCCTGAACCCAACCGAGTCGGCCTCGATCCTGCCCGCGTGGCTCGCCCGTCAACTGAACAGTGATGATGTTCAAACCTGGCTGAATACCGCCGTATCCGTCAGCCTGTTTTCAAACGCAGCCAGCGATTCCGCCTCCCCGTCCATAGGCGAAAAATTACGGGGTTTGGCGACGAACGGCGAGCAAACGATCAAATCGACATCGGATCTGGAGACCGTGCTGGAATCCACGGAATTGAACGACGTCACCCCGATGGGTGCGCCCCGGACGCCGACGGCCATGGCCGACACGGCGACGACCGGCACGCGTTTGCAAACCCTGGATCTCAACCGCCTGCTCCAGCCCGGCGGCGAACAGCGTCTGGCCGAGCAGGTGCGCTGGTCGGTCGATCAGGGACTCGACACGGCCGAGATCAAGCTGCATCCACCCAGTCTGGGTGCCCTGGACGTACGCCTTGTCCAGGAGGGTGACAAGACCCATGTACAGTTCGTCTCCGCACATCCCATCGCGCGCGAGGTGCTGGAGGCGGCGGTTCCCAGGTTGCGCGAGGCGCTCGCTCAAGATGGCGTCCTGCTGGGCAATGTCTCCGTTTCGGATCAAGCCCCCAGCGATCGCGGCGAGACCGGGCGGGAACGCGGCCAGTCGGCCGGAACGGGCGATCACGAGGCCGAGGACGACGAGGACCGGATCGAGTCCATCGGCACGCTCTCCGTACTGTCGCGCCGGCTCGACGTCTTCACCTGAGCCGCGTCGGCCCTGTCGAACCAGCGACACACTGAGGCTCCATATTCGGCTTGGGCTGGCGTTCGGCGTGGCGCGGTTTAAAATCGCCGTTTCATCACAGGTTTGCGTCGCGCGCCCTGGAGCGCGGAACGCGGCCGGAGAGGACCGTAGAGCATGGCTGAGAAGAAGAAAGCGACCCCAAAAGCCGACAAGAGCGCGGAGAAACCGCCGGGCGGTCGGCTCAAATTGATCATCCTGATCGTGATCCTGCTGCTTCTGCTCGCGGGCGGGGGGGGGCCGCCTATTATTTCCTCTGGTACGGCAAATCCGCCGACGAGGCAGGCGAATCCGAGGCGTCCGCCGAGACGCCGGCCGAGACGGTCACCCAGTCCGAGCAGAGTACGGCCGTGCCGCCCGAGTTTGCACCGCTCGTCTATCACAAGCTCGATGGCTTGACCGTCAACCTCTCGCCAGGGGCGCCAGTGCGTTTCCTGCGCGTCACGCTGACCATCACCACGCCGAACCAGGCCGTGATCACGGCCGTGGACAAGCACATGCCCATGCTGCGCAACGACATCCTGTCGCTGCTGGCCGCTCAGGAATACGCCGCGCTCAACACGCCCGAGGGCAAGGACACGTTACGCGAATCCTTGCGCCAGACCCTGGTGCGGCTGCTGGTCCGTGCTAGCGAACCATCGGATATTCGTGACGTGCTCTTCAACGAACTGATCATGCAGTAGCAGGGCAAGCGATGGCGCAGCAATCCGACATCCTCAGCCAAGACGAGATCGACGCCCTGCTACATGGCGTCGATAGCGGCGACGTCGATACCGACTCCAATCCCTTTCCCACGGATGGTCAGGCGCGTCCCTATGACTTCGCGACCCAGGACCGCATCGTTCGCGGCCGGATGCCGACGCTCGACATGATCAACGAGCGTTTCGCACGCTATCTGCGCGTGCATCTGTTCAATCTGCTGCGCCGCTCATCCGAGATCTCGGTCATCGGTGCGCGTGTCACCAAGTTCTCGGAGTATCTGCATTCGCTCTATGTGCCGACCAGTCTGAATCTGGTGCGCGTCTATCCGCTGCACGGCACGGCGCTGTTCGTCTTCGATCCCAAGCTGGTCTTCGGGCTGGTCGACAACTTCTTTGGCGGTGACGGGCGCTATTATTCGCGCATCGAGGGGCGCGACTTCACGCCCATGGAGATGCGGGTCATCAAGAACCTGCTCGATGCCTCCTTCAGCGACATGCAGAAGGCCTGGGAGCCGGTGATGCATCTGGATTTCGAATTCATCAATGCCGAGGTCAATCCGCAGTTCGCCAACATCGTCAGCCCGACCGAGATCGTGGTCATCAACGACTTCCACATCGAGCTGGAAGGCGGCGGCGGCAACATGCACGTCACCTTCCCCTATTCGATGATCGAGCCGATCCGCGAGGTGTTGGACACGGGGCTGCAATCCGACCGCAGCGGCGTCGATCAGCGCTGGCAGCGGGCGCTGGAGGAGGAGATCCCGCTGGCGAAGGTCGAGATCAGTTCGGTGCTGACCGAGGTGACGCTGACGGTCGAGCAGTTGCTCGAGGTCAAGCCCGGCGACATCATTCCAGTCGACCTGCCCGAGACCATCGTCCTCAACGTCGAGGACATCCCGCTCTTTCGTGGTAAGTTCGGGGTCTCCAACGGCATCAACGCCATCAAGATCATGGAGCATATCAAGCATTGAATCCCAGGGCGGCGGATAGCGAACACGCGCCGACGCTCTCGGACAGCTGGGGGGTTTACGTGAGATGAGCAACGACAACGACACGAATCCTGCCGAGATCGACCCGGACGAGGCCATCGCCGATGCCTGGGCCGCCGCGCTCGAGGAGCAGAAAGAGAACAAGCCGGCGGGGGAGACACACTCCGGCATGGAGGGCGTCCGCCGCATGAACCCGGAGGATTTCAGCGGTTTCAAACCGGAACCGACCTCCGATGTCAATCTCAACATGGTGCTGGATGTGCCTGTGACCATCTCCATGGAGATCGGGCGCACCCGGATTCCGATCCGCAATCTGCTGCAACTCAACCAGGGTTCCGTGGTCGAGCTCGATCGTCTGGCCGGCGAGCCGCTCGACGTGCTGGTCAACGGCACCCTGATCGCCCATGGCGAGGTGGTGGTGGTCAACGAGAAGTTCGGCATTCGTCTGACCGATGTCATCAGCCCGAGCGAGCGGGTGCGCAAGCTGAGGTGAGGATGTCTCCACGCGCGCAACCAGGGGCAGCGATCGCTGGGGTGACGGGGTTGCTTGCGCCCGGTCTGGTGTGGGCCGAGTCTCAGACGCCGGCCGTCGCGCCGGCGACCGGCTATCTGAGCCAGCTGGTCGGCGGACTGGTGCTGGTGCTCCTGGCCATCGTGGTGCTGGCCTGGTTCCTGCGCCGGGTGCCGGGCGTGGCGACTCCCGGACTGGGTGCCATCCGCCTCCTGGCGGTGCGCTCGATCGGCGTGCGCGAGCGGCTGATGCTGGTCCAGGTCGGCTCCGAGCAGATCCTGATCGCCGTGACAGGGACGGGGGTGACGCATCTGCATACGCTCGCCCAGCCCATCGAGCCGCCGGCGGACGAACCCTGGAGCGGGGATTTCGCCAGTCTGCTCGAACGCTTCAAGCGCGGCGGAAAGCCCGGATGAAACGGCTCGCGCGCTGGGGACTGGTGCTGGCCGGACTGCTCGCGCCGGGCCTCGTCCTGGCCCAGATCGGCGGGCTGAACGCCGTGACCGTCACGACCGCGCCCGACGGCGGTCAGGTCTACTCGGTTACGCTCCAGATCCTGATCATCATGACGCTGATGACGCTGCTGCCGTCGGCGCTGATCATGATGACTTCATTCACGCGCATCATCATCGTGCTGGGCATCCTGCGTCAGGGGTTGGGGACGACCCAGACGCCCTCCAACCAGATCCTGCTGGGTCTGGCGTTGTTTCTGACCCTGTTCGTGATGTCGCCGATCTTCCAGGAGATCTACGACACCGCCATCCAGCCCTACATGGAAGAGCAGCTCGGCACCGAGGAGGCGCTCGCCAAGGCCGTCAAGCCGCTGCGCACCTTCATGCTGGCCCAGACACGCGAATCGGATCTGGCGCTCTTCGCCGGCATCCGGGGCATCGACGGCTTTGAGTCGCCGGACGACATTCCGCTGACGCTGCTGATTCCGTCCTTCGTCATCAGCGAGCTGAAGACGGCCTTCCAGATCGGGTTCCTGATCCTGATCCCCTTTCTCATCATCGATCTGGTGGTCGCCAGCGTGCTGATGTCCATGGGTATGATGATGCTCTCGCCCCTGATCATCTCGTTGCCGTTCAAGCTGATGCTGTTCGTGCTGGTCGATGGCTGGTCGCTGCTGCTCGGAACCCTGGCGCGCAGTTTCTATACGTGACAATCTTTTTGTGTTAGAAAGTTGTCGCCACCTCTCTCTGACGCTGTCAACTACCGCCCTGGGCTGAAGGACAGGGTTTTTGCGTAAAACCAGTGAGTCATTACGTACAGGAGTAAACACATGACCTCCGCGCGCAATATCTTCTTCATCGACGCTCGCGTTGCTGACGCTCAGACGCTGATCGACCACCTGCCGGCGGGTAGTGAATGGTTCATGATCGATGCCGATCAAGACGGCCTCGCGCAGATGCAGGCCGCGTTGGCGGCGCACGATGGCGACCTCGATTCCATCCAGATCCTCTCGCATGGTGCTTCGGGGGCGCTGTTATTAGGCAGCACGGTCCTCGACCACGACACGCTTTCCACCTATCGCAGCCAACTCGGCAGCATTGGCAGCCATCTGACGGAATCGGGCGATCTGTTGCTTTATGGCTGCAATGTGGCTCAGGGCGAATCAGGGCAGCGCTTCGTTGAAAAAATTGCGCAAATGACCGGAGCCGATGTTGCCGCTTCCGAGGATATAACCGGCGGGCAGTCTAATAACGGCAATTAGATGCTTGAACAACACATTGGGAAAATAGAGTCCGCAGCAATTTTATGCGATCAATATGGTAGTTGGCTTTCAATAAAAGAGGAGAGCTTATTGGATTTTAGTGGAGATAATATCTCGATACATGGCGGCGACAGTATCAGTTTTGAAAAAATGCTACTAGGCGAAAATGTTACGCCGTGGACAGAGTCTGAAGAGCCATTTAGTTATCTAGGTGGATTTATAACCGGTCAATCCGATTTTTCTGTTAAAGAATTTAGTTATGGGCTTAAAATTGCGGGCGGATTAAGTGCGGGAACATTTGATCTCGACTATCCAATAAGTTATGCGCTGACATTGCCGGAAAATGTTCAGCCTGGTTCGTATTTTACGATCGATACCGAATTTTTTTCAACTGAAAATGCTTACTTTGAAATTGATGGGCCTGGTTTTGATTTTGAACTTATCGCGGGACTGAATTTGGAAATTGAAGGCGCAACAGATGTAAACGTAAATTTTTTAGGGCGATCTATACCTTTTGAATTGTCAGCTTCTATCAAAAGCAAAGAAGAAATAACTATTTTTGATACATCAAAGCTTCTTCCGTCTGATTATAATCACGATGGGGAATATTTAGACTATGGCATAAATATCGATCCCAATGCTTTAGATGGTAAAACGTCTGTTTTAGGAAGTGATCCTGATCCTAAGCTTGAAATTACGGCAATGCCGAAAGACCCTTATGCATGGGCTTCATTAGACATAGATGATATTCTGGGTATGACTCAGCTAGCTTTTTCTAAAGCAGATTTTGAAACCAGAATTTTCGGCTTAGAAGCCGAAGTAGGCTTATTTAGCGCGGATCTGCTTGTTGCGGCTTCGCCTTATCTAAAGGGAACTGTTAATGCAGACGGTGTTGAAGTGCAACTTACAACATCTTATGGTGAAACAAAAACAGGAAAACTTGGTGACGATTTTTCTTTTTATCTACCTGATGATTATCAATATGGAGATTTTTCGCTTTCGACTGACTATAAACTTTCAGGGGACGTTTCTTTTGAATACGGCATTCAGATTGAAGGCGGTTTTAAAATTAAGTTTGGCGAAATTGAAACGGATTTCGGCTGGTTTGGTTTTGGTTCGACTAGCTTTAGCTTGCTTGAATTTAGCCCTAAAATTGCTTTCCCAATTCCACTTTCAAATGAGCGTCTGATTGATTTATCGAGTATTCCAGCTTTAAACACTACGCATATCATTTTGTCTGATAAAAATCAGCCGACTGATATGGTTAGCCCTAGTAATGACGGGCCTGTTTACTCAAGAGTAAGCGCCGAAATATTAAACGCTCAAGAATATTGGCAATCAGGTTACGGTCGAGCTTGGTCGATAGCTGAAGGCGACACGAATCATGCGGTCACTATTCGTTTGACTCGTGAAGGTAGTATCAATACGGCGGCTCGCGTTGATTATGGTTTTAGCTTTGGCAATGAAGTAGATGACGGTGACTTCATTGGCGGCCAACCAGTCGCAGGGGCTGTTGATTTTGCGCCAGGTGAAACGTCTAAAGATATTCTGGTTCATTTGCGTGGCGATTCTGATGCAGAAGCCAATGAAATTTTAGATTTTTATTTAACATCAGACAATGCCTTTATTGATGATTCACAAGCCCGTTTGATTATTCTTTCTGATGACGGACTTAAAATTACTGGAAGTGGCCTGATAGTGGGCACGCCAGATAAAGATGTCATTTTTTCTATTAATCAAGAAGATATTAATCAAGAAGAGGGGAACACTATCCTGGCAGGTGCGGATAACGATCAAGTCACGGTCGGTCGCAACGGCGGCACGGTAGCCGATGGCGGCAGCGGCACCGACCGCCTGATCCTGGACTGGTCAGCGGCGCGGACGGATGGGGAGTACACCTGGCTGGGTTTCTCCACCTACGATACCGAGACGGCGACGTGGCAGACGTTCGATGATTACACCGTGCATTTAAGCGACCTGAAGGCGGCGCTGGCGAGCGCCGACACCCTGCGTCTGGATTTAAGTTACAGGTATGGCTACGACTCTTGGTTAGAGTTCAAGAACTTTGAACAGTTGGAGCTGACTGCCACGGCCGGTGATGACCTGTTGGTGCATCGGGCGAGTGGACGCTACGACGGTCAGGCCGAAACCGACACCCTCTATGCCGACTTCAGCACGACCACCGAAGCCGTCCTGTGGGACAACCGCGACCCGAGTGTGGCGCAAACGCTGTTGGACGGCTCCACGGTCGTCAATATCGAGCGGATGCTGCTGGCGACCGGCAGCGGTAACGATGTCATCAAAAACACCCATGCCAACAGCGGTAACGACGAGATCGACACCGGCGCGGGCGATGACACCATCGAGGCAGGTGGCGGCAACGATGAAATCGACACCGGCGCGGGCGATGACACCATTGATGCAGGCAACGATGGCGGAAACATTGAAGCGGGCGACGGGAATGATCAAGTCACGGTCGGTCGCAACGGCGGCACGGTGGCCGATGGCGGCAGCGGCACCGACCGCCTGATCCTGGACTGGTCAGCGGCGCGGGCGGATGGGGAGTACACCTGGCTGGGTTTCTCCACCTACGATACCGAGACGGCGACGTGGCAGACGTTCGATTATTACACCGTGCATTTAAGCGACCTGAAGGCGGTGCTGGCAAGCGCCGACACCCTGCGTCTGGATTTAAGTTACAGGTATGGCTACGACTCTTGGTTAGAGTTCAAGAACTTTGAACAGTTGGAGCTGACTGCCACGGCCGGTGATGACCTGTTGGTGCATCGGGCGAGTGGACGCTACGACGGTCAGGCCGAAACCGACACCCTCTATGCCGACTTCAGCACGACCACCGAAGCCGTCCTGTGGGACAACCGCGACCCGAGTGTGGCGCAAACGCTGTTGGACGGCTCCACGGTCGTCAATATCGAGCGGATGCTGCTGGCGACCGGCAGCGGTAACGATGTCATCAAAAACACCCATGCCAACAGCGGTAACGACGAGATCGACACCGGCGCGGGCGATGACACCATCGAGGCAGGTGGCGGCAATGACCGCATCAAAGGAGGGAGCGGAACCGACACGGCGGTTTTCTCCGCAAACTTCGCAGACTATCGAATTGATACCATTGAAGGCGGTGTAAGCGTCAGCGACCTTTCTGGCAATGGGGATGGTGTCGATGAACTGTATGATGTGGAACGGCTACAGTTTTTAGATCAAACCATTAATTTGATTAATCACGCCCCAACGGCAAGCAATCGCACGATCAGCACGAAAGAAGATGTGGCCAGGGTGCTGGCGGTGGCTAATTTCGGCTTCCGCGACGTGGATGCGGGCGACAGTCTGCAAGCGGTTATGCTCACCAGCCTGCCGACGGCGGGCAGCCTCAAACTCAATGGCACGGCCGTCACGGTCAATCAGGTGGTAACCGTGGCCGACCTGGCCGCCGGCAAGTTGATCTTCACTCCGGCGGCCAACGCCAACGGCAGCGGCTACGCCAGCTTCGGCTTCAAGGTGTCAGACGGTACGGCGTTCTCGACGGCAGCCTACCGCATGACCGTTGATGTCGGGGCGGTGAACGATACGCCGACGGCAAGCAATCGCACGATCAGCACGAAAGAAGATGTGGCCAGGGTGCTGGCGGTGGCTAATTTCGGCTTCCGCGACGTGGATGCGGGCGACAGTCTGCAAGCGGTTATGCTCACCAGCCTGCCGACGGCGGGCAGCCTCAAACTCAATGGCACGGCCGTCACGGTCAATCAGGTGGTGACCGTGGCCGACCTGGCCGCCGGCAAGTTGATCTTCACTCCGGCGGCCAACGCCAACGGCAGCGGCTACGCCAGCTTCGGCTTCAAGGTGTCAGACGGTACGGCTGTCTCGACGGCGGCTTACAGCATGACCGTCAATGTCACAGCGGTGAACGATGCACCGACGGCGAGTAATCGCACCGTCAGCACGAAAGAAGATGTGCCTAAAGTGCTGAAGGTAGCTGATTTCGGTTTCAGCGACCTGGATGCAAACGACAGTCTGCAAGCGGTCAAGATCACCAGCCTGCCAACAGCGGGTAGCCTGAAACTTAATGACACACTCGTCACGGTCAATCAGCTCGTCACGGCAGCTGACATCTTAGCCAACAAACTTATCTTCATCCCAGCGGCTAACGCCAACGGCAGCGGTTATGCCAGCATTGGTTTTAAAGTCAGCGACGGCAAGGCAACCTCAACAGCAACCTACAGCATCACTATCGATGTAACGCTCGTCCGCGACGATCTCATTCTTAAGGGGACAAGCGGAAATGATACACTCACTGGCGATATGATCGATCTGGGTAGCTATGATCGCCTGATCGGTCTGGCGGGCAATGACAGTCTCTTTGGTCTCGCCGGTAACGATACGCTTGAAGGCGGTGCGGGCAATGACATCCTGAACGGCGGCAAGGGGTCTGACAGAATGATCGGTGGCGACGGCTCCGATATCTACTATGTAGACAATACGGGCGATGTCGTCAGCGAGACCAATGCCAATGCGAGCACTGGCGGCATCGATAGCGTTTATTCTTCGCTTACCGATTACACGCTTGACCCGAACGTCGAAAATGGCCGCATCCTGTCCACCGGCACGGCTAATCTTACCGGCAATCAACTCAACAATCTGCTCAAAGCTGGTATAGGCAACAACATTCTTACCGGTGGCACAGGCACCGACACAGTGTCCTATGTTGTCGGTGCCACAACAGAAAAAACCGGTGTCACTCTCAACCTAGCTTTGACTACGGCACAGGAAACCGGCGGCTCCGGCACTGATACCCTAGTCGGAATTGAAAATCTTATCGGCTCTGCTTATGCCGATAAGCTCACCGGTAACAGCGGGCGCAACAATTTAAGCGGCGGCGTAGGCAATGACATTCTGAACGGCGGCGCGGGCAATGATATCCTGAACGGCGATACGGGCAATGACACCCTGAACGGCGGTGCAGGCAATGACACACTGAGCGGCGGCGCGGGCAAGGACATTCTAAACGGCGGTGCGGGCAATGATATCCTGAACGGCGGCACAGGTATCGATATCTTCCGCTTCGACACGGCACTCAATGCAGCCTCCAACCTTGACGAAATCAACAATTTCAGTGTCGCAGACGATACCATCCAGCTCGAAAACGCCATTTTCGTGAAACTCAAAATGCCGGGTACGCTTTCGGCTACGAATTTCCGCGCGAGTATCGATGGAAGCGCCGCCGACAATAACGACTTTATTCTATATGACACTGATTCTGGAGCACTGTTTTACGATGCCGATGGTTCAGGTACGGCTAGCGCTATCCAGTTTGCGATTATCGGGATAACGCCCGCACTAACGGCAAGCGATTTTATCGTCACTTAAAATTCGCGGGTTGACAGCTGCTGCGGACTGGGCTACTTGGCCTCGATTCTGCATCATCTTAGTCGCGATGGCCAAAGCCTCGCTATTAGCGTCCAGCTACCGGCGAACGTTCATCGCGGCTCACGCCGTGCCCCAACCCAAGAAGACGAGGACTTGCAGAGATGACACCCGAAATGGTCCTGGATGTCGGCAAGGAGGCCGGCGAGGTCATCATCCTGATGTCCGCCCCCCCCTTGCTGGCTGGACTGATCATCGGTCTGATCATCAGTCTGTTCCAGGCCGCGACCCAGATCCAGGAGATGACGCTGACCTTCATTCCCAAGCTGGTCGGGGTCGGGGCGGCGCTGATCTTCGCCGGACCCTGGATGCTTACGCTCGTCACCGACTATGTCACCCGGCTCTATGAGAGCATCCCCGGCATGATCGGTTGAGTCACGCGGTCCCGCTCGCCCGCTATCGCCATGTCGACCCTCACGCTCGAAGCCACGGATATCCTGCGCTGGACCGTCTCGCTGGTCTGGCCCTTCGTGCGCATCAGCGCCATGCTGCTGGTCATGCCCGTCTTCGGTGCGCGTCAGATCAACGCGCGCGTACGTCTGGGGCTGGCGCTGCTGCTGGCCTGGATGATCGCGCCGCAACTGCCCGAGGTACCGGCGATCGATCCGCTCAGCGTCGGCGGGGTGGTCGTGGCGATCGAGCAGGCGCTGATCGGGATCGCGATGGGCTTCGTGGTCACCCTGGTGTTCTCGGCGATCAATCAGGCCGGCGAGGCCATCGCGCTCTCGATGGGGCTGGGCTTTGCCTCGGCGGTCGATCCGGTCGGCGGGGTGCAGGTGCCGATGATCTCGCAGTATCTCTCGATCATCGCGACCCTGATCTTCCTGGCCATGAACGGGCATCTGGTGCTGTTCGAGCTCCTGCTCAGGAGCTTCGAGACCTTTCCGATCGGGCTGGATGGCCCGGACAACGAGGATCTCTGGTATATCGCGAACTTCGGCAGCCAGATGTTCGCCGGGGCCGTGCTCATCGCCCTGCCGGCGGTGGCCTCGTTGCTGCTGGTCAATCTGGCCATGGGCGTGGTCACGCGCGCCGCACCCCAGCTCAATATCTTCGCTATCGGTTTTCCGATCACCATTCTCGCCGGTTTTCTCATCATCCTGCTGACGCTGCCGAGCCTGACGGCGCGCATCGGCGACTTCCTGCTCACGGCCCTGCCGCTGATCGAGCGGATCGCGAGGATCTGAGCCATGGCCGAGAACGAAAACGGCCAGGAACGCTCCGAAGCCCCCACCGCCAAACGCTTGCGCGAGTCGCGCGAGAAAGGCCAGGTCGCGCGTTCGCGCGAACTCAACACCTTCATCATCCTGATCGTGGGCGGGGCCTTTCTGCTCTTCCTCGGCGGCGGTATGGCCGCGCGGATCAGTCAGTTGATGATCGACGGCTGGACGCTGGAACGCGGGCTGATTTTCGACGAGGGTCTGCTGGTGCCCCATCTCCAGCACCTGCTCGGGCGCGCGCTCCTGATCCTGGCGCCGCTGTTCGGGCTGCTCATGGTGATCGCCCTCATGGGGCCGATCCTGGTCGGGGGCCTGAACTTCTCCACCCAGGCGCTCATGCCCAAGTTCTCCAAGGTCAATCCGATCAGCGGCCTCAAGCGCGTGTTTTCGGTACAGGGCCTGATGGAACTGGTCAAGGGACTGGGCAAGTTTGGGCTGGTCGGGATCGTGGCGACCCTGGCCATCATGAGCATCTGGGGTAATCTGCTCACACTCGGCGAACTGCCGGTGGAGCAGGCGATCGTCCAGACCGTCCACATGGCCGCCTGGCTGTTTCTCATCGCCGCCGCCGCCTTGCTGGTGGTGGCGGCCATCGACGTGCCCTTCCAGGTCTGGAACCATCAGAAACAACTGCGCATGACGCTCCAGGAGATCAAGGACGAGTTCAAGGAGACCGAAGGCAAGCCCGAGGTCAAGGGCCGCATCCGCCAGTTGCAGCACGAGATGTCGCAGCGGCGCATGATGTCGGAGGTGCCCAAGGCCGACGTGGTCATCACCAATCCGACCCACTATGCCGTGGCCATCTCCTATGTGCCGGCGATCATGCCGGCGCCCCGGCTGCTGGCCAAGGGGACGGATGCCGTGGCCCAGGCCATCCGCGCGCTGGCCGAGGAGCACCGCATCGTGCGCGTCGAGGCGCCCCGCGTGGCGCGCGCCATCTATTTCACCACGGATCTCAATCAGGAGATCCCCAACGGGCTGTTCGTCGCCGTGGCCCGTATCCTGGCCTATGTCTATCAGATCCGGCGCGAGGATCCGGACGTCGAGCTGGCCGATGACCTGCCGGTGCCCGAGGAGTATCTCGATCCGCGTAGCGCGCCGCGTCGCCGGAGACGGCGTCGATGACCACGCTCGTCGAACGCCTGACCGAGGTCGGGCGCATGGGGCTGGTCACGCCCCTGCTGCTGATCGCGCTGCTCGGCATGCTGGTGCTGCCGCTGCCGCCGTTCCTGCTCGATCTGCTGTTCACCTTCAACATCGCGCTGTCGCTGATCGTGGTCATGGTCGCGGTCTATACGCCGCGTCCGGTCGATTTCGCCTCCTTCCCGACCGTGATCCTGGTGGCGACCCTGCTGCGTCTGGCGCTCAACGTCGCTTCGACGCGGGTGATCCTGCTCAACGGCGGCGAGGGCACCGAGGCGGCGGGCAAGGTGATCGAGGCCTTCGGTCAATTCGTTCTCGGCGGCAACTTCGCCATCGGCGTGGTGGTGTTCACCATCCTGGTCATCATCAACTTCGTGGTCGTCACTAAGGGCGCCGGGCGCGTCTCCGAGGTCAGCGCCCGCTTCACCCTGGATGCCATGCCCGGCAAACAGATGGCCATCGACGCCGATCTCAATGCTGGTCTGATCTCGCAGGAGGACGCACGCAAGCGCCGCGAGGACGTGGCCCAGGAAGCCGATTTCTACGGCTCCATGGACGGCGCCAGCAAGTTCGTGCGCGGCGACGCCATCGCCGGCATCCTGATCCTGTTCATCAACATCATCGGCGGCATCATCATCGGCGTCACCCAGGCCGGGATGACCTTCGCGGATGCCTCCAACACCTTCATCCTGCTGAGCATCGGCGATGGTCTGGTCGCCCAGATCCCCTCGCTGCTGCTATCCTCGGCCACGGCCATCATCGTCACCCGTACCTCCAGCTCCCAGGACATGGGCCAGCAGGTGTTCGGCCAGATGTTCGCCAACCCGCGCGTGCTCTATATCTCGGGCGGCGTCATCGGAATCCTGGGACTGATTCCGGGGATGCCCAATCTGGTCTTTCTCGGGATCTCTTCCAGTCTGATCGGGGCCGGTTATCTGATCGCGGCCAAGCCGGCGGCGCCTCCGCCGGAGGTCATCGAGCGTCTGCCGCAGGGGCTGGAACTGCCCGCGCCCGAGGATCGCGATCTGTCCTGGGAGGATGTGCCGCCGGTCGATCTGGTGTCGCTGGAGGTCGGCTACCGGCTCATCCCCCTGGTCGACCGCACTCAGGACGGCCAGCTCATGACCCGCATCAAGGGCATCCGGCGCAAGCTCTCGCAGGAGTTCGGCTTTCTCATCCAGCCGGTGCACATCCGCGACAACCTGGAGCTGGGACCGAACCAGTACCGGATCTCACTGCTGGGTGTGACGGCCGCCGAAGCCGAGGTCTTCCCCGATCGCGATCTGGCGATCAATCCGGGCCAGGTGTTCGGCACCGTCGAGGGCACGCCGACCAAGGATCCGACCTTCAATCTCGACGCGCTCTGGATCGACCCGGCCAACCGTGATGTGGCCCAGGCCGCCGGTTATACCGTGGTCGACTCGGCCACTGTCATCGCCACCCATCTGTCACAGATCTTCCGCGAGAACGCCCACCGCCTCATCGGACACGAGGAGGTCCAGCATCTGCTCGATCAGCTCGCGCGCCGCTCGCCCAAGCTGGTCGAAAACCTGCTATCGTCCAAATCGATCTCGCTCGGGGTGGTGCTCAAGGTGCTCCAGAACCTGTTGGCCGAGCAGGTGGCGATCCGCGATCTGCGTACCATCGCCGAAACCTTGGCGGAACGCTCGGCCAAGAGTCAAGATCCCGCCACTCTGACCGCCGCCGTGCGCGTGGCACTCGCCCGTTCGATCGTGCAGGATCTGATCGGACCCGACGACGAGCTGCCGCTGATCGCACTCGATCCATCATTGGAACAACTGTTGCATAAATCGCTACAAAGCAGCCAGGGCGAAACCATCGGTATCGAGCCCGGTCTGGCCGAGCGGCTCCAGCGCTCGGTGATCGAGGCGGCTCACAAGCAGGAAGCCGAGGGCGCGCCGGCTGTCTTGGTGGTGGCTCCGGAGATTCGCTCCTGGATCGCGGGCTGGCTGAGAGGCGCGGTACGCAACCTGACCGTGCTGGCCTTCACCGAGATCCCGGACAACCGACGCATCCGGGTCGTGGCCACCGTGGGCAAGAGCGACAATGCTCAGGCACGGGCCTGATCGAGTAACGGGAGTTTGAGCGATGAATGTACGGCGCTATCAGGCAAAGAACATGCAGGACGCCATGCGCCAGGTGCGTGAGCAGCAGGGACCGGACGCCGTGATCCTGTCGAGCCGTCGTGTCGATGGCGTGCTGGAGGTCGTGGCCGCGACCGAGGCGCCGACCGAACCGGTCGCGCCCGTGCGTCCCAGTGTGTCACGCGCTACGCGCCCGGCGTCGGCCGATTCCGATCTGGCCGCCATGCGCCGCGAACTGCGCGATCTACGCGCCCTGCTGGCGCAACAGCAGGCGCTGAGCGAACGCGATCAATGGGCCGTGCGTCATCCGCTGGCTGCCGGGATCGCCGAACGGCTCGTCGAGTGCGGGTTCGACGATACGCTGGCGCGCTCGCTCATCGGCGGACTCCAGGAGGATCAGACGCACGAGGACGCCTGGAGTCGTCTGCGGACCCGTCTCGCCGCCTCGGTCGCGACCGTGCAGCCAAGCGTTCTGGAGCGCGGTGGTGTCCTGGCGCTCGTCGGCCCCACTGGCGCGGGCAAGACTACCACCCTGAGCCGACTGGCCCTGCACCGCATCCGCCGCCTGGGGCCGGATTCCGTCACCCTGGTCACCTTCGACCGTCAGCGCATCGGCGCCCACAAGCAGCTCCAGGCTTTCGGCCAGATGGCCGGCGTACCGGTCATCCTGCTGGAGAACGAGCGCGATCTCATCGCTCTGGCCAACCGCAGCGCCAGTGATCATCTCATTCTCGTCGACACCGAGGGGCGCTCCGCGCGCGATGCCGCTGAGCGCAAGCTCTTCGCCCAGATCCGTCATCTGGTCGAGATCGAGACTTGGCTGGTGATTCCGGCGACGCATCAGGCCGGGGTGCTGCGTCAGGTGCTCAAAGCCTTCCAGAGCTGCGAACCCACGGCTCTCGTCCTGACCAAGATCGACGAAGCCGAACGGCTCGGCGAGATCCTCTCGGTGCTGCTGGAGCAGCATCTGGGGCTGGTTTTCCAGAGCGACGGACAACGCATCGAGGAAGACTTCCACAAGGCTGACACGGCGCATCTGACGCGCCTGGCGCTGGGCGAGCCGAGTCAGCGCTTCCAGTCGCGCGTTGAGATCGAAACACCAAACGTCGGTAGCGAGCGCAGCTGGTTCACCGCGCGCGATATCTCCGCGCTTGCTCCCTGTGAGCCATTGTCTAGACTATCGACCCCGAAGACTCCGAGCCCGAGTACGCGGACGCCATCGGCGCCCAGTGCCGTGACGCGCGACAGCCTGGTGCTGGAGTCCGTGATCCCCTTCAGGAAATCCGTGCATGCAGCCTACTAGGAACCGGCCCTTTCTGAGCCTCGCCATCGCCAGCGGCAAGGGCGGCGTCGGCAAGACCAATGTCGCGGTCAATCTGTCCGTGGCCCTGGCGCGGCTGGGTCGCAACGTCATGCTCTTCGACGCTGACCTGGGCTTGGCCAACGCCGACCTGATGCTCGGACTGCGTCCGACCAAGACGCTGCACGATCTGGTCGCCGGGCGCGTCGAGCGTCTGGAGGACGTGCTACTGCCCGGTCCGGACGGGCTGTTGCTGGTGCCTTCGGCCTCCGGCATCGGTTCGATGGCCAATCTGACGCCGGCCGAGCATCTGGGCCTGATCCGCGCCTTCAGCAGCTATGACAAGCCGCTCGATATCCTGGTCGTCGACACGGCGGCAGGCGTCCATGATTCGGTCACCAGCTTCTGCAAGGCCGTCCAGCAGGTGTTCGTGGTGGTCTGCGACGAACCGGCGTCCTTGACAGATGCCTATGCACTGATCAAGGTTCTACATCAGGAGCACGGGGTGCGTCGTTTTCGGATAATCTGCAACATGCTACGCGACATCGAATCCGGTCAGCGTCTGATGCGCAAACTCTCGGCTGTCTGCGCCAACTATCTGCCGGATGTGGTGCTGGAGACGGCGGCCATGATCCCGATGGACGACAAGCTGCGTCTGGCGGTGCAGCGACGCCAGCCCGTGGTCAGCCTCTATCCGGGCAGTCCGGCCGGCCGCGTCTTCAACGACCTGGCACGTCGGATCGATGCCGCGCGCGGCGGCGCCACTGACCTGGGCGGCATCGGCTTTTTCGTCGAGCGTCTGCTGCAAGGCGCCTAGATGGTCCGCGCCCGGTCTCGGATGGGGTATGCGAGCGCCGGCGACGAGGCGGCGCGGCTGGTGTCCGAGCATGTCGATTTGGTGCGGCGCATCGCCCATCATCTGGTGGCGCGGTTGCCGGCCTCTGTTCAGGTCGAGGATCTGATACAGTCCGGCATGGTCGGACTGATCGAGGCGGCGCGCCAGTTCCAGACGGGACAGGGCGCGACCTTCGCCACCTATGCCGGCATTCGTGTGCGCGGAGCCATGATCGACGAGCTGAGGCGCGCCGACTGGACGCCGCGTTCGGTGCATCGCAACAGTCGCCGTATCGCCGAGGCGATCCATCAGGTCGAATCACGCGAAGGACGCGCGGCCAGTGATCGCGAGATCGCCGAAACACTGGGGGTCACACTCGACGACTATCATGGCATGTTGCAGGATACGGCCAGTTGCCAGATCCTAGGGCTGGAAGACCTGTTTGGCGAGGACGCCGACAGCGACAGGTTCCTGCCTGGGGCGGGCACCGCTCCGACCGAGCAACTGGAGCGCGAGCAGTTCGCCCAGGCCTTGGCCGAGGCGCTGGCGGACTTACCGGAACGCGAGCGCCTGGTGCTCGCGCTCTACTATGATGAAGAACTCAATCTGCGCGAAATCGGAGCCGTTCTCGATGTCACCGAGTCGCGCGTGAGCCAGATTCGCAGTCAGGCCCTGCACCGTCTGCGGGGCCGTTTGAGCGACTGGACCCGAGCGGGACCCGGCGCGTGATTCTCAAACCAACAGATTCCATGTGGAGCGTTGCGTGGACAAAGGCATGAAAATTCTCATCGTGGACGATTTCTCCACCATGAGACGCATCATCAAGAACCTGCTGCGTGAGCTGGGGTTCAGCAATACCTCCGAAGCCGACGATGGCAGCACCGCGCTGCCGATGCTCAAGAGCGGCGGCTTCGACTTCCTGATCACCGACTGGAACATGCCGAACATGGAGGGCATCGCACTGCTCAAGGCGGTGCGCGCCGACCCCATGCTCAAGTCGCTGCCGGTGCTCATGGTGACCGCCGAGGCCAAGCGCGACCAGATCGTCGAGGCGGCCCAAGCCGGCGTCAACGGCTATATCGTCAAACCCTTCACCGCCGAGACGCTGAAGGAAAAGATCGACAAGATCTTTGAGCGCCTCGATGCGCAGGGATGAGCGATGGACAACGATGAAGAACGTCTGAGTCTACAGCTGGATCTGGCGCGTCGTCTGGTCGAGCAGTTGGAGGCCGGAGATCGCGCCGGGGCCGACGAGAGCATCCGTCAGCTGCGCCTGCCCTATGAGCGCGAACTCTTCGAGGAACTCGGCAAGCTCACGCGCGACCTGCACGAGGCGCTCAACAGCTTCCGCGGCGACTCGCGCCTGATCGAACTGACCCGCGACGAGATCCCGGACGCCAAGGAGCGTCTGAACTATGTCGTCTCCATGACCGAGCAGGCGACGCATCGCACGCTCAACGCGCTCGACGAGTCCATGCCCATCGCCGAGTCGCTCCACGACCGTTCGGCGACGCTGCACGAGCAATGGAGCCGCTTTCGCAATCGCGAACTGTCGGTCGACGAATTTCGCGAGCTGGCGCGCGAGCTCGACGACTTCCTGACCCAGAGCGGACAGGAGACCGAACGCCTCAAATCGCTGATGTCCGAGATCCTGATGGCCCAGGACTATCAGGATCTCACCGGTCAGATCATTCGGCGGGTCATCCGGCTGGTGCATGAGGTCGAGGAGAACCTGGTCGGACTCATCCGGCTGTCGAGCGCCCGGATGGAGTTGCCCAAGGTCGCCAAGGCGAGTCCGGACGAAACCGAAGCGTCAGAGGTTCGAGGGCATGGACCGATCGTACCCAATACGCAGGACGCGGGCGCCGATGTCGTCAGCGGACAGGACGACGTGGATGCACTGCTCTCCAGTCTGGGCTTCTAGCCCACCGAACCCCAGAGTGATCATGCATGGCAATCGATCCGAATGACGAAATCCTCCAGGACTTTCTGGTCGAGGCCGGTGAACTGCTGGAGGCGCTCAACGAGCAGCTGATCGATCTGGAGCAGAACCCCAACGATCGCGATCTGCTCAATGCGGTCTTCCGCAGCTTCCACACCATCAAGGGCGGTGCGGGCTTCCTCAATCTCAATGCCCTGGTCGTGGTCTGTCATCATGCCGAGGACGTCTTCAATCTGCTGCGCAATGGCGAGCGCCGCATCGACCCGGTTCTCATGGACGTGGTGCTGCGCGTACTCGACGTGCTCAACGTCATGTTCGGCGATCTCAAGTCGGCGCGTGAGCCCGAGCCGGCTCCACCGGCACTGATCGCAGATCTGGCGGCGCTCGCCGTTCCGGACGCGGCGGGGACGAGTGCACCCGAACCCGCGCCGGAGCCGGTACCCGAACCACCGCCCGTCGCCGAGTCCGAGCCGCTCAGCGCTCGACCGCCCGAGCCGACGCCGGCGCCCGCAATCGAGGCCGGCTCCACGGCCGAATCGGCCGACGAGATCACCGAGGCTGAGTTCGAGGCGCTGCTCGATGCGCTCTCGGGGCAGCCTGCCGAGTCAGCATCCATCGATCGCGCGGCGGTCGCCCCCGAGCCACTGGTACCGGCGCCGCCAGCCGAACCGCCTGGGACAGTGTCTGTCGCCGAGGAGGCGACCGGCGCCAATGATCTGATCACGGACGACGAATTCGAGTCATTACTCGACCAATTGCATGGCTCGGGAGCGGCGAAGCCCGTCGAGACACCTAAACCGAGTCCGCTGCCGGTTCCAAGCCGCCCGGCGGCCAGTGCCTCCCTCCAGCCTCCCGTGCCTGCCGCCGATCCGTTCGACACGGCCAAGGCCCAGCGCGCGGCCGCTGTGCCCGCCGGTGAGACCTCGGTGCGGGTCGATACCCAGCGGCTCGACGAGATCATGAATCTGGTCGGCGAGCTGGTGCTGGTGCGCAATCGCTTGAGCATGCTGCGCGTGCGCACCGGCGACGAGGAGATCGGCAAGGCGATCGCCTCGCTGGCGCTCGTCACCTCGGACCTGCAGGCAGCGGTCATGAAGACCCGGATGCAGCCGGTCAAGAAGGTCTTCAGCCGCTTCCCGCGCGTGGTGCGCGATCTGGCGCGCAATCTCGGCAAGGAGATCGAGTTGGAGACCTTCGGCGAGGAAACCGATCTCGACAAGAATCTGGTCGAGGCGCTCGCCGATCCGCTGGTGCATCTGATCCGCAACGCGGTCGACCACGGCATCGAGATGCCCGATGAGCGCGAAGCCAAGGGCAAGCCGCGCCGGGGCACCGTGGTGCTGGGCGCGGCTCAGGAGGGCGATCACATCTCGCTGCTGATCCAGGACGACGGACGCGGCATGGATCCCGAGAAGCTGCGCGCCAAGTCCGTCGAAAAGGGACTGCTCGATCCCAGTCAGGCCGAGCGCCTCTCGACACGCGAATGCTTCGATCTGATCTTCATGGCCGGCTTCTCGACCAAGGAGGAGATCTCGGACGTCTCGGGGCGCGGGGTCGGCATGGACGTGGTCAAGACTCGGATCGCCCAGCTCAATGGCACCGTCGAGATCGACTCCAAACTCGGAGTCGGCACCAAACTCAACGTCAAACTGCCGCTGACGCTCGCCATCCTGCCGGCGCTCATGGTCATCCTCGATGGCCGGCGCTTCGCCATCCCCTTGGCCTCGGTCTCGGAGATCCTGGATCTGGATCTCACGCGCACCCATTTCGTCGACGACCAGGAGGCCATCATGGTGCGCAACCATGCCTTGCCCCTCTATTACGCCTCGCGCTGGCTGCATCCCTATCGTCTGGTCGAACCCAAGTCGGACTCGCACGTGGTCGTGGTCCATGTCGCTCAGCGCAAGATCGGTCTGGTCGTCGACGATCTGGTCGGTCAGGAAGAGGTCGTGATCAAGCCGCTCGGCAAGGGGCTGCACGGCGTTCCCGGACTGGCCGGCGCGACCATCACGGGTGACGGCGGGATCGCGCTCATCATCGACATCCCGGCGCTGGTACGCCTCATGAGTCAGCCGGGGTACGGCGGACGGGCCTCACACGCGCAGCTGCAACCGGCCGAGACGGGGATGCCGGCATGAGTCTACGTGTCGTCGTGGTCGACGATTCCGGCTTCTTCCGCCGGCGCATCGTCGAGATCCTCAACGCGGACATCGGTATCGATGTCGTCGGGACCGCCGCCAATGGCCAGGAGGCCATCGAGGTCGTCAAGCGTCTCAACCCGGACGTCGTCACCATGGACATCGAGATGCCGGTGATGGACGGTATCACGGCGGTGCGCCGCATCATGGCCGAGTCACCGCGCCCGATCCTGATGTTCTCGACCCTGACCACCGAGGGCGCCAAGGCGACGCTCGATGCGCTCGATGCCGGCGCCATGGACTTTCTGCCCAAGCGCTTCAGCGAAATGGCCAAGGATGAGGATTCGGCCAAGATCCTGCTGCGTCGGCGGGTGCGCGCGCTCGGTCGCACCCGGCTCACGCGTCCGGCGGCTACGGCGCCGCTCGATCGTCCCGTGCTGTCCGGGGCGGCGCCTCAGGCTGCACCGGCGCGCGCCGCCGCGCCGCGTCTCTCGCCCAGCGCCACGCCGCTGAATAGTCTGCGCGCGGTTCTGATCGGCACCTCAACCGGCGGGCCGGTGGCGCTGCAGGAGGTGCTCAAGGGGCTGCCCAAGAGCTTCCCGCTGCCGATCATCCTGGTCCAGCACATGCCGGCGAGCTTCACGCCGGCTTTCGCCGAGCGTCTGAACAATCTGTGCCAGATCGACGTCAAGGAGGCCGTCTCGGGCGACGTGCTCAAGCCAGGCAGCGCGCTGCTCGCCCCTGGGGGGGTACAGCTCATCCTGGAGGGCGGCGCCCAACCCAGGGTGCGCATCGAAGAGAGTCCGCCCGGCACCATCTACAAGCCGAGCGTCGACATCACCTTCAGGTCGGCGGCCGCCGCCCTGCGCTCGCAGGTGCTGGCCGTAGTGTTGACCGGCATGGGGGCCGACGGGCGCGAGGGCGCGCGCGAGCTCAAATCCAATGGTGCACATATCTGGGCGCAGGATGCGGCCAGCTGCGTGGTGTTCGGGATGCCGGCGGCGGTGATCGACGCCGGTCTCGCCGATCAGATCCTACCGCTCAAGGAGGTCGGACCAGCCTTGGTCAAGGGTTTCTGTTGAGATGGACATCCTGAGCCTGACCGGGTTACTGCTCGGGCTGGTGGCCATCCTCGGCGGTGTCGTCGCCAAGGGCAGCTCGGTGGCGGCGTTGTGGAATCTGGCAGCGTTCCTGATCGTGGTGATCGGTACCCTGGGCGCCACCCTGGTGCAGACCCGGGTTCCGGTTTTCCTGCATGCCTTCAGGATGTTCCCCTGGGTCTTCAAACCGCCGCGTCTGGAGTCGCGGGGCATGATCAAGCGTATCGTCGAGTGGTCGCAGATTTCGCGCAAGGAAGGGTTGCTGGGGCTGGAGGATCGCTCGAACAAAGAGCCGGATCCCTTCGTGCGCAAGGGGCTGCAATTGCTGGTCGATGGCGCCGAGCCGCAGACGCTGCGCCAGATCCTGGAGTCCGATCTCGACAACAGCGAGTCCTTCGATCTCCAGGGGGCGCGCGTCTTCGAGAGCATGGGGGTCTATTCGCCCACACTCGGCATCATCGGCGCGGTCATGGGACTGATGGCCGTGATGCAGAACCTGACCGAGCCGAGCAAGCTCGGGCAGGGGATCGCCGCCGCCTTCGTCGCGACCATCTATGGCGTGGGCCTGGCCAACCTCTTTTTCCTGCCGGTGTCCAACAAGCTGAAATCCATCGTCCAGGCCCGGGTCAACCATCAGACCATGCTGCTCGAAGGCTTGATCGCGATCGCCGAGGGCGAGAACCCGCGTAACATCGAGAACAAGCTCAACGGTTTCATTCAGGGGTGAGTCCAAGTCATGGCGCGGCGCAAGCGGCACGAGGAGCACGTCAATCACGAGGCCTGGGCCATCCCCTATGGCGACCTGGTGACGCTCCTGATGGCCTTCTTCGTGGTCATGTACGCCGTCTCGGTAGTCGATGCCGGCAAGTACAGCGTGCTTTCCGAATCGCTGATCGAGGCCTTCGGCACGTCGGCACCCATCGATCCGATCCAGATCGGCGACCCGATCCTGGAGTCGAATCCAGTCAGCGACGACGTGCGCCGTTCGCTCGCCCCGGTCGAGGTCATCGCGGGGAGTCCGGCGATCGAAACGACCGAGCCGGACCTCGAACCCTTTTCGCCGACCGATGTTGCGCTCGCCGCCCTCATCGGCTCGGCCTCCGAAGAAGAGCGCGGGCGAATCCTCGGCGAGATCCGGGAGATGTCGACCGAACTGGAGGAGGCGATGGGTTCGTTGATCGAGGCCGGCAACATCGAGATCAAGCGTCAGCCCTACTGGATCGAAGTCGCCATCAACAGCAATCTGCTCTTTTCGAGCGGCTCGGCGACCCTGGAGCCGGCGGCACGGCCGGTGCTGGCCAGGGTGGCCCGACTGCTCGGACGACGCGACGTGCGCATCCATGTCGAGGGTCACACCGATAACCTGCCGATCAACAACACCATCTATCCGTCCAACTGGGAGCTGTCCTCCGGGCGCGCGGCGACCGTGGTCAATCTGTTCGCCCAGAACGGCATCGACCCCGAGCGCATGGTCGCTATCGGCTACGGCCAGTTCCAGCCCACCGACAGCAACGCGACCGAGGCCGGGCGGGCGCGCAACCGGCGTGTCGCCGTGATCGTGCTGCCGGATGTTCGGCAGGCGCGCTCCGGTGAACGCACCGAACCCGAGCGGCTGAAGTCGGATTTCGAGGTGGAGCCGGGGCCGGGCATCGGTGTGATCCAGTGACACCCGTGGCCGCGCTCATGGATTCATGGCGTTCGAACAGACCAGATCGATCCGCGGACGCCGAGCTTGCAACACTGAACCGAGAACAAACACCATGACTGCATCCGATTCACGGGCGAGCCAGCCGGTCGGCTCCTCGTCCTATGTGACCTTCAGCCTGGCCGACGAGACCTATGCCATCGACGTGCTCCAGGTACAGGAAGTGCTCAAACTCACCGAGATCGCGCCCGTCCCCGGCGTGCCCGACTACATCCTGGGCATCATCAATCTGCGCGGGGACGTCGTGACCGTGATCGATGCGCGGCGACGTCTCTCGCTGCCGGTGCGCGAGCCGGACGAGGCCTCG
Organism: Allochromatium vinosum DSM 180; assembly: GCF_000025485.1. Lineage (NCBI taxonomy): Bacteria > Pseudomonadati > Pseudomonadota > Gammaproteobacteria > Chromatiales > Chromatiaceae > Allochromatium > Allochromatium vinosum. The sequence goes on along the minus strand of NC_013851.1, from coordinate 3,290,932 downwards.
CGCATCGTGATCATCGACGTGGACAACCAGAACATCGGGATCCTGGTCGACTCGGTGGCCGAGGTGGTCCAGATCCCGGCGGCCTCCATCGATCCGGCTCCCGCTGTCGGCAACGACCAGACCAGCCGCTTCATCCTGGGTGTCACCAGCTCGGATGACGGTCTGACCATCCTGATCGATCTCAACAAGCTGCTCTCCGACGAGGAGTGGGCGAGTCTGCGGGAGTTGTGAGATCCACGTGACCCAGCCCGCCATGGCTCATGTTTCAGCCTTGTCGGCCGATGAAGCCGGTAAGAATCCAATGGATGTACTCTGTTTCGGGAGCTGAGCCATGAGCGAACGTATCAGAGACCTGGAACCGGTTCAGGCCCGGACGCCTTCGCGGGCGCTGGGCGATGATCGCGAGCGTCAACTGGAACAGCAGCGCATCTGGCTGTTGCGTCGACGGTCCGATCGCCGCCGCGATCGCGACGAGCGTCGTAGTGGTGAGCGCCGGTTCGACGAGCGTCGGCTTGGTGAGCGCCGGTTCGAGGAACGTCGTTCCAAGGACCGCCGCCAGGACGATCGTCCGGGTGGCGACCGGCGGGCGCGCGATCGCCGTCAGGACGATCGGCGCCAGAGCGACCGACGGATGACCGATCGGCGCCTGGAGGATCGGCGTTTGGGCGGACGCCAGGCCGATGCGTCGCGACCGAGACCATCGAATGGCTCTCCGCCGCCTGCCCAGGGTCGACGCCGGGGACTCATCGACGACTATGCCTGAAGCCTGGTGGGAGACGCTGGCTCTGATCCGGACCCTTTGGATCGATCCGCGTTGGGTGGCGGCTGTGCTGGCGCTGCTCGTCGCCCTGTCGGCCATCTGGCTGGCCGTGCGTCTGCGTACCCGGCTGCGCGTCCTGGAGGAGCGCCTGCGCGAGCTGCGACACGATCAGCAGGAAACCGATACGGCGCTCCTCGCCCTGCATGGCGCGATCAAGGCCGTGGCCGAGGACGTCATCGACCAGAGCCAGCATCAGTCCAGTGTCAAACGCGCCCTCGACCGGCTGGCCGATCAGCAGAGCGAGTTGCGCCTGCGCAGCGTCGACGAGGGTCTCTATGTCCAAGCCATCGAGTTGATCCGGCTCGGCCGTGGACGCAGCGAGGTTCGCACGCTCTGCGGCCTGACCCACGCCGAGGTCGATCTGCTCTTCAGCCTGCATGGCGCGAGTGTGGTGCGCGAAAGGTCGTCCGGCTCGCGTTGAAGCCCAGCCAATGGTGCGCGGTGTCCTGGATTCCGGGCACCATGCATCCATCGGCTTGCCTCTACTACGACGCAGCCATCGATTTCGGCTTGGATGCTGCGTCGCAGCGTACGATCCGGTCTCAATCGCCGTCGGAGGCCGGCTCGAAGCAGGCGGTAAACCAGAACGCACTGCCGACCCCAGGCCGGCTCTCCACACCGATCTCGCCCTCCATCAGTTCGACGAGCCGCTTGCTGATCGCCAGCCCAAGGCCCGAGCCGCCGAACTGGCGCGCCGTGGAGACGTCCAGTTGTTCGAACGCCAGAAAGAGCGCGTCCTGACGGTCTTCGGGGATGCCGGTTCCTTCGTCGCACACCTCGAAGCGGACACGGACTCGATTCTGGTGCCGGTCGATGAGGTTTGCCTTGACCGTCACGGTTCCGTGTTCGCTGAACTTGACCGCATTGCCGGTCAGGTTCAGCAGAATCTGCCCCAGTCGCCCTGGGTCGCCGTGGAGTCTCGCCGGCAAGGTCGGGTCCATGACCAGACGCAGTCTCAGTCCCTTGGCCTCGACCTCGGCATTGAGCAGCAGGTTCAGCCGTGCCAGGCTATGTCTGAGTTCGAAGTCGACCCGTTCCAGACGCAGTGTGCCGGCTTCCATGCGTGACAGATCGAGAATGTCGTTGGCTATGCGCAGCAGGTGGTAGCCCGCCTCCGCGATCTGACCCAGACGCTGCGACTGTTCGGGGTCATTGGCGCTGGCCTTGAGGCGATGGTTCAGACCGAGAATGGCGTTGATCGGAGCGCGCACTTCATGGCTCATGTTAGCCAGCAGGATGCTCTTGGCCAGATTGGCGCTCTCGGCCTCCAGACGGGCGCGCTCCAGTTCGGCCGTGCGCGTGCGCACCAGCTCTTCCAGATGGCGCCGATGCTCATCCAGTTCGTCCTCGATGCGCTTGCGCTCGGTGATGTCGCGCCAGATCGCGGCCCAATAGCGTCCCTGGCGGATGTCCAGTGCGCGATTGCTGACGTGCACCCGACGCAATTCACCGCTTTTGTGGCGATGAAGGGTCTCGAAATCGCCCTGCCCGGAACTGTTGATTCGTTCACGCCAGCGGGCGATGCCGCGCGGCGAGAGGTCGGCCTGGATGTCTGAGATACCGAGCCGCGCGAACTCGTCGCGACTGTAGCCCAGCGACCGACAGGCGGCTTCGTTGAACTCGACGAAACGCAATGTTTGGGCATCGATCAGGACGATGCCATCGGCGGCCTGATCGACGATGGCGCGATAGAGTTCCTGACTCTCGCGCAGCACATCCGGGGGGCGTCGATTCTCGGTGACGATTGAGCGTTGCGGCTCGGCGTGCTCGCGTCCGATGCCGAGACAGCGGCCTTCGCCGAGCGGCTGGAGCCTGAGATCGACCAGCACCTCGGTACGATCCGCGCGACCTATCCAGACCTCGGTCTGCACGCACTCACCGGCGTCGAGTCGCTCCAGGAGTTCAGGGAGACGTGCATGCTCGCGAGGTGCGATCAGGTCCGGCCAGCACAGGCGGCCCAGACTGGTCGCGTCGTGTTCGGTCAGACGCAAGGCCGCCGGATTGGCGTACAGGAATCCGGCCGGCACCGCACTGATCCAGACGGCGTCGGCGCTGGACGCGGCGAGTACCTGGAAATCGCGCTCGCGACGCTGCGTCTCGGTCTCGTCCATGACATAACCGCGCAGCAGACGCGGTTCGGCCGATTCATCGCGATCCACGACCGTGAAATCGTACAGCCATCGCACCTGACCATCCGGCCGGACGATCCGGTAGCGCTGCTCCCAGGTATCGCGCCCTTCATTGAGATAACGTACCACCTCACCGGCGATCCGGTCGATGTCATCGGGGTGGATCACCGACATGTAGTGGAAATCCGAGTGCATCATGCGTTCGGCCGAGTGGCCGAAGATCGGTGCGACGTTCGGTGAAGCATGACACACCGGCCAGCGCGCCTCCGGACGCCAGACGAGTACGGCTACGGGACCGCCGACGAACAGATCGCGCTCCCAGGCGAGCGTTTCTTCGTCGAGCCGTCGTGTTCGGCGGCTGGTGTAGGGCGAGAGCAAACGGGCATCGGACGGACGCCCGTCATCCAAGGAATCGTATTGGATCGTCGGCGGATGGTCGCTCGTGGTCACTGTGTGCGGTCAGGTGGTCGGTGTCTGGAGCTCGGGGGTGCCGACATGCAGCCAGCGATCCAGGGTGGCCTGGACTTGGGCCAGTCCCTGGCGCTCGGGGGCCGAGAAGAGCTGGACCTCGACCTGGCCGGAGTCGTCGGCCACGGCACGCTCGACGGCCAGACGTGTCGCGCTGGCCGCGCCGCGCTTGAGCTTGTCGGCCTTGGTCAGCAGCAGCAGGATCGACAGCCCGGCACGCCGGCCCCAGGTGAGCATCTGACGATCGTAGTCGGTCAGCGGATGGCGGATGTCCATGACGATCACCAGCCCGACGAGCGACTGACGGCTCTCCAGGTAGTGCGAGAGATGGCGCTGCCATTCGAGTTTGATGCGTTCGGGCACCTTGGCATAGCCGTAGCCGGGCAGATCGACCAAGCGGCGTGTCTCGTCGAGCTCGAAGAAGATCAGCTGCTGGGTGCGGCCTGGGGTCTTGCTGGTCCTGGCCAGCGCGTTCTGGTGACAGATCGCGTTGATGGCGCTCGACTTGCCGGCATTGGAGCGTCCGGCGAAGGCGACCTCGCGCCCTTCATCGGCCGGGGTCTGCTGGAGCTTGGTGGCGGCGGTGAGAAAGCGAGCGCCTTGATAGAGGGCGTGGAAGCGCGTCGATTGGGGCGGGCGAGTGTCGGACATGGATTCTGGGTTCAGTCGAGTGACGGTCGTGACCACCGAGGCGGCGCGAATGCTCCGGGTCATCAGGCCGAGTCTTGGTTGTCGCGCCTCCAGTGCCCGGAGCGTCCACCCGCCTTTTCGACGAGCTGGACATCCGTGATCCGCATGCCGCGGTCGACGGCCTTGCACATATCATAGATCGTCAGGAGACTGATCTGCACGGCACAGAGCGCCTCCATCTCGACGCCGGTGCGGTCACAGGTCTCGACCGTGGCGCGGCACCGGACCGTAGACGCTTCGACGATGGGCGTCAGCTCGATCTCGACGCGCGTGAGGCTCAGTGGATGGCAGAGCGGGATGAGGTCGGCTGTGCGCTTGGCGCCCATGATACCGGCGAGCCGCGCGACCCCGAGCACATCGCCCTTGGCGTGCGCGCCCTGTTCGATCAGGGCCAGAGTCGCCGGCTGCATTCGGATGCGTCCCTCGGCGAGTGCGCGCCGCACCGTTTCGGGCTTGGCGCCGACGTCGACCATGTGGGCCTCGCCGCTCGGCGTGAAATGCGTCAGCATCGAAGCGCCTCCCCGTTGAGTCTGTCTGGCTTGCGAAGACGGGAAGCCGAGCTTCCTCGCGCGGGTGACGAAGCCGGGGCTTCGTCACCCGATCCGTTCTTAGAACGCGGGCTTCTCGGGGGCGTCCTCGAACATCTTGACGCTGGACAGGATCTCCTGGCAGGCCTCCTCGCGGTCGCCCCAGCCGGCGATCCGCACCCACTTGCCCTCGTCGAGATCCTTGTAGTGCTCGAAGAAGTGCGCGATCTGGTCGAGCAGATGTTGCGGCATGTCGCGGAAGCTCTCGACCTGGCGATAGCCCTTGTAGAGCTTGTCGATCGGCAGGGCCAGGATCTTGGCGTCGTCACCCGACTCGTCGGTCATCTTGAGCACGCCGATCGGGCGGCACTTGATGACCGATCCCGGAATCAGCGGATAGGGCGTGACCACCAGCACGTCGACCGGGTCGCCGTCGGCGGACAGGGTGTGCGGGACATAGCCATAGTTGCAGGGATAGTGCATGGCCGTGGACATGAAGCGGTCGACGAACATGGCGCCGGTCGCCTTGTCCATCTCGTACTTCACCGGCTCGGAATGGGCCGGGATCTCGATGATGACGTTGAGGGCATAGGGGACGTTGTCCCCGCGTGAAACCTTGGACAGATCCATGAAAGGGCCTTTGAATGCGTCGATCGGCGGCCATGGGCCGCCGAAATGGTAAAAGCGTCAATTATAGTCCAAATTGACCTTGATAATCTCAATCCTTACAGCTCAAAGGCGCCGAGCTTGCGCTCGACCGGGGCGTTCTTGAGCGTGACGTACTTGGGCAGACCGTGCTCGAAGGGCGGATAGTCCTCGCCCTGGATGAGCGGGATCAGATACTGCTTGCAAGCCGCCGTGATGCCGAAGCCGTCCTCGGAGATGAACTCGCGCGGCATGAACTTCTCGACGTTGGCCACCTGCGAGAGCGGGGCCTCGCCGACCTCCCAGGCGTAGGGGTCGTTGCTGGTGCGCTTGACCGTGGGCATCACGGCATTGTGACCGGCGAGCGCGAACTCGACGGCGGCGCGCCCCATCGCATAGGCCTGCTCGACGTCGGTCTTGGAAGCCAGATGACGGGCTGCGCGCTGGAGATAGTCGGCCACCGCCCAGTGGAACTTGTAGCCGGTGGCGTCCTTGACCATGTTGGCCACGACTGGGGCCGCGCCACCGAGTTGGGCATGACCGAAGGCATCGCGCGTGCCCTGTTCGGCCAGGAAGCGTCCGTCCGGGTACTTGGCACCCTCCGAGACCACTACGGTGCAATAGCCGTGCTGCTCGACCTTGGCTTTGACGGCGGCCAGGAAGCGTGCCTGATCGAACTCGATCTCGGGGAAGAGGATCAGCACCGGGATGTCGTGATCCTCGATCAGACCGCCAGCGGCGGCGATCCAGCCGGCGTGCCGGCCCATGACCTCCAGCACGAAGACCTTGGTCGAGGTCTTGGCCATGGAACGCACGTCGTAGGAGGCTTCCAGCGCCGAGGTGGCGATGTACTTGGCCACCGAGCCGAAGCCGGGGCAGTTGTCGGTGATCGGCAGATCGTTGTCGACCGTCTTGGGCACATGGATGGCCTGCACCGGATAGCCCAGGCTCTCGGAGAGCTGCGAGACCTTGTAGCAGGTGTCGGCCGAGTCGCCGCCGCCGTTGTAGAAGAAATAGCCGATGTCGTGCGCCTTGAAGACCTCGATCAGCCGCTCGTACTCGCGCCGGTTGGCTTCCAGACTCTTGAGCTTGTAGCGACAGGAGCCGAAGGCGCCGGAGGGCGTGTAGCGCAGCGCCGCGATGGCTTCATCCGACTCCTGGCTGGTATCGATCAGATCCTCGGTGAGCGCGCCGATGATGCCGTTGCGTCCGGCGTAGACATTGGCGATCCGGTCGGGATGACGGCGCGCCGTCTCGATCACGCCGCAGGCCGAGGCGTTGATGACGGCGGTCACGCCGCCGGATTGGGCATAGAAGGCGTTCTTGGCTGACACGATGATGTCCTCGATTCGTTTCAGGTAAAGATGATCAAGGGGGAGGTTCTGGACGCGCCGATCTTATACCGATCGCGCATGACGGTTTGGTTGCCCTGCCCGCACTCGCCTCGCAGTCCCGCGCGCGACCGAGTCCGAGCGCCTGGACCATGAACAGCCGCTTGAGCGGCTCCAGACGATCGGTGAGGCTCAGCCCCAGTCCGCGCGCGCGCGCGACCAGCGGCTCCTCGTTACCGAACAGATGTTTGAAGACATCCATCGCCTGGAGCATGAACTGATTTTCACCGCGCCGCGCGCGCGCGTAGTGGCGCAGCGTCCAGAGTCCGGCGATGTCGCGCTTGCACGCCAGGCCGACGTCCAATGCCGCGGCCAGTTCAGCCGCGTCCATGAAACCGAGATTGACGCCCTGGCCGGCGAGCGGGTGAATGGCGTGGGCGGCGTCGCCGATGAGCGCGAGCCCCGGACGCACATAGGTCTTGGTATGTTGCAGTCGCAGCGGGATGGCCGCGCGCGCGCTGTCGAGCCTGAGTGCGCCGAGCCGAAACTCGGAGGCCTCGCTCAAGGTCGCCGAAAAGGCCGCGTCATCGAGCGCCATGAGTTCGGCCGCCCGCGCGTCGTCGGCCGACCACACGATCGAGCAGCGTCCGTCGGCCAGCGGCAGCAGCGCCAGCGGGCCGGTCGGCAGAAAGCGCTGCCAGGCCGTTTCGCGATGCCATTCGGCGGGCCTGACATGGGCGACGATGGCGCGCTGGCCGTAGTCCCAGCCTTCGGTTTCGATTCCGGCCAGAGTGCGGACCAGGGAGTCACGTCCGTCGGCACCGACCAGCAGCCGAGCGGTGATCGAGCGTCCATCGGTGAGGATGAGCCGGGTGCCGGCAGCGTCCATCTCCAGATCCACGATGCCTGCCGGGCACAGGAGCCGGACGTCGTCGGCATTCGCGAGTGACTCCCAGAGCGCGAGCTGGATAACGCGGTTCTCGACGATATGCCCCAGGTCGGGTTCGCCGAGCGTCTGGCTGTCGAAATGGATGTGACCGCCGCCGAGTGCGTCCCAGACGTGCATCTCGCGATAGGCACTCACGCCGAGTTCCTGGATGCGTCCCCAGACTTCGAGGCGCTCCAGGAAGTGCTGACTGGAACGGCTCAGGGCCGAGACCCGGAGGTCGATCTCGCCGGCCGGCCAGTCGCACACCGGCCGACGCGATTCGACCACCGCGACCGCCAGTCCGTGACCCGAAAGCGCGGCGGCGAAGGCCGTACCGACCATGCCACCACCGACAACGACCACATCGAAGGAGGTCTGGATCTCAGACATGCCGTGTCTCCAATGGCAGACCGCGGGCCAGACGCGGCAGGGAACCATCGAGTCCCATGAAGCGGCGCGCCAGCCGATGACGCGCCGCCGGCAACAGATCCAGTCCCAGCAGTCCCAGATTGCGTGCGATGCGCACCGGACGCCAGGGGACGACGAACAGCCGTGCCAGGGTATCGGTCAGGCGCGCGGTATCGGCCTGGTCGCGTCCGCGCCAGCGGGCGTAGTCGGCGAGCGTGCTGGAGGCGCCGGCATCCCGACCGTGTCGTGCGGCCTCGCCAAGGGCCTCGGCCAGCGCCGCGACATCGCGCAGACCCAGATTGAAACCCTGGCCGGCGACCGGATGCAGGGTGTGAGCGGCATTGCCGATCAGCACCAGCCGCTCGTGGATGGTCTCGCGCACCAGCTTGAGCTTGAGCGGATGGGCTTGACGCCGCGAGGGCGCGCTCAGCCGGCCCAGACGCCAGCCGAAACGCGCTTGCAGGCGCGCGACGAAATCGGCCTCCGTGAGTGAGAGCAGGCCGGTCGTCTCGGTCGGCCGGCAGGTCCAGACCACCGAATAGCGTCCACCGGGCATGGGCAGCATGGCCAGGGGGCCGGTATCGGTGAAACGCTCGAAGGCCCGACCAGGGTGCGGCCGGTCCGCCAGCACGGTGGTGATAACGGCGTCCTGCCCGTAATCGTGTTCGTCGACCTGGAGTCCAAGCCGCTCGCGCACGCTGGAGTCACCGCCATCGGCGGCCACCAGCAGACGGGTCGTGACGTGCCGGCGCTCACCGCCGACCTGGATGTCCAGCTCGACGCCATCAGCACCGACGCGATGATCGAGCAGCCGGGCCGGGCGCAGGGTCTGGATATTGGGCGCCTGTTCGAGCGATTCCTGGAGCGCGAGATCCATGGCGCGTGCCGGTGTCACATAGCCGAACGCCTCGACGCCTTCCTCGCGGCGGTCGAGCCGGCTGAAACCGCAGTGACCGCGATCCGAGACATGCACGCTCAGAATGGGTTCGGCCACAGGAGCGATGGCCGGCCAGACGCCGAGGCCGCCGAAGATGCGCCGGCTGCCGAGCGACAGCGCAATGACGCGCTCGTCCGGACTCGGTTGGTTCGAGGCGCGCACGGGGGCCGATTCGATCAGCGCCACCCGCAGCGGCAAGTCGTGCAGCGCGCTGGCCAGACTGCCACCGACCAGACCACCACCCACGATCACCACGTCGAATTCGGCCATCCTCAACCTCGCTGCATCAGTGTCTCGATCGCCTCGGGATCCTTGGGCGCCCCAGCCGAGAGGATCTCGTGGCCCTGTTCCGTGATGAGTACATCGTCCTCGATGCGCACGCCGATGCCGCGATAGAGCTCGGGCACGGCCTCGTCGTGCGACAGATAGAGCCCAGGCTCCACGGTCAGCACCATGCCGGGTTCCAGTTCGCACCAGTCGCCGTCGCGCTTGTAGGCGCCGACGTCGTGCACATCCATGCCCAGCCAGTGGCCGGTGCGGTGCATGTAATAGGGCTTGTGCGCCTCGTCCTTGATCAGATCCTTGGTCTTGCCGTTCAGGATACCCAATTCCACCAGTCCCTTGGTCAACACCTTGACCGCCGCTTCGTGCGGTTCGTTCCAGTGATGCCCCGGACGCGCGCGCTCGATGGCCGCCCGTTGTGCCTTCAGCACCAGTTCGTAGATCGTCCGCTGGGCTGGACTGAACCGCCCGTTGACTGGAAAGGTGCGGGTGATGTCCGAGGCATAGCCGTCCAGCTCGCAGCCGGCGTCGATCAGTACCAGATCGCCGTCGCGTAGCGGCGCCGAGTTCTCGACATAGTGCAGCACGCAAGCGTGCTCGCCGCCGGCGACGATGCTCGGATAGGCCAGATGCCGAGCACCGGCCAGCGCGCACTGGTGCTGGAACTCCGCCTCCAGCCGTGCTTCGTTCAGACCGGGGCGGCACAGACGCATCAGTTCGCTGTGCGCGCGTGCCGAGATCTTGGCGGCGCGGCGCATGACGGCGATCTCGGCTGGGCTCTTGATGAGACGCTGCGCGTGCAGCACGGATTCGAGGGTGACGAAGGTCTCGGGCGCGACGGCACCGGTTCGCGCTTTGGCGCGCACCTGCCTGACCCAGCCCATGACCTGGGCGTCCAGCATCGAGTCGGTGCCAATCGGGTAGTAAAGCCGTTGACGCCCATCGATGAGCGTCGGCATCAGGGTGTCGAGTTCACTCAGCGGATGGGCCTCGTCGGCGCCGAACGCCTCGATCGCGCCCTCGACTCCGAGACGCGCTCCATCCCACTGCTCGCGCTCCGGATCGCGCGGACGGCAGAAGAGGACGAATTCACCTTCCTGACGCTTGGGTGCGATCACGAGCCAGGCGTCCGGTTCGGGGAAGCCGGTCAGATAGCTGAAGTCACTGCTCTGACGGAACGGGTAGTGAACGTCGCGATTGCGCGTCACCTCGCGCGCCGCCGGCAGGATGGCGAGTGCGTCCGCACCGATCGTGTTGGCCAGCGCGCGGCGTCGGCGTCTGTATTCGGAACGGGTCATTCGGGGTCTGTCTCTGGGCCGGTGGAGATCGCCTGATTTGTGGTCTGAGCGCGTGCGACGGCGCGCTCGTGATGGATCAGCATGGCTGCGACCCGAACGAACTCGACCACTTCGGCGAGCGCCTGCTCGTTCTCCTCGGTTTCCTCCAGGTCGTCGAGATCCATCTGGGTGATGGCCGTGAGATCGCGCAGGATCTCGCGTCCCTGCTCGGAGAGGTCGGACTCCGACAGGGACACCAGACCGAGTGCGTAGAGAAAGCCGCGTATCCAGTCGTAGAGCCAGAGCGCGCGCTCGCCGAGCGGGGCCGAGTCGCCGGGGGAGGGGAGTCCAATCAGTGGTTCCCGCCCCTGGAACTCGCGCTCGATGGCCAGCCCGCATTCGCGCAGGGCCGCGCGCCCTTCGGCGACCAGCGCCTCTCCGGCGTCTGGGGTGGGCGCGACCTGTGCGAGCCAGGATTCAAGGGCGTGCGCTTCCCCGCCGCAGATCAGGCCGCAGAGGATGCCGTGCGCCTCGCTGGGCGAGGGGTTCAATGGCCCGGCGTCGAGATAAGGGCCGATGTCAGGGTCGATGATGTCCGTGGCGACCTCCCGTCATTACAGGTATGCTTGAGCCTTGCTGGATGATCCAGGATCATAGCACGCACACCTGCCCGATTGACCGCCCGCGAAGCCCCTTCTATAGTGCGCGGAATTCCAATGGAGTCGCGGACTTTGGCCAAGTTTGACCTCGATCAATTTGAACTTCGGTTGACGGCCCTGATCCGCTTGAACGAGAGGCTCAGGGAAGAGAACGCCTCGCTGCGCGCGCCAGGAGCTGCTCGTCGCCGAGCGCAGTGAATTGATCGAAAAGACCGAACAAGCTCGGAGCCGCGTCGAGGCCATGCTGTCCCGACTGCGCGCGATGGAGGAGAATCTGTGATCGAAGAGCCGCTGCAACTGAGTATCAAGATCCTGGACAAGGAATACCGGATCGCCTGCGAATTCCATGAGCAGGACGACCTGAAGGCATCGGCGCGACTGCTCGACGGGCGTATGCGCGAGATCCGCCAGACCGGACGTGTGATCGGAACCGACCGCATCGCGGTCATGGCCGCGCTCAACATTGCGCATGATCTCATCCAGGTCCAGCGCGCCCGTTCCGGTCCCGAGGGCGAGCTGACCCGGCGCCTGCACCAGCTCCAGGAGCGTGTCAATCACGCGCTGGCCGGAGACGAAGACGATGAGCAGGCTCACCAGAGTGAACCGGAAACGCCGGTGCAGTCAAGTCTGGACGCCTCGCGCGAAAGGGTATAGCCTGTAACCCAAGACACCCCCTGTAGTGTTCGATAGCGGCCTGGGTATTTTCTTGAGCCTAATCGCTACCCCGGGGATGGCACGGCAAAGCGGTTGTGCATGTCCGCCTCCGAGCGGAAAGCCTGAAGTGGCGCCAGTCGTCCCCACTTGAACCCTATGGTTCAAGAACGAGGGCCTGCAACGGCACAGATGGGGGGTGTCTCTCCTTCACGCCATCCCATGTCTCCCCCTCAGCGAACCAGACAGCGGCTGCGAGCGGCACGCCGCGCACTCGACGCGCGCACACAGCGCCGGCATGCCAAAGCGCTGGTCCGTCGTCTGATCCGACACCCGAGCGTGCGACGCGCACGGTGCATCGCGCTCTACTGGCCTGCCGATGGCGAAATCGATCCGCGCGCGCTGATGCAACACGAGTCCTGTCGCGCCAAGCGCTTCTATCTGCCGGTCCTGAATCCGCTGAAGCGACGCCAGGGCGCGCTCTGGTTCGCGCGCTATCGTCCGGGCGAGCGGTTGCGGCCCAATCGCTTCGGCATCCCTGAGCCAGCCGGACGCGGCCCCCAGTTGATCCACCCGATCTGCCTCGACCTCATGATCCTGCCGCTGGTCGGGTTCGATGCGCGCGGGCATCGTCTCGGCATGGGCGGCGGTTTCTACGATCGCACGCTGGCCTTTCGGCGGCGTCACCCGCACTGGCGCCGGCCACGACTGATCGGCGTGGCGCACGAATGCCAGCGTCTCGACCACATCGACCCGCGTCCCTGGGACGTTCGGCTCGATGCCATTCTGACCGAATCCCGTCTCTACAACGACAAACCGGAGGACGATCCATGAATCAAGACGACCTGAAGAAACAGGCGGCCGAGGCCGCGCTCGACTATGTCGAGGGTGGCGTGATCGGCGTGGGTACCGGCTCGACCGTGAATCATTTCATCGACGCCCTGGCCGGCATCAAGAACCGGATCGAGGGTGCTGTTTCCAGCTCCGAGGTCTCGACCGAACGCCTCAAGCGGCACGGCATCCCGGTGTTCGACCTCAATGCGGTGGGTGAGCTGGCGCTCTATGTCGATGGCGCCGACGAGGCCAATGGGCGGCTGGAACTCATCAAGGGCGGTGGCGGGGCGCTGACGCGCGAGAAGATCGTGGCGGCGGCGAGCCGCAAGTTCGTCTGCATCGCCGACGAGAGCAAGCTGGTCGAGGTGCTGGGGCGCTTCCCGCTGCCGGTCGAGGTCATCCCCATGGCGCGCAGCTATGTGGCGCGTGAGCTGGTTCGGCTCGGTGGCACACCAGTCTGGCGCGAGGGCTTCGTGACCGATAACGGCAATCTGATCCTGGACGTCCAGAACCTGGAAATCACCGATCCTCAGGGGCTTGAGCAGCAGGTCAACAATATTGCCGGCGTGGTCACGGTCGGTATCTTCGCGCTGCGTCCGGCTGATGTGCTGATCCTGGGCTCAGCTCGTGGGCCGAGAGCGATCGCGCCCTGATCGTCATCCGGCCATTGAGACCCAAAAAGAAAACGGGATCCCGAAGGATCCCGTTTCCACTTCACACGACTTCGAGCCGAAGCTTAGAAGTTGTGGATCATACCGACAGAGAAGCCATCCCAATTTGAATCGGGGGCGTCGTCGTTGACCTGGGTATAGAGCACATAAGCCTTGGTGCGCTTGCTCAGGTTGTGATCGAAGGCAAGCGCCCAGGTGTAGTAATCACCCTCGACGGTGTCCTTGATGTCCTTGGGAGCGCCGACAGTGATGCGGCCATCACGATTGCCGCTACCGTACATGGCCTTGACCATGCTGTTGCCGAAGGAGTAGCCGGCCTGGACCTGCCAGATCTTCAGCTTTTCGTTGTCAGTAGCCGGGGTGAGCTGGCCAGCGGGCAGATTGGACTGCTCTTCATAGATACCGGTCAGGGTGAAGCCATTCCAATCCATCAGGCCCAAGCCAAGACGCCACTTGGTGTAGTCGTCATCGATGAGCTTGTTGAGGCTCTCGACTGTATCCATGTAAAGCTCGTTGCCGAGCGCTTCATAAGCCAGCGACGCATAGAAGGGGCCGTTGCTGTAGATACCTGCGATGGAGTAGGCCTCTGCCAGACTGTCGGAGTTGAGGTTCTCGCCGTAGCCAACGGTAGAGGCGCCACCCGCATGAACGGCAGCAGCCAGCTGGAAGCCGCTCAGGCTCGGGCTGACATAGGCGATAGCGTTGTCGGCGCGGACATCGTCGAAGCCGACGGTGCCGTTGTTGTCGGCCATGGTGTCGGCGAAGAGGTCGAGTTTGCCGGTCGAGGTCTTGTACGGGGTGTCGTTACGACCAACGACGAAGGTACCCCAGTCGCCGGTCAGACCGACGAAGCTGTTACGCATGGTGATGCTGTCGTTGGAGCCGGAGGCGGCGTTGCCGGTGGTGCTCTCCTCGGTCATCTTGACGCCGAACTCGACCTGATAGATGGCCTTCATGCCATTGCCCAGATCCTCGGAACCCTTGACGCCGATGCGGTTGGCACGGCCTTCACCGGGGATGCCGGCACCGCCGTTGACCCCCCAGCCATTGAATTTCTTGGGCTTGACTCCGCTGGTGTCAGCTCCTTCCACCGACGCCCAATCGATCGACATGTGCAGCTTGCCATAGAGGACGGCATCGGCCATCGCTGCGGTCGGAGCAACCATCGCGGCGGCAACCGCCATGCTCAGAAGTTTCTTGTTCATGCTGTTCTCCGCTGTTGTGAATTTGTCAGTTTGACTGCTGAAACCGAGCGCAATCATGCTTTGCGATGTGAACTATAGAGTACGAAATGGCGTTTTGCAACAGATTGAGCGAAAAAAGACACACCAGGAATAAATGTATCTTTTTTGCAGCACCATCCGATCTTCATCGAGTCGAGAACGCTTCGAACCCGTTCAAAGACTCTCACATCCATTTGATCCGCATCCGCAACTGAGCTTCGGCGCCCTGTGGCGGGAGCCAGTGTCGAGTCACGCGCATCTTAGCGGCAAGGCGTTCGGGATGCCACAAGGAGCGCTCCATGTCTGTGCTTACATAAGTCTAAGGCATCGATATTGGCCCTTCGCGCTACGGTCGAAGTACACTGTGCCGGTCTATTCCAATGCCGGAGCCGCCAAGCAACATGAGACCTTCCCAACGTCGCCCCGATGAGGCGCGCCCCATCTGCTTCACACGCGGTTTCACCCGTCATGCCGAGGGCTCGGTCCTCGTCGAGTTCGGGGATACGCGCGTGCTCTGTACCGCCAGTGTCGAGCCGCGCGTGCCGCCCTTTCTCAAAGGCAAGGGTCAGGGCTGGATTACGGCCGAATATGGGATGCTGCCGCGCTCGACCGGCGAGCGCATGCCGCGTGAGGCCGCGCGCGGCAAGCAGGGCGGCCGCACTCTGGAGATCCAGCGGCTGATCGGGCGCGCGCTGCGGGCCGCCGTGTATCTGAACGCACTCGGTGAGCGCACCATCACGCTCGACTGCGACGTGCTCCAGGCCGATGGCGGCACCCGCACCGCCGCTATTACCGGCGCCTGGGTTGCGCTGCGCGAGGCCATCGACCACCTGCTGGCCAGTGGCCAGTTGACGGCCGACCCGATCAAGACCCAGATCGCTGCCGTCTCGGTCGGTATCTACCAAGGCACACCCGTGCTCGACCTCGACTATGCCGAGGACTCGTCCGCCGAGACCGACATGAATCTGGTGATGGACGGTGAGGGGCGCTTCATCGAGGTCCAGGGCACCGCCGAGGGCCATCCCTTCACCCGCGCCGAACTCGATGCCCTGCTGGAGCTGGGCGCCGCCGGTATCCGCTCCATCCAGGCCGCGCAGCGTGCCGCGCTGGAGGATCGAGCCGCATGACCCGATCGCACAGCGGTGAGGCCATCGTTCTGGCCAGCAACAACGCCGGCAAGGTTCGCGAGATCGAACGTCTGCTGGCCGAATGCCATGTCCACATCCGCCCTCAGGGCGAGTACGGCATCCCCGAGGCCGAGGAAACCGGCCTGACCTTCGTCGAGAACGCCATCCTCAAGGCGCGTAACGCCGCGCGTCACAGTGGGCTGCCGGCCATCGCCGACGACTCGGGACTGGAGGTCGACGCACTGTGCGGCGCGCCCGGCATCTATTCGGCCCGCTATGCCGGTCCGGGCGCCACGGACGAGGCCAATCTGCGCAAACTGCTGGCCGATCTCAAGGACGTGCCCGAGGCTGAGCGCACGGCGCGCTTCCAGTGCGTGCTGGTCTATCTGCGCCACGCCGAGGATCCGACGCCGCTGATCTGCCAGGGTACCTGGGAAGGGAGCATCCTGTCCGAGCCGCGCGGAACCAGCGGCTTCGGCTATGACCCGATCTTCCTGGTCCCGAGCCTCGACCGTAGCTCCGCCGAGCTCGACCCCGACACCAAGAACCGTCTCAGTCATCGCGGTCAGGCGTTGCGACGATTGCAGGAGCAACTTTCGGCATGACACCCAGCGACATCGCCCAGCATCGCAATCAGGTACTCGCGCGCATTCAGGCGGCGATCGAGCATGCCGGTCGTCCGGCCGGCTCGGTTGCCCTGATCGCGGTGAGCAAGAAGCAACCGGCCGAGGCGATCCGCGCCGCCCATGCCGCCGGTCAACGCGCCTTCGGCGAGAGCTACCTGCAAGAGGCGCTCGACAAACAGGCGCTGCTTGTGGATCTCTCTGACATCGAATGGCATTTCATCGGCCGTATCCAGTCCAACAAGACGCGCCAGATCGCGGCCCATTTCGACTGGGTGCATGGTCTGGCCGATCTCGGGCACGCACGGCGTCTGAGCGAACAGCGTCCGGCGAGCCGTCCGCCCCTCAACGTCTGTCTCCAGGTCAACCTGAGCGGCGAGACGAGCAAGGGCGGTGTCGCGCCCGATGCGGTCGGCGCGCTCCTGGAGCCGTGCCGCGAACTTCCCGGCTTGCGCGTGCGCGGACTCATGACCCTGCCTGCGCCGTCCGAGGATGAGACCGAGCAGCGTCGCCCGTTCCGCGCCCTGCGCGAACTGCGCGACCGGCTCGCGACGCCCGACTGTCCGCTCGAGGTGCTCTCGATGGGCATGTCCGACGATATGGAGGCGGCGATCCTGGAGGGGGCGACCCAGGTGCGCATCGGCACGGCGGTCTTCGGCGTGCGCTCCACCGACTGATGAGGGCGCGAAAATTGCCGTACAATGCCCCATCGCTCGTCACACTGAATCTGTCGCGATTGCAATGAGTACAGCCAACATTCGCTTCATCGGTGGCGGCAACATGGCCACCAGTCTGATCGCCGGTCTGATCGCCGATGGCTATGCGCCGCAGGCCATCCAGGTCTCGGACCCCAGCCCGGAGCGTCGCCATGCGTTGCAGGCCAGCCTGGGTGTGCGCGCGCTCGCTACGAATGCCGAGGCGCTTGCCGGGGCCGAGACCCTGGTGCTCTGCGTCAAACCGCAGCTGGCGGCTTCGGTCTGCGCCGAACTCGCGCCGCTCTTGGACGGACAGCGGCCGTTGATCGTCTCGGTGATGGCCGGGGTGCCCGAGCAGACCCTCCAGCGCTGGCTCGGCGCCTCCCTGCCGATCGTGCGTGCCATGCCCAACACCCCGGCGATGGTGCAGACCGGGGCCATCGGATTGCACGCCAGCCCCGAGGTCGACGCCGAGGGCCGCAATCGCGCCGAGACCATCCTGCGCGCCGTGGGGCTGGTGCGTTGGGTTGAGGACGAATCGCACATCGACGCGGTCACGGCCATCTCGGGGAGTGGGCCGGCCTACTTCTTCCTGTTCATGGAGGCGCTGGAACAGGCGGCGATCGAACTGGGCCTGGACGGCGAGACGGCACGGCTGCTGACCATCCAGACCGCACTCGGCGCGGCTAAGATGGCCATGGAGAGCACCGACCCGCCGGCGCGCCTGCGCGAGCAGGTGACGTCGCCCGGCGGCACCACCGAGCGCGCGCTCGCGGTCTTCGACGAGGCCGACCTGCGCGCCCTGGTCGAACGCGCCGCACGCGCGGCGCGTGATCGCGCCGTCGAGCTGTCGAAAACACTCTCGGAGGCGCCATGACAGGTTCCTATCTGCTCGACCCGCTGGTCTTCCTGATCCAGACCCTGTTCGGACTCTATATCGCGGTGGTGGCGCTACGCTTCCTGCTGCAATGGGTGCGGGCCGATTTCTACAATCCCATCTCGCAGTTCGTCGTGCGGATCACCACGCCGGTCCTGCGTCCGCTACGCCGGATCGTGCCCGGCTATGGCGGCCTGGATCTGGCGGCGTTGGTGCTGATCTGGCTGCTGTCGGCGGTCGAGCTGGGGCTGATGGCGCTGGTCGTCGGACTGGACCGCTCGCTGTTCGGCGCCTTCGGCTGGGCGATCCCGAGCATGGCCGAACTCTTCATCAATATCTTCCTGTTCGCGATCCTGATCCGGGTCATCCTGAGCTGGGTCAATCCCGACCCCTACAATCCGGCGACGGCCCTGCTCGACCGGCTGACCGCGCCCGTGATGCGTCCGGCCCAGCGCGTGATCCGGCCGATCGGCGGCCTCGATCTCTCGCCGATGCTGGTCATGATCGGTCTGGTGCTGCTCAACATGCTGCTGATCCCGCCGCTCAAATGGCTGGTCGCCAGTCCCTTCTGATGGACCGGCGGCGGTGAGCTGGTATCGCTGGGACGGCGAAGACCTGGAACTGCGGCTACGGGTGCAGCCGCGTGCGCCCAAGGATGCGTTCGCCGAACCCGATCCAAGCGGCGACTATTATCGCGTGCGGCTCAAGGCGCCGCCGGTCGAGGGCAAGGCCAATCAGGCGCTGCGGCGCTTCGTCGCTGACGCCTTCGAGGTGACGCTGTCCCAGGTCGAGATCCTCAGCGGTGAGCAGGCGCGCTACAAGCGGCTGCGCATCCGGCATCCACGCGCCCTACCGCTGCCGGTCGGAACCCCGACATGCGCCAACTGAATCTGCTCAGCTACAACGTCCAGGCCGGCATCGAGTCGCGTCAGTACAGTGATTATCTGTTCCAGAGCTGGAAGCATCTGCTGCCCCATCCCGAGCGCCTGACCAATCTGGCGCGCATCGCCCAGTTGCTGCGCCAGTTCGACGTGGTCGGGCTGCAAGAGGTCGACGCCGGCAGTCTGCGCAGTTCTTATGTCGACCAGACCCAGTATCTGGCCACTCAGGGCGCCTTTCCGCACTGGTATCGTCAGATCAACCGCAATCTGGCGCCCTTCGCTCAGCACAGCAACGGTCTGCTCGCCCGTCCGCGTCCGGCCTGCATCACCGAGCATCGCCTGCCGGGGCTGCCGGGGCGCGGCGTGGTGGTGGCTGAGTTCGCGCTCGACGACGGCGAGGTTCTGGCCATCGGCATCGTGCATCTGGCGCTCGGCTGGAACGCGCGCCGGCTCCAGCTGGATTATCTGAGCCGGCTCGCCCAGACATACCCCTATCTGGTCCTGATGGGCGACTTCAACTGCGGCTGCAACTCCAAAGGGTTGCGCAACATGGTTCGCCGCTCCGGGATGCGCGGTCTGGATTGCGAACTCAAGACCTTCCCGAGCTGGCGCCCGCGCCACAATCTCGACCACATCCTGGTCTCGCGTCCGATCGAGGTGGTCGCCGCGCGCGTGCTCGATTATGCGCTCTCGGACCATCTTCCTATCAGCATGCGGATCGAGTTGCCGGTCGGGGTGCGTCTGCTCGAATCAACTGCGTGAGTCTGGACCGAGCGCTTCAGTGCGCCTCGGCCCCGCGCAGATGGCGGTTGACCGCCAGCCAACTGCCGCTGAAGCTCAACAGGATGCTGGCCCCGAGCATGTTGAGGGTATCGCCGAACCCCAGGCCGGCGAGCCTGAATTCGCTGTGGTAGAGCGAGGCCAGTCGCGAGACCGAGCCTTGCAGGATCAGGATCGCCAGCGTCACCAGCAGCCAGGCCGTCAGCCCGCCCAAGAGTCCGTACCAGGCGCCCGTGTAGAGGAAGGGACGGCGGATGAAGGCCGCCGTGGCGCCGACCAGTTCCATGATCTCGATCTCGATACGCCGGTTGAGGATCTCCAGCCGGATGGTGTTGCCCACGATCAGCAGCACGCCGATGCCGAGCAGACCGCCGAGCAGCAGGGCGACGACCTGCACCAGATCCAGGATCGCCTGCAGGCGTTGCAGCCAGAGTGTATCCATGCGCGCGAAATCGGCCTCGGGCAGATCCAGCAGGCGTTCCTGCAGGATCTCCAGCCGCTCCGGGTTGGCGTGCTCGGGAACAGGGTAGACGGCCAGCACGGTCGGCAGCGGGTTTTTGGTGATCTTGTCGAGCGCGTCCTCGAAGCCGCCCAGATCGCGGAACTCGGCCAGGGCCTGATCGCGCGTGATGAGCTGGATGCGCGCGATCTCCTGCCAGTTCCTGAGCTGATCGGCCAGGGTGGCCGCTTTCTGGTCGTCGACCTTGAGGTCGAGAAAGAGCGAGATGGCCGCTGTCTGGTCCCAGCCGCCCGCCATGGCGCGCAGATTCTCACTCAATACATAGAGTGCCGAGGGCAGGGCGAGCGAGATGCCGATCACGGCCACGGTCATGATCGAGGGCAATGGATTGGCGCGCAGTCGGCCCAGGGTCTCGATGACGGTCTTCAGATGCTGGTTGAACCAGATCCCCGGACGCTCCAGGAACCTGGGGCCACGGGCGCGGGGTGTGGGCGGCTTGCGCGGAGGGCGGGGAAGGCGTCGTCTACCCATGATTCACCAGGCTCCTGTGTCGCCGACGAGCCGGCCCGCGTCCAGGGTCAGGGTGCGGTGGCGCAGATCGTTGACCAGACCAAAGTCATGGGTCGCGATCAGCAGCGTCACGCCGACGTATTTGAAGCGCTCGAAGAGTTCGAAGATCTCGCGCGAGAGGTCCGGGTCGAGGTTGCCGGTCGGCTCGTCGGCCAGCAGTACCGGCGGACGCCCGACTAGGGCGCGCGCGATGCCGACGCGCTGTTGCTCACCGCCCGAGAGCGCCATCGGTGTGGCCTGTTCGCGCTTGAGCAGTCCCACCTGATCGAGCGCCGCGCGCACCCGCCGCCCGATCTCGCGCGGATGGACGCCCGTCACCACCAGCGGCAGGGCGACGTTGTCGAAAATGGTGCGATCCGGCAGCAGACGATGGTCCTGGAAGATCATGCCGACCTGGCGGCGATGGTAGGGGATCTCGCGGCGCGGCAGGGTGCCGAGATTACGGCCATTGACCAGTACCTGTCCGCGCGAGGGACGTTCGAGCAGGCCGATCAGACGCAGCAGGGTACTCTTGCCGGCGCCTGAATGTCCGGTCAGGAAGACCATCTCGCCGGTCTGGATCTCGAAGTCGATGGCGGACAGGGCCTCGCCGCGTTCGGGATAACGTTTGAAGACGTTCTGAAAGCGGATCACGGTCGCTCACACCTCGTCGCAGGGTTTCCGGGCGTGCTCGGCTGGAGCGGTTCAGGCTAACGTACCAGCGCGCTAGCCGAGCAGAGCCTCGACGAACTCGTCGGGGTCGAAGGGGCGCAGATCCTCGATCGATTCGCCCACACCGATGAAGCGGATCGGTACCCGCAGCCGCTCGGCGATGGCAAACAGGATGCCGCCCTTGGCCGTGCCGTCGAGCTTGGTGAGCGTGATGCCGGTCAGACCCACGGCGCGATGGAAGTGCTCGGCCTGGTTGAGCGCGTTCTGGCCGGTGGTGGCGTCGACCACCAGCATCACCTCGTGCGGCGCCTCGGGGTCGAGCTTCTTGAGCACGCGCGCGACCTTGGACAGCTCATCCATCAGATTGGTCTTGGTGTGCAGGCGCCCGGCTGTGTCGGCGATCAGCACGTCGGCTCCGCGCGCGGTGGCCGCCTGGAGCGCGTCGAAGATCACCGAGGCCGAGTCGGCCCCTGTGTGCTGGGCGACGACCGGCACGCCGTTGCGCTCGCCCCAGGTCTCGAGCTGCTCGACGGCGGCGGCGCGGAAGGTGTCGCCGGCGGCGAGCATGACGCTGTTGCCTTCTTCTTGCAGCCGCTTGGCCAGCTTGCCGATGGTGGTGGTCTTGCCGGCACCGTTGACGCCGACCATGAGGACGACCTGCGGTTTGCCGGGCGCAGGCTGCTTGACCGGACCGTCGACGGCGCGCAGGATGGTCCGCAGATCCTCCTTGAGTGCCGCGAGCAGCGCCTCGGGGTCGGTGATTTTTTTGCGCTTCACCCGCGCGGTGAGATCGGCGATGAGGCGCGTGCTGGTCTCGATGCCGACGTCGGCGGTGATGAGCAGGGTTTCGAGTTCTTCGAGCAGGTCGTCGTCGATCTTCTGGCGTCCGCGCAGCAGGCTGCCGAGTCCGCCGCCGAGCTGGGTGCGCGACTTGGAAAGGCGTTCGCGCAGACGTGCGAGTGCACCGCGCTTGGGCGCGGATTCGGACTCGGCGCCGGAATCGGCCTGAGGTCGCGGGCTGAGGACGGTCGAGGGCTCGGGAGTCTTCGGCGGCGACGGCGCGCGTGCGGGTTCGACGGCGACAGGGACCGGCGCCTGCTGCATCGTCGGCGTCGCGGTCGGCTCCGGCTCGGCGAGCGCCGGCTTGTTCGAGCGAAAGAGTTTGCCGAACCAGGGCTTCTTGGGTGCCGAGGGTTCGCTCGCCGGCTGGGTTTGTGCCGCGTCACGTGGCGCGGAATCCGGCTTGGCCTCACTCAATTCGGGGGGTTTTGAAGCCGGAGCCGCCGGATTGGGCGTCTCCTGTTTTTTTCCGAAACGGAACATAGGGTAATGCTTCAGGGTCGATGATCGGGTGGGTGGCGCTCGGCCATTGCGTTCGGCGCCCAATGCTACCAGATCGTCCGCTCGATCGCCCCGAACCTTATCGACCGGGCGCCGATCGATGCGGATCCAGTTCAAATCAGCCAAGGGTTCATCATTGCTCATGCTACGACGATCGATCGTCCCACGCTTACTGCTTTCGATACTGCTCCTGCCGTCCCTCGCGACCCTGGCCGCGACCGAGGTCCACGAGCGCCGGCTCGACAACGGACTCAAGATCCTGGTCAAGCCGGATCATCGCGCGCCCATCCTGACCTCGCAGGTCTGGTATCGCATCGGGTCGAGCTACGAGTACGGCGGCATCACAGGGGTTTCTCATCTGCTTGAACATATGATGTTCCAGGGCACCGAACGTCTGGCACCGGGCGAGTTCTCGCGTATCGTCGCCGAGAACGGCGGCGAGGAGAATGCCTTCACCGGGCGCGACTACACGGCCTACTACCAGAACCTCGCCAGTGACCGGCTGGAAGTCTCCTTCGAGCTGGAGGCCGAGCGGATGCGGCATCTCAAACTCAGCGAACAGGAGTTTCTGAAGGAACTGGAGGTGGTCAAGGAAGAACGGCGCATGCGGACCGACGACGATCCGCAGTCCCTGACCTACGAGCGTTTCAGCGCCACCGCCTATGACGCTTCGCCCTACCGTAATCCGGTGATCGGCTGGCCGGGTGATCTGGAGCAGCTCAGTCTTGAAGACGTGCGCGACTGGTATCGACTCTGGTATGCGCCGAACAACGCCATCCTGGTGGTCGCGGGCGATGTCGATCCCGAGCTGGTCTTCACGCTGGCCGAGAAGCACTTCGGCCCGCTGGCCGCCGAGACCATCCGGCCGCCCAAGACCCGCGCCGAACCCGAGCAACTCGGCGAAAAGCGACTGCGCGTCCAGGCTCCCGCCAAGGAGTCTTATGTATTGATGGGCTACAAGACGCCTTCGCTGGCCGATGCCGATGAACCCTGGGAACCCTATGCACTGGAGATGCTGTCTTCGATCCTCGACGGCGGCGACAGTGCGCGTCTGTCACGCGAACTGGTGCGCGGAGCCCGGATCGCCGCCTCGGCGGGGGCCGGCTATCGCGCCTTCGAGCGTCTGCCGGGGCTGTTCCTGTTCGAGGGCGTGCCGGCCAAGGGCCAGACCGCCGAGACGCTCGAAGCCGCCCTGCGCGACCAGATCACGCGCGTCCAGTCCGAGCCGGTCGACCCGTCCGAGCTGGAGCGGGTGCGCAATCAGGTGATCGCTGCCAAGGTCTTCGAGCGCGATTCGCTGTTCTATCAGGCGATGCAGATCGGATTGCTGGAGACCATCGGGCTCGACTGGCGTCTGGCCGATACCTATGTCGACCGGCTCGCCGAGGTCACGCCCGAACAGATCCAGGCCGTGGCGCGTAAATATCTGACCCCCGAGCGGCTGACGGTCGCCATCCTCGACCCGCAACCCATGGAAACCACACAGGCCGCCGCTACCCCCCAGCAGGGAGGACAAACCCATGTGCGTTGAACGACAGTCCGACCGGATCGATCGTGCCGCGCGTCGCCTGACGGCCTGGCTCGCCGGAACTCTGCTGTTCGCCAGCCCGTTGCTGGTCCAGGCCACGCCCGAGATCCAGACCTGGAACACCGACAATGGGACGCGCGTGCTCTTCGTCGCCGCGCCTGAGATTCCCATGGTCGACGTGCGTCTGGTGTTCGCCGCCGGCAGCGCACGCGACGGCGAGCGTTCCGGTCTGGCCTCGATGACGGCCGCCATGCTCAGCGAGGGCGCGGGCGACTGGAACGCGGATGCCATCGCCGACCGGCTCGATGGGGTCGGCGCCGTCCTGAGCGCCGACGTCGATCGCGACATGGCCACGGTCGCGCTGCGCACCCTGACCCGCCGGCCGGCCTTCGACACCGCCGTCGACACCTTCGCGACCCTGATCGCGCATCCGAGCTTCGCGCCGGACGAGCTGGAGCGCGTACGTCAGAATCGGCTCATCGCCCTGCGTCAGGAGGACGAGTCACCGCGCAGTGTGGCGCAGAAGGCGCTCTATCGCGCGGTCTTCGGCGCCCATCCCTATGCCGCCGATCCGTCCGGTACGCCCGAGTCGATCGCCGACCTGAAGCGCGCTGAGCTGATCGATTTCCACGCCCGCCACTATGTCGGTTCCAACGCTGTGCTGGCCATCGTCGGCGATCTCGACCGCTCCGGAGCCGAGGCGCTGGCCAAGCGACTGGTCGCCGGGCTGCCGAGCGGCGAGCCGGCCGCATCCCTGCCCGCCGTGCCCGAACTCACCGACGCGATACTGAAATCGATCGACTTCCCGTCGAGTCAGACCACGGTGCTGGCCGGCCAGCCGGGGATGCGTCGCGGCGACCCGGACTATTTCGCGCTCCATGTCGGCAATCACATCCTGGGCGGCAGCGGTCTGGTCTCCATCCTGATGGATGAGATCCGCGAAAAACGCGGGCTGTCCTACAGCACCTACAGCGCTTTCCTGCCGCTCGCCCAGCCCGGCCTCTTCGTGATGTCACTCCAGACGCGCAACGATCAGGCCGAACAGGCGCGTTCGGTGATGCTCGACACGCTCAAGCGCTTCATCGACCAGGGGCCGACCGAGGAGGAACTGACGGCGGCCAAGAAGAACATCACCGGCGGCTTCCCGCTCAAGATCGCCAGCAACAGCAACATCGTGCAGTATCTGGCGGTGATCGGCTTCTATGATCTGCCGCTCGACTATCTCGACCGTTTCCGCGAGCGCATCGAGTCGGTCACGGCCGAGCAGATCCGCGATGCTTTCGTGCGGCGCGTCCATCCCGAGCGGCTGGCCATCGTCACGGCCGGTGCCGCATCGGCAGAGGCCAAATCAGGTTCCGGAACCGAGCAGGTGTCAGTGGCCCGTGGCACGCACTAAGGATCGTCCCGCCAATCAGTTGCGTCTCATCGGCGGTCGCCATCGCGGCCGCCGTCTGAGCTTTCCGGATCAGCCAGGGTTGCGCCCGACCTCGGATCGGGTGCGCGAGACGCTGTTCAACTGGGTCGCGCCCCTGATCGAGGGTGCGCGCTGTCTCGATCTCTTCGCCGGCAGCGGGGCACTCGGCTTCGAGGCCCTCTCGCGCGGCGCCGGCGAGGTGGTGATGGTCGAGCGCGCCGCCGCCGTCGCCCGCCAATTGCGCGCCAATGCCGGGATGCTCGGCGCCTCCAGTCTCCAGGTGCATGAGGCCGATGCGCTGGTCTGGCTGGAACGCGGCGGCGAGCCGTTCGATCTGGTCTTGCTCGATCCACCCTTCGCCGAGGGACTGCTCGCCCCGGCGATCGAGCGGCTCGGCCGTCATGGCTGGCTGGCACCCGAGGCGCGGGTCTATCTCGAAGCGCCCATTCAGATCGGCTTTCCGCCGCTGCCCGAAGAGTGGGAGCTGATCCGCGACAAGACGGCCGGTCAGGTGCGCTACGGTCTGGCCAGGGTCGGCTCGGTCTGACGCCCCGGCGTTCGGTAAGCCCGTGCGGTTTGTGCTATGTTGCGCGCCGGTGGTCCGACGGCGGTCTTGGCCGTGTCACGCTCGACCACCGAGCCGAACAGCCGCCCGTCGGGCATGCCAACTGAGGAGCCAACGCTTGCGCACCGTGGTCTATCCAGGAACCTTCGATCCCATCACCAACGGACATGTGGATCTCATCCATCGCGCGGCACGTCTGTTCGATCGGGTGGTGGTGGCGGTCGCGGCCGATACCGGCAAGACGCCCGTCTTCTCGACCGAGGAGCGGGTGGAACTGGTGCGCGGCAGCGTGGCAGGTGATCCCAATGTCGAGATCCTGCCCTTCGAGGGGCTGCTCGTGAACTTCGCGCGTACCCTCGGGGTTTCCGTCATCATGCGCGGACTGCGCGCCGTCTCCGACTTCGAGTACGAGTTCCAGCTCGCCGGCATGAATCGGCGCATGGCCCCCGACATCGAGACGCTCTTTCTCACCCCGGCCGAGCAGTATGCCTACATCTCCTCGTCGCTGGTGCGCGAGATCGCCCGGCTCCGGGGCGACGTCTCGACCTTCGTCACGCCGACGGTACAGGCTGCATTGCGCGCGCGGTTTGGATAAGATCCGCGCCACACACCACCCAACCTGATTTCGAACGAAGCAGAAGGAGTATTCCGATGGCCCTGATGATTACCGATGAATGCATCAATTGTGATGTCTGCGAGCCCGAGTGCCCCAACGGCGCCATCTCGCAGGGTGACGAGACCTATGTGATCGAACCCAGTCTCTGCACCGAGTGCGTCGGACACTACGAGACCTCTCAGTGCGTCGAAGTCTGCCCCGTCGACTGCATCATCAAGGATCCCTCTCACGAGGAGACCGAAGACGAGCTGCGCGCCAAGTACGAGCGCATCACCGGCGAAGGCTGACTCTGGCCGCTCGTGCCAGGATCGCGACTGAGAACGCCCTCACTCCCGAGGGCGTTTGCGTGAGTGCGTCGCGAGTCGCGCGCCGGTCAGCGTTTCGGGAGTCCTGCCTGTAATTTATTGTGTGCCGGACTTGCTGTCGGCAAGCGACCAACCTATGCTGTATCACCATTGATCGCAGCAAGACATTCGTCACGTCCAGGGGGCGCGTTCCGGCCTCCGTCGATGATTCTTAAAGAGGCATCGGATAGAGGCGGCAGCCTCTCGGCCGCTCGCGGTCGGTTTGGATCCGGTGTTCGTTCTGTCTCCAGTCCATCCCTCACCCAGCGGAATTCAAGCCATGCTTGCGGCTGAAACCTCGGTCGAGTACTACCTGATACTCGGCCTCGTCATTCTGGCACTCTGTTCGCTCAATCTGGTCGCGCTGACCCTGGCGCGACGCTTCATGCCTGGCCGGCCGCTCTCCGTAGCCAAGCTCACCGACGCCGAACATCCGCGCGTCCTGGTGCAACTGCCCCTCTTCAACGAGGGTGATCTGGTCGAACGCATCCTGGAGGCGGTCATGGACCTCGACTGGCCGCGTGACCGTCTGGAGATCCAGGTGCTCGACGACAGCATCGACGGCTCGCTCGCCATCAGTCAGCGTGCCGTGGCAGTGCTCAAACAGCAGGGGGTGAACATCGAACTCCTGCACCGCGTCCAGCGTACCGCCTTCAAGGCCGGAGCACTGGCCGCCGGACTGGAGCGCTCAGAGGCGCCTTTCGTGGCCATCTTCGACGCCGACTTCATCCCACCGCCGGACTTCCTGCAGCGGACGGTCGGTGCGCTCGTCGCCAACCCCGATCTGGCTTATGTCCAGACCCGTTGGGGGCATCTGAACCGTGACGAGAGTCTGCTCACGCGCATCCAGGCGCGTCTGCTCGACTCGCACTTCGGCGTCGAACAGGAAGCGCGCTGGCGTCTGGGTCTGCCGCTGCCCTTCAACGGCACCTGCGGGCTGTGGCGTCGCGCGGCCATCGACGAGGCCGGCGGCTGGGACGGCGACACCCTCACCGAGGATCTGGATCTGAGTCTGCGCGCCAATCTCGCCGGCTGGCGCTCGGGCTTCATGGGCGATCTGGTCGTACCCGGCTCGCTGCCGGTCTCGGCGCGCGCCTGGCGCGTCCAGCAGTTCCGCTGGACCAAGGGCTTCGTGCAGTGCTTCATCAAGCTGACGCCGCTGGTCTGGCGCAGTCGGCGTCTGCCCATCTGGCAGAAGATCATGATCAGCTTTCAGATCGGCCAGCCGCTGGCCTTCGTGGTCGGCGTGGCCTGTCTCATCATGGGGCTACCCTTCATGGCCGGTGCCGTGGTCGGCGGCGCCGGACTGAGCGTCGTGGCCTCCGTGACCTCCGTCCTGGGCTTTGCCGCGCCCATCATGTTTCTGACCATGGCTGGGCGCGATGAGGGGATACGCCGGACGGCGATCGAGATCCTGGGCGCCCTGGCGCTGACGAGCGGATTGCTGCTGTCGAACGCGCGCGGCGGACTGGAGGCGCTGCTGGGTCATCGCACCGAGTTCGTGCGCACGCCCAAGGCCCGCGACCGCAAGACCGCGCGCACGCCCCTCTGGCGCAGCGGTGTCCTGGAGCTGGGAGCAGGCTTGGCGCTACTCACATTCGCCCTGGTCGAGCAGCCCGTCGCTGTGCTCTATCTGGCGATGCTGATCGGCGGTCTGGTCGGGATCGGCACCATGCAGGTGATCGATGGTCTGGCCCTGGCGCGACCGGCGAGCGTCCGGAACTGACCTGCACAGGGTTCGCCTATAATGGGCCGGATACTCGAATCGCGTTGCTGAAGACAGTTGCCGGGGCGATGCTCGGACTGGCAGGCTCTCGAAACCACGCTGTCATCGTGAATGCGGTTCGACACGAACAGCAGACAGGAGCCTAGTGGTATGTCCAGCGACCCGAAAGCGACGGGAGAGGGTAATCAGGCATCGATCCCCGGTCGATTCGATGGCTATGTGGTGGCCATCGGCGCCTCGGCCGGGGGGCTCGATGCCCTGGAGCGGTTCTTCCAGGGACTGCCGACAGATACGGGGGCGGCCTATGTCGTCGTCCAGCATCTGTCGCCCGACCATAAGAGCATGATGGGCAATCTGCTCGCGCGTCACACGCCCATGCCGGTCGTGACCGTCGAGCACGACATGCGCATCGAGGCCAATCGGGTGCATCTGATCCCGCCGGCGAGTCTGATGACCGTCAGCGGTGACGTGCTGCGCCTGAGTCCGAAGAACCCGCGTGGGCTGACCCTGCCGATCGATCTGTTCTTCAGTTCGCTGGCCAAGGAGTTCGGCAATCACGCCATCGGCGTCATCCTCTCCGGCACCGGCTCGGACGGCACGCGCGGCGCGGTGGCCATCAACGACGCCGGCGGCTTCCTGGTCGCCCAGGACCCGGAGACGGCCAAATTCGACGGCATGCCGCGCAGCGTCATCGCCACCAGTCTGGTCGACGCCATCCTGCCGCCCGAGGAGATCGGGCCGCGTCTGCTCGACCACATCCACCAGCGTCCCCAGCCCAAGGTGCGCCCGCCTTCGATGGCGATGGAGATCGACCGCGACAGCGCGCATGAAGAAGTCATGCACCTGTTGCAGCACTCGGGCGGCATCGATTTCCGCGAGTACAAACCGGCCACCGTGATGCGGCGCATGGAGCGCCGGATGCAGGTGCGCCAGACCCCGGACCTGCTCAACTATGTGCGGCTGCTGAGTGCCGACCGGGGCGAGCTGGCGACCCTGAGACGCGAACTGCTGATCCCCGTCACCAGCTTCTTCCGCGACCCGGACGCCTTCGAGGTGCTGGCGGAGACCGCCGTGCGCACCATCGTCAGCGACCACAACGGCAACCAGCCGATCCGGGTCTGGGTGCCGGGCGTGGCCACGGGCGAGGAGGCCTATTCGCTGGCCATCCTCTTTGCCGAGGCGTTCGAGAAAGCGCGCCGCTGGCCGAACTTCAAGCTGTTCGCCACCGATGTCGAGCCGCAGAACATCGAGGTCGCCGGTGCCGGGGTCTTCACCGAGGCCATCACCGCCGAGATCTCGCCCGAGCGTCTGGAGCAGTTCTTCATCAAACGCGGCAACCACTTCGTGGTCAAGACCGAGATCCGCCAGAGCATCGTCTTCGCGCGTCACAATCTGCTCGACGATCCGCCGTTCACCCGGATGGATCTGGTGTCCTGCCGCAACCTCTTGATCTATTTCCGGCCCGAGGCCCAGGAACGCGCCCTGCGCCGGCTGCAATACGCCCTGGCGCCCGGTGGCTTCCTCTTCCTCGGTCCGAGCGAGACCATCGCCAACCTGCACACTGACTTCACGGCGGTCAGTTCCAAGCACAAGATCTATCGCATCCTGCGTCATGTCGCCTTGCCGCTGGACGCGGCCAATCCGCCGCGCACGCGCCAGACGACCATCGTGCCCGCGCCGCCGCGTCCGGGCGTGCGCACTCGTGGCGTAACCACTGATGCGGCCGCCATCGATGCGGCTCAGGGGCAACTGCTGCACGGCTATGCGCCAACCAGTCTGCTGCTCAACCAGCGTCACGACCTGCTGCACGTCTTCGGCGACGTCGGCCCCTATCTGCGCATCGGCGAGGGCAGTGTCAGTCTTGATCTGTCCAAGCTGCTGCCCGGCTCGCTGGTCGCCGTCGCCAAGGCGCTGCTCTACAAGGCCGCGCGCGATCGCGTGCCGCTGCGCTCGGACATCATCGGGCTTGCACTGGCCGACGACCGTACCGAGCGGTTGCGTCTGGTAGCGCGTCCGGTCGAGCCGCCGGGTGGCGAGCTGCATCTGCTGCTGTCCTTCGAGCCTGTGACCAGCTATGGTCCGGACGATGTGATGCCGCCTGAGCCGGGTACGCTGCGCATCATCGACGGCGAGACCTCCACGGCGATCGAGACCATCAGTCTCGACCGCGAGACCAGCCAGCGCATCGAGAATCTGGAACGCGAACTGGCCGCGACCCGCGAGAGCCTCCAGGCGACCATCGAGGAGCTGGAGACGGCCAACGAGGAGCTTCAGGCGACCAACGAGGAACTCATGGCCTCCAACGAGGAGTTGCAGAGTTCCAACGAGGAGCTGCAATCGGTCAACGAGGAACTCTATACGGTCAATGCCGAGAACCAGGAGAAGATCGAGATCCTCAACCGGCTCAACGCCGATCTCGACAGCATGGCCAAGGCCGCCTCGATCGCGACCGTCTTTGTCGACTCGCAACTGCGTCTGACCCGCTTCACGCCTGAGGCCACGACGCTCTTCAAGATCCGCGACGGCGATCTGGGCCGCCCGATCGACGACTTCACCAACCTGCTCCAGTATCCGGACTTCATCACGGATCTGCGCCAGACCATCGCCCGCGGCGAGATGCTCGAACACGAGATCAAGGCCGCCAACAATCGTCAGTATCTGGTCCGCGTCCTGCCTTATGCGGTGCGCACCAGCGAACCGCGCGGCGCGGTCGCAACCTTCGTCGATGTCACCACCCTGCGCGACGTCGAGCACCTGCAAGCGGTGCTCGATTCACTGCCCGAGCATGTCGCGGTGCTCGATAGCAAGGGCGTCGTGACCATGGTCAACAGTGCCTGGCGCGATTTCGCGCGTCTGCACGGCGACCCTGAGCTCGAGGAGACCGGCGTCGGTGGCGACTATCTGGCCGCATGTGAGAATGGTCGGCTGGCCAATGCGCCGCATGCCGGCGAGGTCAAGGCGGGGATCAAGCAGGTGATGGCCGGCGAGCGCACCGCCTTCTGTCTGGAGTACGCGGTGTCATCCGATGACGGGACTCAGTGGTATCTGATGCATGTAGCGCCGATCCGGCATCCGCGCGCCGGTGTCGTCGTCAGCCATATCAATATCACGGACTGGACCGATCGCCGGCATGAATAGCCGGCCGCCGTCTCGGTCCAGGCGCCTCGGCAGCGCGAGGGCGTTCGAGGAGGCGCTCGCCGCTCCCGCCTCCGGGCTACGCGAGCGCGCGCTGGCCGCGCTGCGTGCGCGGCGCTTCGATCTGGCCGAGGAGCTCCTGAGCCGCCAGGATCCGGACCAAGAGGCATTGATCGAGAACCTGCGCATCTACCAGGCCGAGCTGGAGATCCAGAACGAGGAACTGGTACAGAGCCAGCAGCGCATCCAGGAGGCACTGGCGCGCTTTTCCTCCTTCTTCAACACCCTGCCGATCGCCGAGCTGGTGATCGATCGCCAGGGACTGATCCACGAGGCCAATCTGGCGGCGCAGCAACTGTTTCATTTGCGCGGCACCCAGTTCCATCAGCATTTCTTCGTTCGGCTGATCGCCGAATCCGATCAGGCGACCGTCGTCAGCGCCTGGGACAGCTTGCATGCGGATGCCGCGATCGTCATCCCCGAGGTGCGCTTTCGCGCCAAGGGGGAGGCCGACTTCATCGGTGATCTGCACATCGCCTCGATTGCGAGCCTCGCCGAGGGCGCGCTGCACTATGTCTGCGCCATCATCGACCGCACCGAGGCGGTGCGTCAGCGTCAGCGCTTGCGTGAAGCCAGTGAGCGTCTCGATTATCTGGCACACCACGACGCACTCACCGGCCTGCCGAATCGTGCCTACTTCCAGTCACGTCTGGAACAATGCCTGCAGCGCGCCAAGCGTTATCAGCGCCGGTTCGCACTCCTGTTCCTGGATCTGGACAGGTTCAAGGAAGTCAACGACACCCTGGGGCATCATGTCGGAGACGCCTTGCTGTGTCGGGTCGCCGAGATCCTGTCGGCGCAGATTCGCGACGTCGATACCATCGCGCGGCTCGGCGGCGACGAGTTCGTCATCATCCTGGAGGACATTTCGGAGCCGCGTTTCATCATGCACTTCGTCGATCGTGTCATGGACGATTTCAGTCGGCCGCTGCGCCTCGAAGGACGGGAGTTCTTCGTTACGGTCAGTGTCGGCATCAGTCTCTATCCGGACGATGGACTCGACCTGGAGACGCTGGTCCGGCGCGCCGACATCGCCATGTACCAGACCAAGAAATCCGGTCGCAATGGGTTCAGCTTCTTCGAGCCGACCATGTCGGCGGGCGCGATCGAGCGTCTGCACCTGGAGCACGATCTGCGGTTGGCCATGCAGCGTGAGGAGTTCGAGCTGTACTATCAGCCGCAGGTCGATCTGATCACGGGCGAACTCATGGGCGTCGAAGCGCTCTGCCGCTGGCGTCATCCGCAGCTCGGGGTGCTGCTGCCGGGTCTCTTCATCCCCATGGCCGAGGATCTGGGGCTGATCGACGAGTTGGGTCTGAGGATACTCGAGCTGGGCTGCCGTCAGATGGTCGCCTGGGACGCCAGTGGTCTGAATGTGCCGCGTCTGGCCGTGAATCTCTCGGTGCGCGAACTGGAACGCTTGCAGCTTCCCGCTCAGGTCGCCGAGATCCTGGAGCGCACCGGACTCGATCCCAGGCGCCTGGAGCTGGAAGTCACCGAGTCCAAGCTCATGCGCCACGCTGAGATGGCCATCCTGGCCCTGAACGCGCTACGCGCGCTGGGCGTCACCCTGGCCATCGACGACTTCGGAACCGGCTACTCGTCGCTGTCCTATCTGAAGCGCCTGCCGCTGAACCGGCTCAAGATCGACCGTTCCTTCATCGAGGGACTGACGCACGACGTCAACGACGACTCGATCGCGCGCGCCATCATCGCTCTGGCCCACACGCTCGGGCTGGAGGTGCTGGCCGAGGGCATCGAGGCGCGCGAACAGGCCAATTTCCTGTTTGGCGAGGGCTGCCTGCAAGGGCAGGGCTATCTCTACAGCCGACCCATGATCGCCGAGGAACTGGCCGCGACCTGGCTCAAGCCGAAAGCGTGATGTTGCGACAGCGCGTCTCGCGCACGAAGAGCGCGGCGATCAGACCGACACCGGCGAATCCGGCCGAGAGCCAGAGTCCGTTGCGGTAATCGGCGAGCGCATAGACCCGCACTCCGTCGGCGAGCGCGCCATCCCAGGTCAGATCCATGGCCCAGCCGAAAGCCGGCTGCATGATGGCGGCGCCCAGGAAGAGTCCCGTGTTGACCAGCGCGATGGACATTCCGGCGACACCGGGGGCGACCACCTCCTTGGCCACCGCATAGCCGACGACGAAGCCGCCCGCCACCAGCCCCAACAGACCATAGAGCAGCAGTCCGCTCCAGCCCGGACCCCAGGGCAGCAGGGTCAAGGCCAGCCACAGCAGCAGTGACAGCGCGCTCGCCCCGACGATGACCGGCTTGCGCCGCCCCAGACGATCCGAGAGCGCCCCCATCGCCAGACAGCCGATCGCGAACCCGCTCAGCGCGACCGTGGTGTAGAGCGAGGCGGCGGTGCGATCGAGACCAAAGCTGTCGCGCATCAGGGGTACGCCCCAGAGTCCGGCGAAGGCCAGCAGACTGCCGGTGACACCGAACATGACGAAGAAGCTCGGCCAGACCGCGCCCGTGGTCAGCACGCCGCGCAGATCGAGCAGCCAGTGACGTGCGCGCGGCGGGTGGGGCTGGCGTCCCTCCAGTTCCTGGACCGAGGGCAGACCCGCATCCTCGGGCCGGCTGCGCACGAAGAGGATCGACAGCAGTGCGATCAGCCCTGAGAACAGCCCGATGCCGACGAAGACGTTGCGCCAGGAGGTGGCCTGGAGCGCCAGCGCCAGCGGACCGGCAGCCAGGATCGCTCCCAGATTGCCGAGCAGCAGGGTCAGACCGCTGATGGCGCCATAGACGCGCTCGCTGAACCAGAGGGTATTGGAACGCATCAGCCCGACGAAGATGACCGACACCCCGAGTCCGACCAGCAGTCGACCGGCCGAGGCGATCTCGAAGGTTTCGGCCAGACCGAACAGCACCGAACCGGCTCCGGCCACCAGGCAGCCGATCGCGACTCCGACACGTGGCCCCAGGGTATCGGCCAGCACCCCGGCCGGGATCTGCATGGCGGTATAGATGTAGTAATACATCGCCGCCAGCGAGCCGAGCGCCGCCCCGCTGGTCTGAAAGGCGGCCATCAGTTCCGCCGAGACCACGCCAGGGGCCATGCGATGGAAGAAGGCCGTCATATAGGCCAGGACGAGAATGACGTAGATCATCCAGCGCAGACGCGCAAAGCGACTGGCCACGGTGGGGTCGATGGTCATGACGAATCCTTGTGCGCTGTGATCGGGGGCCGGCGGGGGAGAGCAATCCGTCTCGGCGTGAAAAAGGCCGCGATACGCGGCCTTTTCGGTCCATCCGGTCGAGGGGCGATCTTACTTCGACAGGCCCTGGATGTACTGCGACACAGCGGCGATCTCCTGGTCGCTCATGCGGGCGGCGACACCGCGCATCATGCCATTGGGGTCATTGGCGCGTTCGCCCTTGCGGAAGTATTCCAGGGTCTGCTTGACATAGTCGGCGTGCTGACCCGAGAGACGGGGGAACTTCGACAGACCCTGACCCATGCCGGCCGGACCATGGCAGGCACTGCACGCGGGCACGCCGGTCGCGGGATTGCCGGCGCGATAGATCGCCTCGCCCTTTTCAGCCAACTCACGATCGGCCTGACCGCCGCTCTGGGTCTGGGTCGAGAAATAGGCGGCCACATCGAGCACTTCCTGCTCGGTGAGCGGCATCGCCATGGGCGTCATCTGGACGTTGTAGCGCTCGCCGGCCTTGAAGTTCATCAACTGCTTGATGATGTATTCGGGATGCTGGCCGGCGAGTTTGGGCCAGAGGGGCACGACGCTGTTACCCTGAGGGCCATGGCACGCCATGCAGATGGTGTTGGCCTTCGTCTCGCCCCGCGCGGGGTCTGCCGGTTGGAGTTCCTCGGCGGCCTGCGCCAGACCGCTCGCCAAAACCGCCGCCACTGAAACCGTTGTCAGCCAAGTCTTCTTCATGCGAGTGCCTAATTCTGTTCGTGTTCGCGGCCGTCTCGAGCCATCGACAAACGACCTGTGGGTGTTGGGGTGGGAAAAAATCCGGCAATGTATATCAGACGCTTGGCCCCTGGGTCAAACCGGATACATGGGTATCCGGGGGGCGTGCCTGGATGGTTCGGTAGACCGCCGTTGGCTCGAAGAGTTCGTAACCGTTTCCCGTGCGGACTCAATGCGCCGCGTGATGCATGGGTTCCAGGCGGCGCACGGGAGCCTGGATCACCATACGCTCGCCGTCGTCCTGAATCAGGGTCAGCTCGACGTTCTGGCCGGGAGTCAGCTCGGACTTGAGTCCGATCAGCATGACATGGAGTCCACCGGGCGCCAGCGTCGTGGTCTCGCCAGCCGGTAACACGATGCGCCCGATCCGGCGCATGCGCATCAGGCCGTTCTCCTCGACATGGGTGTGCAGCTCGACGGTCTCGGCGGCCGGACTCTCGGCACCGATCAGCGCCTGGTCCTCGGTCGAGATGTTGCGCAACGACATGAAGGCGGCACTGTTGGACTGCCCGGGCGGTACGGCGCGGACATAGGGATCGCCGACCTCCAGACCGGCGGCACTGAGCGTGAGGCTGGCGCCCGACAGGAGTACGCCGGCAAACAGGGTGCGGATGGCATGCATGTTCGAAAGTCTCCGGTGATGGATCAAGGTTCGGTGCCGAGCGCCGTGCGAATTGCTGCCCGGATCGTCTCGGGCGGACTGGCGTGGCCGAGCGTCTGGACCAGGCGTCCATTCGGGTCGACGACAGCGGTGAAGGCCGAGTGATCGATCAGATAGCCCATGGCCGAGCCGGTGTCTTCGACACGTTGATAGGCCGCGCCATAGCGTTTGGCGACCTGGGCCAACTGCTCGGGCGTTCCGGTGAGACCCAGGACGTTGGGATGGAAATAGGCGACATATCTCGCCAGATGTTCAGGATCGTCGCGCTCGGGGTCGACGCTGACGAAGAGCACGCGCGTGCGGTCCAACTCGGCAGGGTGCAATGAACGCAGCGCCTTGGCGATCGAGACCAGATTGGTTGGGCAGATGTCTGGGCAGGCCGTGTAGCCGAAATAGATCAGCACCGCCTGCCCGCGCAGATCGCTCAAACGCACGGGGCCGGCGGCCGAATCCAGTGTAAAATCCCCTCCCGTCGGCGGCGTGGCCAGCTCCAGTGGAGCCTGGCTGGATTCGGACGCTGGACCCGGCTCCAAGCACGACAGGATTCCGGCCGATACGGCGGCTGCCAGCAGTATGGCGATCGACGAGCGCTTCATGTGCAACCGGCTCCTTGCGTGTCAGAAGAATGCAGCGTCCTGATGCCGAGACGCCGATCCGGTCGAACGGTTCTCAGAACTGTTATAGCGTCTCCGGCGAGTGCGCATCAAGCATGATTCTCCCTGTTTGCTTCGTCCGTCCGACTTCACACTTTGGCTCTGGGTTATTGCAGGGACTCGCCCATCGGTGGCCCCCTCAGGAAGCGGCTGACGTGAAAATAGTTAGCGAGGTCGATTCCGTGACATCGAGAGCGTCTCAGGGCGCGGTCGGCATGCCAGGCTATGCCAACGTCCAGGAGGGGGGCGGTGGCTTGCGCGCCGCTCTCCAGCTCCGGCTCAAGCTGTCTCTGGTGCTCGGACTCTGGTTGGTAATCGTGGCCGGTTCGCTTGACTGGAATCTGTATCAGGCCGCACACCATCGCGAGGAGCTGTCACGCGAGTCGGCCCGTTCCTTCTTCGATCTGCTGCTGATCACACGCAGCTGGAACGCCAGGCACGAGGGTGTCTATGTGCCGGTCACGCCTGAGACGCCCCCCAATCCCTATCTCAAGCATCCGCAACGCGATCTCCACGCGAACTCGCTGACGCTGACCAAGATCAATCCGGCCTACATGACGCGCATCCTTGCTGAGTGGGCCGCCGAGCGCTCCGGCGTGCGGTTCCATATCACCAGCCTCAAACCCATCCGACCGGAGAATGCAGCCCATCCCTGGGAGGTCGAGGCACTGCGTGCCTTCGAGCCGGGCGCCAGAGAATGGAGACTCGGGCATCGATGGGGAATGCGTGAAGCGCCTCCCCGACTGTGCCCGAACGAGACCTGGTTAAAGGATTCGAAGTCGCTTTTGTGCTAAATCTGGACATGACGAACTCGGCTTGAGCGGCCTCATGCCGCATCGAGACGGGCCGGGCCACGACGGGTCGTTTCCTCACGGATTTGGAGTCGCTCAATGATAGATGCTCACAGACAAACGATCCTGGTGGTCGACGATGCGCCGGCCAATATCGACCTGTTGGTCAACACGCTCAAGGTCGAGTACAACGTCAAGGCGGCCACCCGCGGCGAACGCGCCCTGCAGATCGTACGTTCGGGTGATCCGCCCGACATGATCCTGCTCGACATCATGATGCCCGGTATGGACGGCTTCGAGGTCTGTCGTCAGCTCAAGCGGGACTTCACCACGCGCCATATCCCGGTGATCTTCATCACCGCCAAGATCGGCATCGAAGATGAGATCCGCGGCTTTGACCTGGGCGCGGTCGACTACATCACCAAGCCCATCAGTCCGCCGGTGGTGCTCGCGCGCGTGCGCACCCAGCTCGCGCTCTACGATCAGAACCGGGAGCTCTACCGCAAGGTCCGCGAACAGACGGCCCGCCTGCACGAGACCCGTCTACGCATCATCCAGCGTCTCGGACGCGCCGCCGAGTACAAGGACAACGAGACCGGGTTGCATGTCATCCGCATGAGCCACTATTCGCGGCTGCTCGGCGAGGCCATCGGCATGAGCGAGCCGGAGGCCGAGCTGCTGCTGAATGCGGCGCCCATGCACGACATCGGCAAGATCGGCATCCCCGACCGTATCCTGCAGAAGCCCGGCAAACTCGATGCCGAGGAATGGGCGATCATGCAGACCCACAGCCAGATCGGCGCCGATATCCTCGGCGACGCGGGCGACTCGGATCTGCTGGAGATGGCGCGCATCGTCGCCCTGACCCATCACGAGAAATGGGACGGTTCGGGCTATCCCAACGGACTGGCCGGCGAGGATATTCCGCGCGTGGGGCGTATCGTCGCCATCGCCGATGTCTTCGATGCCCTGACCTCGGAGCGTCCCTACAAAAAAGCCTGGCCAGTGGAGCAGGCGGTCGCGGTCCTGAAGGAAGGCGCCGGCTCGCATTTCGATCCCAGACTCATTCCGCCCTTCCTGGACGTGCTGCCCAGGGTGCTGGAGATCAAAACCCACTATGCCGAGGAGACGGCCCCGAATGAGACCGTGACCGATGGCGCGCCTGTCTAGCCCGAGCGGTGCGGCGAGTGCCATGGATCGCGATGCGGCGTCGACGCCACCCGCAGGCGGGCGGTGTCATGGATAGCTCTCCGGTCGTCACACATTTACGATGACCCGGCGTACGACGATCATCATCGCTTTCACGCTGCTCGTGGTCGTCCTGGGGCCGGCTGGCGTCCAATCCCTGGCCCATACAGTGGCCGCAAGCGCCGACATCCCCCTGAGCGAGGCCGAGCGCGCCTGGCTGCACGAGCATCCCGTCATCCGCGCGCACAACGAGCGCAACTGGCCGCCCTTCAATTTCAACAGGTATGGTGAGCCACGCGGCCTCTCGATCGATTATCTGAACCTGCTGGCCGACAAACTCGGTCTGCGGGTCGAGTATCACACCGGGTCGGACTGGAACGCCTTCATGGACCAGATCCGCGACAAACGGCTCGATCTGATGCTCAACATCGTCGCCACCGAGGCGCGGCGCGCCGATCTGCTCTTCACCGAGTCCTATGCGACAACGCCCAATGTGATCGTCAGTCGTCGCGACCAGCGTTTCGCGACGCTGGCCGACTTGCGTGGGCGGGTGGTCGCCTTTCCGGCCGGCTTCTTCATCGAGGGTCTGTTGAGCCGGCACTATCCGGACATTCAGCGCCTCCCGACCCCGGATGCGCTCGACTCGCTGAAAGCCGTTGCGCTCGGACAGGCCGATGCCGCCATCGGCCGGGATGCCGTGGTGCGTTATCAGATCGCCGGCAATCTGCTGACCAATCTGCTGATCTCGGGTGAGGTCGATGCCGTCGACCCGAACATGGCCGGGCTGCGCATCGGGGTGCGCAGCGACTGGCCGTTGCTGCACTCGGCGCTCGGCAAGGCAATGGCGCGCGTCACCCCGGAAGAGCTCAATCAGCTCAGGGAGCGCTGGCTGTACGCGACGACAGCTGTGGTCGGCAATGAGCCGGTGGAGGGCGAGGCATTCTGGCCGGTTTCCATACGGCTCCTGATCGGCGTCGCGGTTCTGACGACCTTGGCGGTTTTGCTCCTGATCCTGTTGCGGCACTCGCATCAGGGCGCGGAGGACCGGCTGTTCGACCGGCGCAATCTGCGCCAGATCGCTCTGCTGGTGGTCGGGATCTTTTTGACCCTGATCCTGATCCTGGCCGGTCATGGATTCGGTCGGATGGAGCGCGGACTGCGCGCCGAGATCGGGCAGACGTTGAAAACCCTCAACCGCGCAGCGTTCGGGACGCTGGAGATGTGGCTGGATGAACGGATGCTCCACATCCACCATATCGCCGAGCATCCGGCACTGGTCGCACTGGCCAGTCGGTTCATCAGTGATACGCCGGGCGGTGCGCCGCGACCCGAGGTGGCCGATCGCGAGCGTCTTCGCCAAATCCAGCAGACGTACATCGAGGAAACGGGTCTATCCAATCTGAAACTGCTCGCGCCCGATGGGCGTGTCGCCATTGCCGTGCATGCGCTCGATGCGGATCGTCCGTCGCAACTGGCCACGCGCGAACCCGAAGCCTTCGCGCGTGCGCTGGCCGGGGAGCCGGTCTTCATCCCGCCGACGACACTGGATCGTCCAGACGAGCCGACCGCGAGTGCTCGCTCGGAGTCGGCCATGTTCATCCTCGCGCCGATAAGACGTGAGGCGCACATCATCGGCGTGCTGGCCATGCGCTTCGATCCGGCCCTGACCTTCGGCCGGATCGGGTCGATCATGCGCATTGGCGAGACGGGCGAGACCTATCTGCTCGACCGTCAGGCACGTTTGCTGACGCCATCGCGTTTCAGCGATACCCAGGCGCTGTCGGTCCGTATCGGCGACGCGCCCGGTTTTCTGAACTGGAGGGTGCGTGATCCCGGCGTCGATCTGACGGCCGGTCAGGCACCGACGAGTGAGCCTTCCACCTGGCCCCTGACCCGGCTGGCCGAGGCGGTGTTGAGCGGACAGGACGGACTCGATGTACAGGGCTATCGCAACTATCGAGGCGTGCCCGTCATGGGCGCCTGGAGCTGGTCGAGCCGCCTGGGTGTCGGCGTGGCCACCGAGATCGATCTGGATGAGGCGCTGGCGCCTTTCCGCGACTCGCGCGCGCTCATTCTGGGCGCGCTCCTGAGCACGGTGTTCCTGGCGCTGGCCCTGGCCGCGATCCTCGTCTGGCTGGGCGAGCGCACGCGCACGCGCCTGAATGTGCTGGTCGAGGAGCGCACGCATGAATTGCGCAAGCTCGCCCAGGTGGTCGAGCAGAACCCGCTGTGCATCGTGATCACCGATGTCGAGGGCCGTATC
This sequence comes from Allochromatium vinosum DSM 180, assembly GCF_000025485.1. Classification (NCBI taxonomy): domain Bacteria; kingdom Pseudomonadati; phylum Pseudomonadota; class Gammaproteobacteria; order Chromatiales; family Chromatiaceae; genus Allochromatium; species Allochromatium vinosum. The sequence continues at coordinate 3,249,547 of NC_013851.1, read as the reverse complement.
GAGCACGTCAATCCGGCCTTCACCCGGCTGACCGGCTATGCGCGCGAGGAGGCCATCGGGGAGAATCCGCGCCTGCTCAAGAGCGATCTCAACCCCCCGGAACTCTATGTCGAACTCTGGGACACCATCCTGAGCGGCCGGACCTGGAACGGCGAGATCTGCAACCGCAAAAAGGATGGCGAGTTCTATTGGGTCTCGGTCTCGATCGCGCCTGTGACCAATCGCCGCGGACAGGTGACGCACTTCGTCGCCATGAGCCAGGATCTCACCGAGCGCCGGCGCATCGATGAGGAGCTGGCCGCGCGCGAGCGTTTGTTCCGGAATCTGGTCAGCACCATTCCAGGCACGGTCTTCCGCTGTCTGATCGACTCGGACTGGACCATGCTGTTCATCAGCGATGAGATCGAGCGACTATCGGGCTATCCGGCCAGCGCGTTCATCCACAAGGGCGTACGCACCTATACCAGCCTCATTCATCCCGATGACGTCGCGCATGTCGAACAGTTGATCGATGCAGCCGTGTCGCGGCATCTGCCCTATACGGTCGAATACCGGATCATCGACCGCGAGGGCCGGATCCATCATGTCTACGAGCAGGGACAGGCCAGCTATGACTCGGCGGGGGCTCCGATCGATCTGGCCGGGACCGTGATCGACATCAGCGATCGCAAGGCCGCCGAAGTCGAGTTGCTGGCCGCCAAGGAGCTGGCCGAGGAGGCCACGCAGGCCAAGTCGAGCTTCCTGGCCAACATGAGTCACGAGATCCGCACGCCGATGAACGCCATCATCGGCCTGTCGCATCTGGCGCTGCAGACCGAACTCGACGCGCGTCAGCGCAACTACATCGAGAAGGTCCACCGCTCGGCTGAGTCTCTGCTCGGGATCATCAACGACATCCTGGACTTCTCCAAGATCGAGGCCGGCAAACTCGACATCGAGCACATCGCGTTCCGGCTCGAAGACGTGATGGACAATCTCGCGAATCTGGTCGGTCTCAAGGCCGAGGAAAAGGGCGTGGAACTGATGTTCGATCTGCCCCCCGAGGTGCCGACGGCGCTCGTCGGCGATCCGCTGCGGCTGGGACAGATCCTGATCAATCTCGGCAACAACGCGGTCAAGTTCACTGAGCCGGGCGGCGAGATCCTGATCTCGGTCAGGGTGATGGATCAGGGCGCGGACTGGGTGCGGCTCGGTTTCAGTGTGTGCGACACCGGCATCGGGATGTCGGCGGAGCAGCAGGCGCGGTTGTTTGAACCGTTCAGTCAGGCCGATATGTCGACGACGCGCAAATATGGCGGCACCGGCCTGGGGCTGACGATCTCCACGCGTCTGACCGAGCTGATGGGCGGCGAGATCCGGGTTGAGAGCGCGCCGGGGGCGGGCAGTACGTTCGGCTTCGATGTGCGCCTTGGGCAGCAGTCCGGCGTCGTCAGTGAACCCGCGCGTCTGACACTCGAAGCATTGTCGCTGCGGATTCTGGTCGTCGACGACAATGCCACCGCGCGCGAGATCCTGACCCAGATGCTATTGGCCTTCGGCTTCGCCGTCGAATCGGCGGCGAGCGGCCGTGAAGCGCTCGATCGTTTGCGTGTCGTCGATCGGCTGGAACCCTTCGATCTGGTGTTGATGGACTGGAAGATGCCCGAGATGGACGGCATCGAGACCATCCGGCGGTTGTGCGCCCAAACCGAGATCACCCAGGCACCGGCCCTGATCATGGTGACGGCCTACGGGCACGAGGCGGCGCATCAGGTGGCCGTCGAGCTGGGTGTGTCCGGTTTCCTGACCAAGCCGGTGACATCTTCGAACCTGCTCGATGCCATCATGCACGCCGTCGGTCGTCGGGGCGGGCAGTTCACACGCATGCCCAATCGTCAGGAGGAATCCTCTGAGGCGATCGCCGGTCTGCGCGGCGCCCATGTGCTGCTGGTCGAGGACAACGAACTCAATCAGGAACTGGCGCTGGAGCTGCTGGTGAGCAACGGACTGAGTGTCGAGATCGCCGCCAATGGGCGCGAGGCGCTGGAACGGCTCGCCGGTGAGTCACGGTTCGACGGCGTGCTCATGGATTGTCAGATGCCGGTGATGGACGGCTACACGGCCACGCGCGCCATCCGCGAGCAGCCGGAGCTGGCGGGGTTGCCGGTGATCGCCATGACCGCCAACGTCATGAGCGGCGACCGTGAGAAGGCGCTCGCGGCGGGCATGAACGACCACATCGGCAAGCCGATCAATGTGCGCGAGATGTTCGCGACCCTGGCCAAGTGGATTCGTCCGGCACGGGCCGTTCTGCCATCGTTTGCGTCGGCTGTCCGTATCGAGATCCCGGATACGCCGGTCGAGTCGATCCCCGAACTTCCGGGGATCGACACCCAGGCGGGGCTGGCCATCAGTCAGAATGATCCGCGTCTGTATCTCAAGCTTCTGCGCCGCTTCCGCGAGAGTCAGGGCGACTTTGCCGTGCGTTTCACGGCGGCGCGGCTCGACTCCGACCCCGAGGCCGCCACGCGCTGCGCCCATACGCTCAAGGGCGTGGCCGGCAATATCGCCGCGCCTGATGTGCAGGCAGCGGCTCAGGCGCTGGAATCGGCCTGTCAGGCGGGTGAATCAGCCGAGCATCTCGACGTGCTTCTGGCCGAGACGCTGGTCTGTCTGGAACCTGTGCTGGCCGGCTTGGCGGTGCTCGATCGATCGGAATCGGCTGAATCCGGTGCGGCTCCGGTCGAGCGTGCGGTCGTCGAGCCGATCCTGGCTCGCTTGCGTGCTCTGCTGCTCGACGACGACACCGAGGCGGCGGATGTGGTCGATGAACTGACCCCGCTGCTGGCGGGCAGTGCGCTCGGGTTGCTCATGGGCCGGATGACTCGGGCCATCGAGTACTATGACTTCGAGGCCGCTCTGACGGTGCTGGACGAGTTGGAGCAAAATCTGACGTGAGCGCGGCGATCAGGGACAGCAAAACGACGCCGATCCTGATAGCCTAGACGAGACCCAACCACGATCGACGGAGCCATGGCCATGTCGAACCTAGCCGAAGCCCAGCGCCTGACCCTGGAAGACTATCTGGCGGGCGAGGAAGCCTCCGACATCAAGCACGAATACATCGCCGGTGAGGTCTTCTCCATGGCCGGCGCGACAGAGGAGCATGTCACCGTCGCGCTGAACATGGGCGCGCTACTGCGTGCCCATGTGCGTGGTACGCCTTGCCGGGTCTATATGGCCGACATGAAGCTGCAAGTCGCCACTCAGACCTCCGAAAACGTCTTCTATCCCGACGTCTTCGTCACCTGCTCATCGTCCGACGCGGGCGAACGCAAGCTCAAGCGCGAACCGACCCTCATCATCGAAGTCCTGTCGGAATCGACCGAAGCCTATGATCGCGGCGCCAAGTTCGCCCACTATCGGCAGTTGGAGACCCTGCGCGAATATGTTCTGATCGATTCACGTAGCCGCTCGATCGAGGTCTTCCGGCGTTGCGACCAGGGCTGGCTGCTGTCTCCGGTGGCTTCGGATGCGCCGCTCGTGCTCGAATCCCTGGAGTTCTCCTGCGACCAGGACGCCGTCTACGAGGATGTGGTCTTCGACTGAACTCGAATGCCGGCTTTCGCCGCTTGCGTCTCGGGAAAGAAGAGCCAGCCCAGCAACCGATAACCGATCCACACCAGGAGCAGCGACGTCAGCACGTCGCTCAAAAAGTGCCCGCCCGAGACCAGACGCGCCAGCCCGACCCCAAGCGCATAGACCAGCACCAGCCACATCCAGAGCGAGCCGCGCCCGGCCAGGGTTGCGGCCACCGCCACCAGATAGGCCGCCGCCGCCGCATGTCCCGAACTGAACGAGCCGCCCTCCTGATCCGAGAGCACGAAGGCCGGCGTAAAGGTCTTGTCCCCGCCGAACTCCATCACAGTGACCGGCCGCGCCCGCCCCCAATGCTCCTTGAAGGTCAGGTTGACGAGCAGACCCGGCACCAGGACCAGCAGACAGAGCAGAAACGCCAGCTTGCGCCCCGTGAACCCGAGCCAGCCGCGCCCGGTGCGCCGGTTGAACCACCAGAGCGCGATCAGAGCCAGATTCACCCCCACCATCAGCACAGGCACCGACTCATGGAGCGCACGCTCCCAAGGCTCGCCCTTGAGCGTGAATCCGGCTCCAGGCGTGTAGAACATGCCGGAGACGGCCAGATCGAGACCCGGCCACAGCACCATCAGCAGGGCGAAGACCGGAAAACCGATCCAGAGGATCAGGGGGACGCCGAACCGGCTCGAACGGGTCAGAGGCGACAGGACACTGGACATGGGCGATCAGCTCGGATTCGATGATGGGGACGACGCGCGGCCGATCTCGATCGGCTGGACGGGAATACTGAGCGTGAAGCGACTGCCCTGGTCGGGTTCACTCTCCACGCTCAGGGTGCCGCCCAGCGCTTCGGCCAGACGGCGGGCGATGGCCAGACCCAGCCCGGTGCCGCCATAGCGCCGCGTATGCGAGCCGTCGGCCTGGACGAAGGGCTCGAAGATGCTCTCATGCAGCGCGTCCGGAATGCCGATCCCGGTATCCGTCACGCAGATGGCGAGCCGGCCGCTCCCGCCCGCCGGCGTCTCGGTGTCGAGCCAGGTCGCGAGCCGGATCTCGCCTTCGTGGGTGAACTTGACGGCATTGGCGGTCAGCTTGTCGAGTATCTGCTGCAAGCGCCGTGCATCGACGATCACGAATCCCGGCGCCGGACGGCTGGAGTCCAGGACGAAGCCCAGTCCTTTTTTCTCGGCCTGGGGGGCGTAGACGGTCATGACGTCCCGGATGATCCGGAGCGGATCACAGGGGCCGGGCTGGAGCTGGAGTTCCTCGGCGTCCATGCGCGTGTAGTCGAGGATATCGGCCAGGATGGCCAGCAAGGTGTCGGCTGAACGCTTGACGGTGTCGAGCTGACGCCGCTGGCGTTCGTTCAGATCCGATTCCAGTAGCAGTTGGGTCATGCCCAGGATGCCGTGCATGGGCGTGCGCAGCTCATGGCTCATGGTCGAGAGGAAGGTCGTCTTGGCGCGCGCGGCGCTTTCGGCACGCTCCTTGGCGGCCAGCAGTTCGGCCTCGTGCCGCTTGCGGTCGGTGATGTCCGACGTGACACCGACATAGTGCTGGAGCTCGCCGTACTCGTCGTGCACGGCATCGATGGTCAGGAGGGCATTGTAGAGTTCGCCATCCCGGCGGCGATTGACGATCTCGCCGCGCCAGTGCCCCTGGGTGATGACGGCACACCAGATATCGCGATAGAAGGTCTGGTCGTGCAGCCCGGAGGACAGGAAGCGCGGATTGCGCCCCAGCGCCTCCGCGCCGCTGTAGCCGGTCATGCGTTCGAAGGCTGGGTTGGTCGAGAGGATCTCGCCCGAGGGCGTGGTCAGCATGATGGCGTCGCTGCTGGCCTCGAAGACGCTGGAGGTCAGCCGGCGCTGGCGTTCCAGTTCGGCGCGCTGCTGCGCGAGACGGCGGCGGCGCAGCCAGAGCAGCAGGATGGCCGCCGAGAGCGCGGCCAGGATCGGCACGACGATCATCGACAGCCGGCCCGCTTCACGGAGCCACTGTGCCTGGATGTAGCCGCGATCGAGATGGACGGCGATCACGGCCGGATAGCGGCTGGAGGCGCGATAGGCCGTCAGGACGTGATGGCCGTCGGCCAGTGTCTGCGCCAGCTCGCCCAGCTCCTGGCGCTCCAGCCGCGCGGGCACCGCGCCGGACTGATCCGGGCGTCCGGGGATGTCGTCGGGACTGGTCGAGAGCAGCAGCAGACCGTCATAGCGCAGGAGCTGGACGCGCCCCTCCTCGATCGGCAGCAGTTGGCTGAAATGGCCGATGAAGTCGTCCGGGTTGAGTGCGGCCAGCCACCAGTAGGGCGTGTCGTCGAGTTCGAAGCGGTGCATGACCGGAATCAGGCTGGCGGCACGCGGCGGCGGTGGTTGGCCCGTGCTCGGGGTCGCGTTCGCCAGATCCCGTCCCACCCAGGGTCGGCCGATGCGTGGCGGGGCGCCGCCCAGAGTGGTCTCCGGGTAGAAGCCGTCCAGTGTGATCCTGAGACCGATATTGCGTGCATCCGAACTGCCGATCACCGAGCCATCCGTCGTCAGGATCGACAGCGAGCGCAGAAAGGGCGAGGGACGCAGCAATCCGGTCAGATGCGTTGCGAGCGCCCGGTCGTCGGTCAGATCCTGTCCCGGCGGCAGATTGCCCACGCTCAGGTCGATGACCTGGAGCGTCTTGGTCAGATAATCCTCGAAATTGCGTGCGTGCATCCGGGCCGTGGCGAAGGCATCCGTGGTGGCCTTGTCGTGCAGACGCCAGAGCGTGATGCCGAAGGCCGCCAGCCAGCCGCTCGCCAATAGGACCAGGGCGGCCAGGATCAGGCCGTGTCGCTGTGATTCGCTGTGAGACATGAATGCGGCCGGATGCCGGGCTGGCTCAATGCACCACGATGGGTTCGAGACCGTGACGGCGCGCCGCCTCCAGGAGTCGGCCATCGGTCTTGATCGCGGTGATGAAACGCTCGACGCGCGCGTGGAAGGCGTCATCGCCCGGCGCCATGGCCCAGGCGTAGGGCGTGAGGTGATAGCTCGCGCTCGGCGAGACGATCCGTTCCCAGTCGTGCTGGTCGATGCCCGGCGTCGTCATCCAGGTGTAGCCGGTGTTCTGATCGGACTGGGTGGGCGAGACGAGACGCGCCCAGTCGTGATTGTCGAGCATGCGCCGGCTGTACGCATAGTCGGTCATGAAGATGTCAGCCCGTCCCGACTGGACTTCCTGCTCACGGGAATGGGGCGTGTCGAGCACGCGCAACTCGGCGTGCTGGAGTTTCTCGCGCATGACCGCCTCGTGCAGCGTGCCCTTGGCCACGGCGACCACGGTGCCCGGCTGGTCGATGTCTGACCAGTCGCGGATGCGCCGATTGGTGCGGGTGGTGATGGCATAGATGTCGCTGGCCAGATACGGCTGGGTGAAACGCAGATGCTGCTGACGCGCCGGCGTGATGCCGATGGCGAACATGGCGATGTCGCAGCGGTCGCCGAGCACGTCCTCGATCAGGCTGGCGAAGGCGCTGTCGACGAACTCGGCCTCGACGCCGAGGTCGCGGGCCAGTTCGCGCGCCAGATCGGCATCGATCCCCGAGAGCTGGAGCGTCTTGGGATTGCGGAACGAGATGCCGTAGTAATCCGGCCAGATGCAGACGCGCAGGGTCTGGGCCGTCCGGATGCGCTGGAGACGATCGTCGTCGGCCATGACGGGGCCGTGCATGGCGATCAGCAGGACGCCGACGAACAGCCTGAGTGCGTGTGACATGGTGACTTGATCCTCGGAACGGTCTCGATTCGAGTTTGCATTACGGCATATCAGGGCGTCATTCTCAAGCATGCCGGTCCCTGTGAAGGACTCGGGGGTGGATTCGCACTCCGGCTTGGCCTAGCCTAGAACGCCCCCTGCATCCAACATCGAGGAAGGTTCAGTCTCATGCGTATCTGGTTCGGCGCGCTCGCGCTACTCGTCTCGTTCGATCTGCTGGCTGCGATTCCGGCCACGCCCGTGATGACGGTCTACAAGTTCAATGGCCCCATGGACGTCCCCTATTACGACGCCGACCGCTTCGCGGCTGCCGGCACCGCCGCCGGACGTGCCGGAACCCTGGTGCAAGGCACCTCGGTCATCCCCTGTCTGATGATCCGCGACGGCGAGCCGCTGACCGACAGGGACGGCACGCCCTATGTCGGCTTCGAGGTCGTGGTCGACCCGCGCTCGGCGACTCCGGCCTCGACCGAGGTCTTCAAGCGCGCCGTGGCCGAACGCAAGGAACTCCAGGTACGCAACCATCACTGCCCGGCCAGCGTGCGCAACGTCATCAATGTGCGCGAGCTCTATGCGCTGGAGAAGGCGCCCTTCTTCGATCCGCCGCGCTCGGGTCGACGAAACGGCTCGACCGGCGGCACCAGTGAACTCGACCGCATCGTGCGCGCCTTCCATGATTCGAACGAATGTGCTTCGGTCAACGCGCGCCTGACGCGCCGCCGTCAGGCTCTGGAACGCGCCTGGGAGGATTTCAGCGCCCGGCGCTCGGATCTCGGTTCGCCGACCACGCTCGCGCGCGCCAAGCACCTGGATTACGCCATGCGCACCGCGCTCTACGAGGGACATCTGGGACGCGGCTGCAATGCCTATGGCGCCTGCGAGCGCAACATCGTGGTGCTCTCGATCCGCAATCGTGCGGTGGGCCAGTGCCAGAGTAAGCAGGGTTGTACCTTTCCCGGCGACTTCCAGGGCGTCTCCTCAGCGCCTTCTCAGTACAACATCTGGGACGAGTACCTGACCCAGATTTCGGGTCTGACCGCCTGCTATCTGCGCCCGGATCTGGCCGACCGCGACAATTATGCCAAGCTCCAGGCCATGTATGCCCAGACCGTGCCGGATGCCGAGCAGATCCTCTATGGCGGTGATTCGGGTCTGCGCGCCGTCTTCCCCGGCAACAGTCTGAGCGATCTGACCACCACGCGCCATTACTATCACGCCCCGGCCATGGGCCAGTGCTTCCCCAACCACGACCGGGTCGAGTACATGACCGGCGCCGTAGCGCGCAAGGGCGGCGACTTCGCGCTGATCGCCAATACCCGCATCGAGGTCGGCGACAAATCCGGCTCCGGCTATGCGTTCAAAGAGTTTCTGGTCACTCAGGAGCCGGATCGCGATGTCGTCCGCGTCCAGGACAACTATCCGGGCTTCCTGGTCGATGCGCGCAAGGTCTCGCTGAAGCGTCCGGATTACTGTCCGCCCTATGGCATCCCGGGCGGCTGTCGCTCGGCCGGCACCGGACGCTATCGCAAGGTGCCGAACTGGCTCGGCTCAGGCGATCCGGTCGAACTCCATTGCCGGATCGCCGATCGCGGCGAAACCTGCAAGGGGTCGGGTGCGATGCGCTCGGTGAGTGTCGGCGGCACCTGTGACAAGGAGATGCGTCCGGTGGCGCGGGTGCCCTGAGACGCGAATCCGGCCTCGTTCTTGCTTGAATCTCCGGCACATGATGGGTCGGTAGCGGCTCTCCACCGAAACCGACCCGGTATCAATGACCTGGCCTGTTCCGATCCAGCCGGGTCGTGTCGGATTCGAGACAACAGAGGAATCATCAACCGTGTCCCAGGCTGCCGTGAAGATTGATCGCTATATCACGTTCGAGGGAATCGAGTGCGACGAGCAGGCGCGTCGCGTTCTGGACTGTATCCGTGACTGTATCGAGGCGCCCGAGGCCTCGTCCTGGAGCGCCTATTTCGAGCGCAAGCTCGATGAGATCACGCGGATGGGGCAGGACGAGCTGTTCGTCGTCGGCAGTCAGGTCAACTATATCCGCGCCCTGTTCGAGCACCACGGACACCGCGAAGGGCTGGATCTGCTCGACCGGATCGAGGACGAGTGCTGCTGAGTCGGCTTCAGTCCGGTCGGCTCAGTTGTCGCGGCAGGATCTCGGCCAGCGCCTGAGCCGTCTCGGCGAGCGTGATCCCAGGGACATGATCGACGAGCCGGGTGACGGCCAGTCCGGCATAGCCGCAGGGATTGATGCGGCCGAAGGGTTCCAGGTCCAGGTCGACGTTGAGCGCCAGACCGTGATAGCTGCAGCCGTTGCGCACGCGCAGACCCAGTGACGCGATCTTGGCGTCGGCGACATAGACGCCGGGCGCGTTGGGGCGCCGTTCGGCCTCGATGCCGTGCGCGGCCAGCAGATCAATGATCGCCTGTTCCAGTCGCTCCACCAGCCGCTTGATACCGATCCCCGCGCGTCGCAGATCGAGCAGCAGATAGGCGACGAGCTGACCCGGACCATGATAGGTCACTTGCCCGCCGCGATCGGTCTGGACCACCGGGATGGCGCCGGGGGCGAGCAGATGCTCGGGACGCCCGGCCTGACCGAGCGTGAAGACCGGCGGATGTTCGAGCAGCCAGAGTTCGTCCGGCGTCTCGGCGTCGCGCGTATCGGTGAAGGCGCGCATCGCTGCCCAGGTCGCTCCATAGTCCTGGAGTCCGGCCAGATGTCGGATGCGCAGCGGTGGAGACGGCGCGTTCACAGCGCCCAGGCCACCAGTTCGTGGGCGCTGAGTTCCTGGTAGATGGCGTCGAGCTGGGGCTTGCTGTGGGCCTCGAAGGTCAGGGTGACGGCGATCCATTTGCCGCCCCGGCTCTCGCGCACCGAGATCGCCGTCTCGTCGACGCCCTCGGCATGACGGCTGACGATCTCGACCACGACCGCTTCCAGTCCGCGTCCGGCCGGTCCCATGGCCTTGACCGCGAAGCGGCAGGGAAAGGTCATCAGGGTTTCTGTTTGGTCAGACATGGCCTGCTCGCACCCGTGCCTTGTAGTCCTGATAGAGGGCATCCATCCGGCGCCAGAGCAGTCCCGGACGCCCGTCGCCCACCAGTTCGCCGTCGAGCCGCGTGACCGGCAGCACCTCACGGGTCGAACTGCTGAGCCAGATCTCGTCGGCCGCGCGCAGGATGTCGAGCGCGACCGGCCGTTCCACGAACTCCAGACCGTGCTCGTGCGCCAGGGTCAGGGCCAGTTCGCGCGTGATGCCCGAGAGCAGCAGCCGGCTCTTGGGCGGGGTCATGAGCGCGCCTCCGGCGACGACGAAGACGTTGGAGACCGCGCCCTCCGTCACCCAGCCGTCGCGGTGCATGATGGTCTCCAGCGCATCGGCGTCGGCGGCCTCGCGGCGCATCAGCACCGCCGCCGCCAGCGAGATCGACTTGATATCGCCGCGCAGCCAGCGGATGTCGGGATGGGTGATGCAGGCGACGCCCTGTTCGGCGATGGCGGGCGCGCGCGGCTTGATCGGCTTGGCGAAGGCGAGCACGGTCGGTCGCACACCTGCGGGACAGAGATGATCGCGCTCGGGCGCCGTGCCGCGCGTCACCTGGAGATAGACGTACTGATCTGCGGCCGGCGGCTCGCCGATCAGCCGCCGCAGCACCGCGCGCCAGTCCTCACGCGCGAGCGGCGCCTCCAGCCGCATGGCGGCGAGGCTCGCGTCCAGCCGGTCGAGATGCGGCTCCAGACCCAGGAAATGTCCGCCATAGCTCGGGATGACCTCGTAGACGCCGTCGCCGAACAGGAATCCACGGTCCATGACCGAGATGTGCGCGGCCTCGGGCGGCACGAAGGCGCCGTTGAGATAGAGTTCGTTCACGTGCGATCGCCCATCAGAACATCCGCAACACGCTGTCCTTGGCCTGACGCCAGAGACCGCCCTTGGGCAGATCCTGGAGCGCGACGAGCGGAATGCGCGTGACTTCCTCCTCACCCATCGACACCACCACGTCGCCGAGCTGGTCGCCCTGAGCGATGGGGGCGTTCATGTCGGAGGTCTTCTCGATACGTGCGCTGAGCTTGTCGTACTGGCCGCGCGGGATCGTGGCCACCACGTCGCGCTCCGGTCCCACGGGGAGGGTGTCCTGTTCGCCATACCAGACGCGCAGGTTCTCGATCGGCTGACCGACGGGGTAGAGCTTGTGGCTCTCGTAGGTGCGGAAACCATAGTTGAGCAGGGCCAGGCTGGCCTCGGCGCGTGCCCTGGGGCTGGGCGTGCCCATCACGACCGAGATCAGGCGCATGTCGTCGCGCTTGGCCGATCCGACCAGACAGTAACCGGCCGCCTTGGTGTAGCCGGTCTTGATGCCGTCGGCCGTGGGATCGCGCTTGAGTAGCGGGTTGCGATTGGCCTGGGTGATGCCGTTGTAGGTGAACTCCTGGTTGGAGTACCAGGCGTAGTACTCGGGAAACTCGCGGATCAGGGCCACGGCGACCCGCGCCATGTCACGCGCGGTCGTATAGAGCTCGGGGTCCGGCAGGCCATTGGGGTTGGTGAAATGGCTGTTGGTCATGCCGAGCCGCTTGGCATGGGCGTTCATGAGATTGGCGAAGGACTCGACGTTGCCCGAGACGTATTCGGCCAGGGCCACGCTGGCATCGTTGCCCGACTGGATGATCATGCCCTTGAGCAGATCCTCCAGACTGACATGCTTGCCGACCTCGATGAACATCTTGGAGCCGCCGGTGCGCCAGGCCTTCTCGCTGACCAACACCTGATCGGTGAGTTTGATGCGCTCGGAGGCCAGTTCGCGGAACACCGTGTAGGCCGTCATGATCTTGGTCAGACTCGCCGGCTCGAGCCGCTCGTCGGCGTTGAGTTCGGCCAGGGTCTTGCCCGTATGGAAGTCGACCAGCAGATAACCCTTGGCCTCCAGTTCGGGAGGAGCGGGCGTCGTCGTTTGCGCACCGACGGGCAGGCCGAGCGGGAGCAGCAGCAGAAACCACGGGAGCAGGCGCTTGATGGCTGATTTCATGGGTGATCCGAAAACTCGGGGGTGGCGAGAGAATTGTGGCGCATTTTACCCCTCAAATCGCAAAAATGGCACAGTGTTTCAGTTTTGTAGCGAAGCCGCCGCGCGGGTCGGGCGGCCAGTGTCGCTCTCGGCCTCGGAGTGGTCAGCCAGGAAGGGCAGGAAGCTCCAGAAACGGCGTCTGGGATCGATCGCCTGGACTTCCACTCGCGCCGTGCCCTGGCGCTTCATTCCGAGCTTGACGGCGGCCGTGTAGGAGAGATCGATGACGCGACCGTCGTGAAAGGGGCCGCGATCGTTGATCCGCACCACGACACGGCGACCGTTTTCGAGATTGGTGACGCGCGCATAGGTCGGCAGCGGTAGCGTCTTGTGCGCCGCGCTCATGGCATACATGTCGTAGGTCTCGCCCGAGCTGGTCCGGCGGCCATGAAAGGGCCGTCCATACCAGGAGGCCAGTCCGCGCTCGACATGGCCGCGCGCGGACTTCTGGGTGAAATAGCGCCGGCCGAAGACCACATAGGACTCGGGGTTGCCCGACTTGGCCAGCGGCTCGACCTTGGGCACGGCATCCGGGATGCGGGCGATGGCCTCATCGTCGAGTTCGCCGCGACTGGCGCAGCCGGCCAGTGAGAGCAGCAGGATGGCGATGAGGGGCGGTAAGAAGAGGGTGTCACGCATGATCCGGCTCATTTTCTGGCACGGTGGGTCTCGATCGACATCAGTATCCCGAAACCGGCCATGAGTGTCACCATCGAGGTGCCGCCATAGCTGACCAGGGGCAGGGGCACGCCGACCACCGGCAGCAGACCGCTCACCATGCCGGTGTTGACGAACAGATAGACGAAGAACACCAGCGTCAGGCCGCCGGCGAGCAGGCGCTCGTAGTTGTCCTGAGCGCGCGCGGCGATCATGAGTCCGCGTCCGATGATGAACAGGTAGAGCGCCATCAGCGCCAGGATGCCGGTGAAGCCGAATTCCTCGCCGATCACGGCGAAGATGAAGTCGGTGTGGCGCTCGGGCAGGAACTCCAGGTGCGACTGGGTGCCGTTGAGCCAGCCCTTGCCCGAGAGTCCGCCCGAGCCGATGGCGATCTGGGACTGGATGATGTGGTAGCCGCTTCCGAGCGGGTCGGACTGCGGATCGAGCAGGGTCATGACGCGCGCGCGCTGGTAGTCGTGCATGTGCATCCAGACCAGTGGCGCCACGGCGGCGGCGATGGCCGCCAGTCCGGTGATCATGCGCCAGCTCAGTCCGGCGATGAAGAGCACCATGACGCCTGCGCTCAGGACCAGCAGCGAGGTGCCCAGGTCCGGCTGCTTGGCGATCAGCCCGACCGGGATCAGGCTCAGAACCGCCGCCAGCAGCACGACCGACAGACGCGGCGGCAACGGGCGCAGCGACAATACCCAGGCCACGGTCATGGGCACGGCGAGCTTGAGCAGCTCCGAGGGCTGGAAGCGCACTACGCCGAAATCGAGCCAGCGTTGCGCGCCCTTGCCGATGTCGCCGATCAAAAGCACCGCCACCAGCATCAGTACACCCAACACATAGAGTCCCAGCGACCAGCGCTTGAACTGGCTGGGGTGCATCTGGGCGATGGCCAGCATGATGCCGAAGGCGATGCCCAGACGCAGGAGCTGGCGCTCGACCATCACCAGCTCGCGGTCACCGGCGCTGTAGAGCACTACCAGGCCGAAGCCGCAGAGCGCCAGCAGTCCGGTCATGAGCGGCGCATCGATATGCAGCCGGCGCAGCCAGCCGCTCTCGGGCGCATCGACCTCCCAGTTCGTCCGCGAGGACAGTGGATCAGTCGCCATCCGGCGTCTCCCCCGATTCGTCCGGTAGCGGCGTGCCGCCGAGATAGGCATCGATGACCCGGCGTGCGATCGGCGCGGCGGTCCCGCTACCCGAACCGCCGTTCTCCACCATCACCGCCACGGCGATGCGCGGATCCTCGACCGGCGCGAAGGCGACGAAGAGCGCGTGATCGCGCAGACGCTCCGAGATCTTGGACGCGTCGTAGCGCTCCTTCTGGCCGATGGTGAAGACCTGCGAGGTGCCGGTCTTGCCGGCGATCCGGTAGTCGTTGGAGTGGATGCGCTTGGCTGTTCCGCGCTGGCTCTCCACGACCTTGGCCATGTCCTCGATGGCGATGTCCCAATCGCCCGGATTGGTGATCTGGATCTGACGTGCAACCGTGGGGAAGACGGTCGCCACGTCGGCCCCCGGCACACGTCGCGCATAGGCCAGTCGCGGCTGGATGAAGTGCCCCTTGTTGGCCAGGGCGGCGGTGGCCGCCGCCAGTTGCATGGGCGTGGCCAGGAAATAGCCCTGACCGATGCCCATGATGAGCGTCTCGCCCGGATACCATGGCTGTTTGCGTACGCGCTCCTTCCATTCGCGCGACGGGAGGAGTCCGGGCAGCTCGCCCGAGACGTCGACGCCGGTTCGCGAACCGAAACCGAATTCCGAAAGGAAAGCGTGGAGTTTGTCGACTCCCATCTGGTTGGCCAGCCAGTAGAAATAGACATCGCAGGATTGCACGATGCCCAGCTCCAGATCGACCGTGCCATGTCCGCCGCGCCGCCAGCAGCGGAAGCGGTGCTTCTGGCCCGGCAGCGAGAAGTAACCCGGACAAAAGGTCGATTTGCGCGGCGTGACGAACCCCAGCGACAGACCGCCGAGCCCGATGAAAGGCTTGACCGTGGAGCCGGGCGGATACTGACCGCGAATGGCGCGGTTGTAGAGCGGTTTGTCGGGCGAGTGGAGCAGGGCGTCGTAATTGCTCTGGCTGATCCCCTCGACGAAGAGGTTGGGGTCGAAGCTCGGTGTGCTCACCAGGGCCAGCACGCCGCCGCTGCGCGGATCGATGGCCACGATCGAGCCGCGATTCTCGCCGAGCGCCTCGGTGGCCGCCTGTTGCAGCGCGATGTCGAGATAGAGATAGAGATCCTGACCCGGTGCCGGCGGCGTGCTCTCGAGCGTGCGCAGGATGCGTCCGCGCGCATTGACCTCGACCTGCTGATAGCCGACCTTGCCGTGCAGCACGTCCTCGTGGGCCAGTTCCACGCCGCCCTTGCCGATGAAGTTGGTGCCGGCATAGTTGCCCTTGTCGATGCGCGCCAGTTCCTTTTCGTTGATGCGTCCGACATAGCCGAGCACATGGGCCGTGAGTTCGCCCTTTGGATAGGTGCGGATCAGCTCGGCATGGACCTCGACACCTGGGAAACGATAGCCGTCGACGGCAAAGCGGGCTACTTCTTCGGACGTCAGGTTCAAGCGGATGGGGACCGGCTGAAAGCGCATGCGCTGGCGTTTGAGACGCTCGAAGCGCGACAGGTCGCCATCCTCGATCGGTATCAGCTTTTTGAGTTCGTCGATGGTGGCCTTCAGATCCCCGACCTTCTCGATCGTGATCACCAGCGAGAAAGACGGATGATTCTCGGCGAGCACCACGCCTTTGGCATCGAAGATCAGCCCGCGGTTGGGCGGTACCGGCTGGATCTTGACCCGGTTCTCGGTCGACAGGACCGTGAAATGCTCGTGAAGCTCCAGTTGCAGATGGAACAGACGCGCCAGGATCAGGCTCAGCCCAAGGACGACGAACACGCCCGCCACGATGGCGCGCGTCCTGACCAGACGCTGTTCGCGCTGGCGATCCTCCAGACTGCTTTCGAGCATATCGCTCAACCCAACCCCAGGCGGCGTTCGAAAGGCACCAGCAGCCAGGCCATGATCGGCCAGAAGGCCAGACCGACCAGCGCCGAGATCCAGTAGGTCAGGGCCGGCATCGGTTGCCCGGTCGCGCCGATGATCCAGAGGGTCAGCAGTCGCTCGGTCAACAGGATCAGCGCCACGAAGAAGGCCTGCTGCCACGGTGGAAAGATGCGGATGCGCGGGCGCAGCACCAGCGCCAGATAGGCCGTGACCGAGAGGGACAGCGCGTGCTGACCGAGCAGGGCGCCGGTGAGCACGTCGAGCATCAGGCCGACCACGAACCCCGTGAAGATGCCGACCCGGCGCGGTGTGGCAAAGCACCAGAAGAGGATGGCCAGCACGGTCCAGGGTGGGCGGTAGTCCCAGGGCCAGTCCGACAGCGGCAGGATGGTCAGGTACATCGCCAGCGTGAGTGAGAGCGCGATCGGCCAGAAGGGCTGACGGGGCTTGTAGGACGGTTTGCTCGCGCGCTTCTTGACGGTCTTCACTGCGGCATGTCCCTGGGCTGGAGGGCCTCGGCGGTCAGGGCCTGCAGGCGTGAGGTCTCGTTCAGATTCCAGACCAGCAGGACTTCGCGGCTGCGATCGAGCCGGGCCGTGGGCGCGGCCAGGACGGTGGTGAAGGGGTTGTCCGGATCCTGGCGCACGGTCTTGACCCGTGCTACCGGATAGCCGGCGGGAAAGCGTCCGTCCATTCCCGAGGTCACTAACAGATCATCGACCTGGATGTCGGCGTTCTTGGGGATATAGAGCAGTTCGAGATCCTGATTGGGACCGGTGCCGGCGGCGATGGTGCGCAGTCCGTTGCGATTGACCTCGACCGGTAGCGCATGATCCGAGTCGGTGATCAGCAGGACCACTGAAGAGAACGGATTGGTGCGGATGACCTGCCCCATCACCGCATTGGCGTCGAGCACGGGTTGACCGACGAAAACCCCGGCATTGGTGCCCTTGTTGAGCATGACCTGCTGACGATAGGGCGCGAGTTCGACGGCCATGATCTCGGCGATCAGCACCCGCTCGCCGACGTCGAGCGAGGAGCCGAGCAGGTCGCGCAGACGCGCGTTCTCGGCCTCCATCGAATCGAATTGCTGGAGTCGCGCCTTGAGCAGCAGGTTTTCGCGATGCAGTTCGGCGTTTTCGTCGCGCAGGACGTCCTGCCTGACGAAGCGTTCACGGGCCTCGCGAAAGAGTTGGCTGGGTCGGTCGGAGGCCAGTTGCAACGGATAGGTGACGAGTGAGAGCGCCGTGCGCAGCAGTTCCAGGTGGTGCTGATGATGATCGGCCACGAGCAACCCGAGCGCCATCAGCACGGCCAGGATGACGCGGACATTGGGTGATGGGCCAGGGTTGAACAGAGGTTTGATGACGGCAGTCCTCGGCGAGAGAGTCCGCGAACGCTCTTGGTTGTCATTCGGTCGCGAACAAGGCGCTCTCCTGCGTGTCGAGCATCTCCAGCACCATCCCGCCTCCGCGCGCGACGCAGGTCAGCGGATCCTCGGCCACGATCACCGGCAGTCCGGTCTCCTCTTCGATCAGCCGGTCGAAACCGCGCAGCAGCGAACCGCCGCCGGTCAGTACGATACCGCGCTCGGCGACATCGGCGCCCAGCTCGGGCGGCGTCTTCTCCAGGGCCATCTTGACCGCCTGCACCACCATCGACAGCGGCTCCTGAAGGGCTTCGAGGATCTCGTTGCTGTTGAGCGTGAAGCTGCGCGGCACGCCCTCGGCCAGACTGCGGCCCTTGACGTCGATCTCCAGCACCTCGTTGCCGGGGAAGGCCGAGCCGATGCTGTGTTTGATGCGCTCGGCGGTGGCCTCGCCGATCTGGGTGCCGTAGTTGCGGCGCACATAGTTGACGATGGCGTCATCGAAGGTATCGCCCCCGACCCGTACCGACTCGGCATAGACGATGCCGCTCAGCGAGATCACCGCCACCTCGGCCGTGCCGCCGCCGATGTCGATGACCATGCAGCCGCGCGGTTCGTGCACCGAAAGCCCGGCGCCGATGGCTGCCGAGATGGGCTCCTCGATCAGATAGACCTCGCGCGCGCCGGCGCCGGCGGCCGACTCCTTGATGGCACGGCGCTCGACCTGCGTCGAGCCGCAGGGCACGCAGATGAGCACGCGCGGACTGGGACGCAGGAAGCTGGTCTCATGCACCTTATGGATGAAGTACTGGAGCATCTTCTCGGTGACGGTGAAGTCGGCGATGACGCCGTCCTTCATCGGCCGGATCGCGGTGACGTTCTGAGGGGTACGACCGAGCATCTGCTTGGCCTCCTCGCCGACGGCCACCACCGTCTTGGTGCCGCCCTGGCGTTCGTGCCGGATGGCCACGACCGAGGGCTCGTTGAGCACGATGCCGCGGCCGCGCGCATAGATCAGGGTATTGGCGGTCCCCAGGTCGATCGACAGATCATTGGAGAACATTCCGCGAATGTTTCTGAAGAACATCGGTAAAGATACCTTCCGGGTGGTAAGGAACGCCATGGATGGGTGCGGCGTCGCAGAAGAGGAGTAGCCCGGGTCTCGGTTCCGATACGGGATCCCTGGATGATTGGGGCGCTAATCTAGCAATGCGGGCTTGGATCGGCAAGGCGCCCGCTGTGTCCGGTCTTCGGGAATGCCGGGCAGAGTCGCCCGCCCGGACGCCCTTTTGTGCTATTTTCGCCCATTTTACTGCCAACGGCTGCTGCAACATGTCACTGGATTCATCCGACATCGACAAGATCGCCCATCTGGCGCGGCTCGCCATCGCTCCCGAGCAGCGCGCGCGCTATGCCACGGACCTCACCAACATCCTCGATCTGGTCGCCCAGATGGATGCGGTCGACACCTCAGGCGTCGAGCCCATGGCCCATCCGCTGCACATGGCCCAGCGTCTGCGCCCGGACGTTCCCCGTGAGCCGAACCGGCGCGAACGCTTCCAGTCCATCGCCCCCCTGACCGAGGGCGGACTCTATCTGGTTCCGAAGGTCATCGACTGATGCAGAACAAATCGATCGCTCAAATGGCCGCGGATCTGCGGCTGCGTACCTATTCCAGCGTCGAGCTGACCCGGCATTATCTGGAGCGCATCGCGCGGCTCGATCCGGCGCTGAACTCCTTCATCACGGTGGCGGCCGAATCGGCGCTCGCGACGGCCGAGCGTGCCGACCAGACGCTCAGATCCGGCGAGGCCGGGCCGCTGACCGGCATCCCGATCGCGCACAAGGACATCTTCTGTACCCAAGGACTCAAGACCAGCTGCGGCTCGCGCATGCTCGACGGCTTCGTCGCGCCCTATGATGCGACCATCGTCGAGCGGCTGGCGGCGGCCGGTGCCGTGGTGTTGGGCAAGACCAACATGGACGAGTTCGCCATGGGGTCGAGTAACGAGACGAGCTGGTATGGCCCGGTCAGGAATCCCTGGGACGCGGCTCGCGTGCCGGGCGGTTCCTCGGGCGGCTCGGCGGCGGCGGTGGCCGCACGGCTGTGCGCGGCGGCGACCGCCAGCGACACCGGCGGATCGATCCGTCAGCCGGCGGCGCTGTGCGGCGTCACCGGCATCAAGCCGACCTATGGACGCTGCTCGCGCTGGGGCATGATCGCCTTCGCCTCCTCGCTCGATCAGGCCGGTGTCATGGCGCGCTCGGCGGCGGACGCGGCCTTCATCCTCGACGAAATGGCCGGCTTCGACGAGCGCGACTCGACCAGCGCCGACGTCCCGGTGCCGGACTATGTCGACGCGCTCGACGACGATCTGCACGGTTTGCGCATCGGGCTGCCGAAGGAATACTTCGGGGCCGGACTCGATGCGCGCATCGGCGATGCGGTCATGGCGGCGATCAAGGAGTACGAGGCGCTCGGCGCCGAGATCGTCGAGATCAGCCTGCCCAACAGCCCTCTATCGGTGCCGGTCTACTATGTGGTCGCGCCGGCAGAGTGCTCATCCAACCTGGCGCGCTTCGATGGGGTGCGTTACGGCCATCGCTGCGACAATCCGAAAGACCTGCAAGACCTCTATGAGCGCAGTCGCGCCGAGGGCTTCGGTCCCGAGGTCCAGCGCCGGATCATGATCGGCACCTATGTGCTCTCGGCCGGCTATTACGATGCCTACTATCTCAAGGCGCAGAAGATCCGCCAGTTGATCGCGGACGATTTCAAGCGCGCCTTCGAGCAGGTCGACGTCATCATGGGACCGACCAGCCCCACGACCGCCTTCCAGCTCGGCTCCAAGATGGACGATCCGGTGTCGATGTATCTCAACGACATCTACACCATCGCCACCAACCTCGCCGGATTGCCGGGGATGTCGATCCCGGTCGAACCCGTCGACGGTCTGCCGGTCGGGTTGCAGATCATCGGCAACTACTTCCAGGAAGCCCGTCTGCTCAACGTCGCCCACCGCTACCAGCACGCGACGCACTGGCATCAGGCCGCACCAGCCGGTTTCGAGTGAACGCCCGAACCGCCCGCTTCTCCCCTTGCGGGAGAGGGCGGGGCAGGGGAACAGCGCGATTCGTCCTCAGAGCAGAAACAGGGTCGCCAGCCCCAGAAAGGCCAGGAAGCCGACCACATCGGTCACAGTGGTCAGGATCACCCCGCCGGCCAGCGCCGGGTCGATGCCGAACCGTTCGAGCGCCAGCGGCAGCAGCGCCCCGGCCAGGGCGGCGGCCAGCAGATTGATACTGATCGCCGCGCCGATGACCAGCGCGATCTGCGGATCCCGGAACCAGACCCAGGCGATCAGCGCCACCACCAGCGCCCAGATGACGCTGTTGATGGCCGCCACCGCCAGCTCTTTCATCAGCAACCAGCGACTGTTGTTGGACGTGAGCTGACCGAGCGCCAGTCCGCGGATGGCGAGCGTGAGCGTCTGGGTGCCTGCGATACCGCCCATGCTGGCGACCACCGGCATCAATACCGCCAGCGCCACGATCTGCTGGATGGTGTCCTCGAAGCGTCCGATGACCCAGGCGGCCAGAAAGGCCGTGAGCAGATTGATCCCCAGCCAGAGCGCGCGGCGGCGCGCGCTCAGGATCACGGGTGCGAACATGTCCTCGGTCTCCGACAAGCCCGCCTGACCGAGGAACTGATGATCGGCCTCCTCGCGGATGACGTCCATGACGTCGTCGACCGTGATGCGTCCGAGCAGATTGCCCTCCTCGTCGACCACCGGCGCCGTCACCAGGTCGTGCTGCTCGAAGCGGGTGGCGACCTCGCGCGCGCTCCAGGTCGCCGGGATGGCCTGCACATCGAGCGTCATGGCCTCCGCGACCGAGTCCTCCGGGTCATGGGTCAGCAGGTCGGTCAGATAGAGCACGCCCAGATAGCGGCCCTTGCGGTCGACCACGATCAGGTTGTCGGTGATGTCCGGCAGTCCGTCCTTGAGCCGGCGCAGATAGCGGATCACCACGTCGAGCGTCATCTCGGGACGCACGGTTACGGTGTCGCTGTTCATGAGACCGCCGGCGCTGTCCTCGGGATAGGAGAGCGCCTTTTCGAGCCGGTCGCGCCGCTGCTGATCGAGCGACTTGACCACCTCGCGCGTGATGGCCAGCGGCAGATCCTGGATGAGGTCGGCCAGGTCGTCGGTGTCCAGGGTGCCGATGGCGGCGATCAGCTCGCCGGCATCCATCAGGGCGATGAGCTGCTCGCGCACGTCGTCGTGCAGATAGGCCAGCACCTCGCCGTCGTATTCGGCATCGACCAGGTTCCACAGCAGCTCGCGTTCCTTGTGCGGCAGCGATTCGAGCAGGTGGGCGATCTCGGCCGGTTGCAGGGCATTGAGCATGCGCGCGGCCTGACGCACCGCGCCCTGTTCGAGGACGCGACGCAGATCCTCGAGGCGCGTGTTGTCGGCAATGGAGGTCGCGGGAAGGCTCATGGTCACCTGCTGGCGCGGTCGCTGAGTCGGGAGGCCGGATCGCCCGGTACGAGCCGGGAGACGACTATGCTACCAGTTCGCGGCGAGGGCAGGCAGGTTCAGGCAGCATCGAAGGCGGCGAGCAGATCGGTGGAGTCGGACTCGTCGAGTCGAGCGAAGAGCCGGTCGGCGCGTCTGGCCAGGGTGTCGGCATCCGAGTCGAGCAGGGCGCCGGGCTGCATGCTGAACTCGCGCAGTCCCATGCCGAGCAGCAGCCGGGTGAAGCGCGGATCGCCGGCCATCTCGCCGCACATCCCGACCGGGACGTCGAGCGCGCGTCCGGCCTCGATGGTGAGCCGGATCAGACGCAGGATGGCCGGATGCGCCGGGTCGAAGAGGTCGTTGACCGCATCGTCCAGGCGGTCGATGGCCAGGGTGTACTGGATCAGGTCATTGGTGCCGATCGACAGGAAATCCATCCGGCGCGCGATGGCGTGCGCGGTGAGCGCGGCGGCGGGCACCTCGATCATGGCCCCGATCGGCATGGCGTCGTCATAGTCCAGTCCGTCGCGGTCGAGCTGGCGTTTGAGCTCGGCGATGATGGCCAGGGCGCGGTCGAGTTCGTGGACGCTGGTGACGAGCGGCAGCATCAGCCGCACCGGGCCGAGCGCCGAGGCGCGCAGGATGGCGCGCACCTGGGGCCGGAACAGTTCCGGCTCCTTCAAGCAGAGCCGGATGGCGCGCAGTCCGAACGCCGGATTGCTGACGTTCGAGCCGGGCCGGGCCAGGGCCTCGCTGTGCTTGTCGACCCCGAGATCGAGCGTGCGGATGGTGATGGGCCGGCCGTCGAGATCGGCCAGCATGGCGCTGTAGTTGGCCAGGTGTTCCTCTTCGTCCGGCAGGTCGGCGCGGTTCATGTAGAGGAACTCGGTGCGATAGAGTCCGACTCCGTGCGCCCCATTGGCCTTGGCCAGCTCGACGTCCTCGGCCAGCTCCAGATTGGCCTGGAGCCGGATCTCCACGCCATCGCGCGTGCGGGCCGGACGGTCGACGAGCGTGCGCAGTCGGCTCTGGCGCACCTGGATCTCGCGCAGTCGCCGACGGTAGTCGGCGACGAGTTGCGCGTCGGCATTGGCGATGACCGTCCCGCTCGCGCTGTCGACGATCAGCAACTCTCCGGCGCGCAGATAGCGGCTGATGTCGTGCAGCCCCATGACCGCCGGCACGCCGAGACTGCGCGCCAGGATCGCGGTATGCGACATGGGACCGCCGTACTCGGTGACGAAGGCCACGGCACCGCGATGATGCAGCAGGATGGCATCGGCCGGCATCAGGTCGCGCGCGACCACGACATGACCGGCCAGATCCCGCTCGGCGAGCATCGGTTCGCTCGGCTCGCCGCGCAGGAAGATCTGGATCTGGCGCACCACGTGCTCGATGTCGTCGCGGCGCGTGCGCAGATAGGGATCGTCCATGCGGTCGAAGACCGCGATCAGGGTATCGCGCTGGCGTTGCAGCGCCCATTCGGCGGTGCACAGCTGCTCGGCCACGATATGGCGCACGCCGTCGATGAGCGCCGTATCCTCCAGCATCAGCAGATGGGTGTCGATGAACTCGACGATCTCGATCGGCGTGTCCGGCGGGATCTGGGCATGTACCCGCTTGAGCGCGCCGCGCGCGGCCTCGACCGCCAGATCGAAACGGGCGATCTCGTCCTGGATCTCATCGGCACCGATCGGTGCGTGGGTCACGCCCCCCTGTCCACGGATGTCGACGAAGGCCGGACCCAGTGCGATCGAGTTCGGGGTGCCGATGCCGATGCCCTGGAAGGCGAGGGTCACTCTGGTTCTCCGAAGCGGTCCAGTATGAGTTGCTCGATGGCCGTCATGGCCTCCTGTTCGTCCGCGCCCGTAGCCTCCACCACGACCGTGGTTCCCTGACTGGCCGCCAGCATCATGACGCCCATGATGCTCTTGCCATTGACGCTCTGGCCACGGCGCTCGACCGTGACCTCGCTCTCGAAGCGATTGGCGCACTGCACCAGCTTGGCGGCCGCCCGCGCGTGCAGACCGAGCTTGTTGCGGATCTCGAGTTCTTGGCGAATCATCCGATGTGATCCTTCTGGCTAAGAGTAGTACCTGAATCGCCTGTGGAGGCGTTTGAATCGGCGTGAGGGTATTCGGATCGAGCGCGCTTCAGTCGCTGCCGCGCACGCCATTGCGACCGCCGCTGAGAGCCTTCTCGGTCAGGGCGTCGAGATCGAGTGCGGCGTAATTCAGAGTCCGCAGCAGCATCGGCAGGTTCAGACCGCTGACCACGCGTACGTGCGCATGCGCGCCGGCGAACGCATACGCGATGTTGGCCGGCGTGGCGCCATAGAGGTCGGTCAGCACCAGTACACCCTCGCCCTGATCGATGGTCGCGGCCAGCTGCTGGCAGTGACGGAGGATCTCCTCGGGCGGCGTGTCGTTGATCACCTCGCAGCAGGCGACCCCGACCGGTGTCTGGCCGAGGATCTCGCCGGCGATGCGCAGCAGATCCATTCCGAGCGAACGATGGGTGACGAGCAGAACACCGACGCTCACGCCAGTTCCCGGTGGCGGACGATGACCTTGTGGCCAAGCGACTCCAGGTGCTCGCCGAGCCGTTCGGTCATGTAGACCGAGCGATGCTGGCCGCCGGTGCAGCCGATGGCGATGGTCAGATAGCTGCGTCCGTCGGTCTCGAAACGCGGGATCCAGCGCTCGAAGAAGGTGAGGATGTCGGCGCGCATGTTCAGCGCCTCGGCGCTGGACTCCAGGAAGCGCGCGACCTCGGGATCGAGTCCGGTGAGCATCCTCAGTTCGGTCTCCCAGTGCGGATTGGGCAGACAGCGCACGTCGAGCACGAAATCGACGTCGGGCGGCACGCCATGCTTGAAACCGAAGGATTTGAGCAGGATCGAGATCCGGGGCGACTCCCCGCCCAGCAGCCAGCCACGCACCTGATCGCGCAGTTCATGCACATTGGTCTGGGTGGTGTCGATCACCAGGTCGGCGCGCTTGCGCACCGGTTCCAGGAACTCCTGTTCGAGCTGGATGGCCTCGCGCAGCGAGCGGTCGTTGTTGGTGAGCGGATGACGGCGCCGCGTTTCGCTGTAGCGCCGGATCAGGATCTCCAGCTGGGTCTCCAGGAACAGCACGCGACAGTCGATCCCGCGCTCGCGCGCCGCGCTCGCCAGATCGGGCAGGTGGCGCAGGGCCTCGGGATTGCTGCGTGCGTCGATGCCGACCGCCGTCTTGCCGAAGGCCTCGTCGAGCGTCTCGTGCAGCCCGAGCACCAGATCCTGGAGCAGGAAGAAGGGCAGATTGTCGATGCAGTAAAAGCCCATGTCCTCCAGCGTGTGGAGCGCGATGCTCTTGCCGGAACCGGACAGACCGCTGAGGATGATCATTTGCATGGGGCGTGCCTCCTGTCGAGCGATCGGGTTCGGGATCAGTCTCGGGCGACGGGGGGATCCGGCCGATCCAGGCGGATGGCGCGCGCCTGGCGGTCGATGAAGTCCACGCCCGCGTCATAACCGCGGATGCGCAGGATCTGGTGCCTGACGGCCGCTTCCACCAGGATCGCCAGATTGCGGCCCGGCGCCACCGGCATGATGATCTTGGGGATGGCCACGCCCAGCACGTTCATGGCCGACAGACTGCCGGTGAGCCGGTCGATGCATTCGAGCTCGGGCTGGGCCAGCGGCTGGAGATCGACGACGAGATTGAGCGTCTTGTCACGCAGGACCGCGCCCTCGCCGAACATGGCGCGGATGTTGAGGATTCCAAGTCCGCGCACTTCCAGGAAGTCCCTGAGCGTCTCCGGGCAGCTCCCCTCGATCACCTCGGGCGCGATGCGGGCGAAACGCGGCGCGTCGTCGGCGATCAGCCGGTGGCCGCGCGTGATGAGATCGAGCGCCAGCTCACTCTTGCCGACGGCCGGCGCGCCGATCAGGAGCACCCCCATGCCCAGCACCTCGATGAAGACGCCGTGGATGGTCTTGCGCTCGGCCAGGGCCTGGGTGAGGAAGTAGCGCAGATGGTTGATGAGTTCCTGATCGCCCAGCGTGGAGCCGAGCAACGGCGTCCGGGTGGCGCGGGCGCGCTCCAGCAGATCGGACGTCGGGGCGATGTCGTCGCTCAGGATGATGGCCGCCGGTCGGTCGGCGAACAGCTTGTCGAGCGTCTCGTCGTGGGCGGTGCGCCCGAGTGCCGCCAGATAGGTCTGCTCGGGCGGACCGACGACCTGGAGTCGGTTGGGATGGATGAGATTGAGCGAGCCGATCAGCGACTGCCCCGGATCCGCCCCGCGCAACGGGCGGGGGGGCTGGGGCTCAGGGGTTAGCCAGCGCAGCTTGAGCTGGGTACCGGTCTGGGCGACGACGCTCTGGAGGCTGTCGATCATGTGAATCGACTGGGGTGCATGGGCCTAGAAGGCACTCAGGACACGCAGGATCTCGGCGCGCGAGCCGGATTCACGCAGTCGAACCCGCCTGTTCGGGTCGCTGAACAGGCTGGCCAGATGCGCGAGCAGTCGCAGATGCTCCTCGTTGGCCGCCTCGGGCACGAGCAGCGCGAAGGCCAGGTCGACAGGCTCGCCGTCGGCGGCGTCGTAATCGACGCCCTGGACGGTCTGCACGAAGGCGCCCACCACCTCACCGACGTCCTTCATGCGCGCGTGGGGCAAGGCGATACCGTGGCCGAGTCCGGTACTGCCCAGACGCTCGCGTTCGAGCAGATGCTCGAAGACGGTTTCGGTCTGAAGTCGGGGATGATCGCTGGCGAGCAGCTCGGCCAGCGTCTCGAGCAGGCGCTTCTTGCTCGCGATCTCGAGGCCGCATCCGATACGGGCTTCGTTGATCAGGTCAGGGCCTAACATGGCTCCAACTCCTGCTAACCACTGACGCGCGCGCGGGCGGCCAGGGGGTGATGGCTGATCCAACCAGGATGCCGCCGGCATTCGATGCTGGTCATGGATTGGGGTACCTCGGGCGGACGGACGTGGCCGGTGCCGTCTCGATGAAAGACACCTCGAACGCCGGTGGTGCCGGCCCTCGAGGTGTGACGGGCGTTGCATCCATCACCTCGGAAGACACGGCTTCCAAGGGAGTGGAGTGGCCGGGTTCATTCGGATTCGGCCACCTTGACGGCTCCGCCGCGATGGCTGCTCTTCTTCTCCTTGTAGCGGATGACCTGACGATCGAGCTTGTCGATCAGGCCGTCGATGGCCGCATACATGTCCTCGTGCACGGAGTCGGCGAAGACCTTGCCGCCGTTGACATGGAGCGTGGCCTCGGCCTTCTGCTCGAGCTTCTCGACGCTCAGGACGACATGGGCGTTGATGACGTGGTCGAAGTGGCGTGCCAGACGCTCGAATTTGCTGTCGACATAGGACTTCAGCGCATCGGTGACGTCGATGTGATGACCCGTCAGATTGATTTGCATCATTGGACTCCTTCAAAGATTCAAACGGCCTGTCAAGCCAGGCGTTTGCGCTCACTCGAGGCTGGGATACCCATGGCCTCGCGGTATTTGGCGACTGTTCGGCGTGCGACGTCGATGCCCTGATTCGCCAGTTCCTCGGCGATCTTGTTGTCGCTGAGTGGCTTGCGCGGGGATTCTCCCGCGATCAGCTTGCGGATCAGGGCGCGGATCGCCGTCGACGAGCATTCGCCGCCAGATGTGGTGTTGACGTGGGACGAGAAGAAATATTTGAGTTCGAAGGTGCCTCGTGGTGTATGCATGTATTTCTGTGTCGTCACCCGCGAGATGGTCGACTCGTGCAGTTCCAGTGCCTCGGCGATGTCGCGCAGGACCATGGGACGCATCCCCTCGTCGCCATGTTCGAGGAAGTCCTGCTGCATCTCGACGATCTTGGCGCCCACGCGCAGCACCGTGTCGTTGCGGCTCGCCAGGCTCTTGATGAACCAGCGTGCCTCCTGCAGGTGACTCTTGAGCGTCTGGCCGTCGGCGCTCTGGTCGGCGCGCCGCACCAGACGCGCATAGTCGGCATTGACCCTGAGTCTGGGGGTGATGTCCGGGTTCAATTCGACTTGCCAGCGGCCCTCTTTCTTGCGCACGAAGATGTCGGGGACAACGTACTCCGAGGCCGTCTCCTCGATCAAGCGGCCCGGCTTCGGATGGAGTCCGCGGATGAGGTCGAGCGCGCGGGTCAGGTCGCTCTCGGTTTCCTTGAGCAGGCGCGCGAGGGCGGTGACGTCGCCGCGCGGCAGGTGCTCGAATCCGGTCTCGCACACGGCGATGGCCAGATCGCGCCAGGGCGTCTCGCGCGACAGCTGGCGCAACTGGATCAGCAGGCACTCGCGCGGGTCGCGCGCGCCGACGCCGGCCGGATCGAGCGACTGGACGCGGTGGATCTGGGTCTCGACCTCATCGGCGCCGATCGTGGGATCGTCGATGGTGGCCACGAGTTCCCCGACGTCGGCGCGCAGATAGCCGTCGGCATCGATGGCGTCGATCACGGCCTGGGCGATCATGAAGTCGCGCTCGCTCAGGCGGCTGAGGTTCAGCTGCCAGGTCAGATGATCCCAGAGCGTCTGCGGGCGCGAGCGGTGCAGCAGCGGGTCGTAGTCGGCGTCGTCGCTCGAACCCGACGCCGTCGCCGGCAGATAGCCATCGAAGACGTCGGCCCATTGGGTGTCGACCGGCAACTCCTCCGGCATCTCGTTGGACTCGGCGCGCACCTCGCGCTCCAGGGGCGATTCGGACGGGGTCTCGTCGGTCTGGAAGCGGTCGTCGTCGAGCCGGGGCAGACGTGCGTCCTCCAGCACGCCGGCGTCGAGACGCTCGGATTCCTCGCCTTCCTCCAGCATCAGATTGCTTTCGAGCGCCTCCTGGATCTCGTGCTGCAACTCGAGCGTCGACAGTTGCAGCAGTTTGATCGCCTGCTGCAACTGTGGCGTCATGGTGAGTTGCTGACTGAGTCGAAGCTGAATGGATGGCTTCATCGATCGAGTTGGCGTCCGGCTGTGTTCCGTCTAACGTGATTTGAGCAATAAGGGTGCCTGTAATTTGAGTCTAGTCTACATGGAAAAATCGGCACCCAGATAGACATCGCGCACGCGCTGGTTGGCCAGCAGCTCTGAAGGCTCGCCGGCAGCGATCACGGTGCCGCCGCCGATGATGTAGCCGCGGTCGCAGATGGCGAGCGTCTCGCGTACGTTGTGGTCGGTGATGAGCACGCCGATGGAGCGATCGCGCAGATGGGTGACGATGGATTTGATGTCGCCGACGGCGATCGGATCGACACCGGCGAAAGGCTCGTCGAGCAGCATCACCGAGGGTTCGACCGCCAGGGCGCGCGCGATCTCCAGCCGCCGGCGCTCGCCGCCCGAGAGACTGAGCGCGAGCGAGTCGGCGACATGCGCGATGCCCAGATCCTCCAGCAGATGCTCGCAGCGCTCCTCGCGCTCGGCGCGCCTGAGGTCGCGTCGCGTCTCCAGGATGGCCAGGATGTTCTCGCGTGCGCTCAGCTTGCGGAAGATCGAGGGCTCCTGGGCCAGATAGCTCAGTCCGGCCCGCGCCCGCGCGTGCATGGGCAGGCGGGTGAGATCGCGCTCGTCGAGCAGGATGCGGCCCTGGTCGGCCTGGATCAGACCGACGATCAGATAGAAGCAGGTCGTCTTGCCGGCACCGTTGGGTCCGAGCAGGCCCACGACCTCGCCCGGCTCGACCCGGACGCTGACGTCCTGGAGCACCTGGCGGCTGCCGTAGCGCTTCATCAGGTGTTCGGCGCGCAGACCGCTCATGACTCGTCCGGGGTGATGGTGATCTTGACCCGGCCCGCGCCGCCGGCCCGGAAACGCGCCTTGGCCCGGTCGTAGAGGATGCGTTCGCCCGTGAGCCGATCCTCGCCCTGGATCAGCAGACCCTCGCCGATCAGCGCCAGCTCGTCCTTGTCGGCGTCGTATTCCATGCGCTTGGCGAAGGCCTGGACCTCGCCCTGGTCGTCGTCGAGTAACTGCTTGTAGCGGGCCGGTTGGCCGAGCGCGATGATCAGACGCGGCTGACGATCTTCGCGATGGTAGACGGTCACATGGTCGGCGAGCAGGCGCATGCTGCCCTGGTCGACCTGGACATGGCCGACATAGACGCTGGTGCTGTTGGCCTCGTTGACCTCGACCTCGTCGGCCTCGATGTAGATCGGCTGCCTGGCGTCGGCTTCGAGCGCCCAGGCATGCGTGCCAAGACCGAGGCCGAGCAGGAGGCCGAGGAGCGGCGGCCACTTGGAAAAGCTGGAGAACATGGGACGCCTCATGGTGCTGGCTGGCGTTCGGGTTCGGGTGAGAGCCGGATGCGGGCGCGGCCATGGAAGCTGGTGCGCGAGCTGTCTTCCAGGTACCACAGCTTCATCCCGTTGGCGGTCACTGAGTCGCCGTCGCTGTCGATACGCACCGGCAGATCGGTCTCGGCCAGTCCGGTCTGGCGCCAGATGTCCATGGCTTCGGTTTGCAGATGGACCGGGCGGTTGGTGGCGTCGGCCTCGCGGTCGAACCGAACGGCGCCGGTCAGGCGCACCTGATCACCGCCGGCCTGCACCTGCCCCAGGCGTGCCTGAGCGAACCAGGGCGGCCCGTCGGGCCGATAGAGCACCAGACGCGGCTCATCGAGTTCGGAGAGATCCTCGTCGGCATAGTGGCGTAGCCGCTCGGCACTCAGACGCCGGCTCGGCTGGCCGCTGGCGTCGGTCTCCAGGGCGGCGAGCCCCTGGACGCTATAGTCCGGCCGCCGCTCGCGCGGTGCGCGGACGCCATCGTCCTCGGGCAGGGAGCGAAGCTGCCACCAGGCGCCGAGTCCCAGGAGCACGAAGCCGGCCCCGAGCAGCCACTGGCGGCGTGCTCCATACTGACGCTCGGCGAAGTGGGTCATGCGTAGGAGGCCAGCAGGGGTTCGAGATGTCCCTGGGCGTCGAGGATGAATTCACAGGCCTCGCGTGCCGCGCCGCGTCCGCCCGGTGCCGTGGTGCGCCAGTGGGCCAGCTCACGCACCCGTGGATCGGCGTCGGCGACCGCGATCGCCAGCCCGACCCGGCGCATCACCGGCAGGTCGATGATGTCGTCGCCGACATAGGCGACCTGATCGTCGGTGAGTCCATGGACCTGCTTGAGCTGTTCATAGGCCGGGAG